>BDSW01000135.1 GCA_002898175.1 bacterium BMS3Abin04
CGGAAATATATCAAAAGAATTGCTCGGTGAAAAAGGAAAAGGTTATCAAAGAATTTTTGTTCTGTCTAATGGCAAATCTATTGCTCAGTCCGGTTCTGCGCTTGTTAAAACCGGCGACCATAGAGACCAGGCTATGAAAAATGCTTTCCTTAATATCCAAGAATGGATGAGAAAAAATAAAAGTGACAAAAGGTGAATACGCACACATAGTTCCAATATTACAAGCTTTATTTGTGACGTTTTTGTGGTCAACTTCTTTCATAATTATTAAGTGGGGACTAATTGAAATTCCACCAATAACATATGCCGGACTGCGTTACATAATCGCCTTTTTCTGTTTTATCCCATTCGTTGCTGATAAAAAATATATAAATGAAATTAAAGAGTTGAAAATATCACAATGGAAAAAGTTGATTCTTTTAGGGGTTGTTTTTTACGCTTTTACACAAGGCGCTCAATTTTTAGGCTTATCATTATTGCCTTCGGTTACAGTAAGTTTAATGTTAAACTTTACACCCCTAATTGTTGCCGTAATGGGAATATTCTTCCTAAGTGAAAAACCTTCAATCCTCCAATGGTTTGGTTCAGCTTTATTTATTGTTGGAATTATTACGTATTTTTTTCCAATTTCATTAATTGGCAATGAAGATATTGGGTTGGCAATAATGTTCATTGGGGTTTTGGCAAATGCCGTTTCGGCTATAATTGGAAGAGACATAAATAGAAATAAAGATATTAGTCCGTTAGTAATAACTTTTATTAGTATGGGAGTTGGCGCAATAATTTTAATTACGGCTGGTATCTCGCTGGATGGACTACCTGAAATAAGTTTTAAGACTTGGATGTTTTTGATTTGGTTGGCTGCTGTTAATACTGCCTTTGCGTTTACATTGTGGAACCTAACTCTTCGCACGCTTACAGCAATGGAATCAAGTATAATTAATGGAACCATGTTAATTCAGATTGCTGTTCTGGCTTGGTATTTCCTTGATGAAAATATTTCCTTTCAGGAGGGGATTGGGATGGTAATTGCTGCCGTCGGTGCAGTTCTCGTTCAAATTAGAAAAAGTGATATCGGTAAAAGTATATCATAATCAGCAAATCCCCGTAGGTTAAAGATAGACATGCAAGCTGTTCCCGTCACAGCCCGGCGAGTATGTTTTACGAAAAATAAAAGTTTGAAAACAATTGTGGGTGAAGAGTTAATTGCTCCGTTATCGCTTCATTGGGAAATAACAAATCCATATTAAATAATATTGTAGTAGGCAATCACGGTTATACTGTGCAAATAAACAGATAATAATTTATTCTAATAAATAAGCATTGTTTGGTTACGATGCAAAGTGTGCCCGTGAACTATTTTGTCATCATACATGTCCGGTTCCTAGAGGATTTCAGAATCCGCTTTTATGCTAAAATCAAAGGATAAAAATTTTGAGCATGAAAGTTTACAAAAGGGATAACTATTATGGAATTGTTTCTACATTTAAAATTACGTTAAATTAGCTCATATCTTGTGTGTTGGTTAAAATATTTTTAATTTATTACCAATAAAGAGATGTTTATTAATAGAAGTAATGCTTGAACCGATATCCGGAATAATTTTATTTTTAATATTTTCAGCTTATAGATCTCGATAAATCAAATTTAAATGGGAATAAATGCAAAAATACTTTAACATCAAAATACTCTCGCACTTAAAAATGAAATATATTTTTTCTAATCAAACTCTTCGTACTAAGCTGACTTCATTATATTTAGTTCTTTCACTCATCCCATTGATTACTGTAGGTTACATTACTTATTCTTATACCGTTAAAATAGTAAAGGAACAGGCAATAGGTAATATGGACGCAATTACCGAAAAAAAAGCTAAGCAGATTACAGACTATATAAATGAAAAAATTAATGATGTCGTAGCCTTCGCAAATTTTTCAGAAGTAAAGGATAATTTTAACCGTGAATTACTGAATTCAATTGATAATAAATTACAACCAAATAATAAATTTAGAGAAGCATTAATACAATATAAGAATATTTATGATTTTAATAATATAATGTTAATCTCACCCAAAGGTAAGATTTTATATTCAATTATGGGCAATAAAGAGGAGGGAAGCAATTTATTAACGGGGGAATATGCAGAAACCGAATTATCTAATACGTTTCTAAATGTAATTAAATATAAAATATTAAAGTTATCGGAAATTCAATATTATTATTTTCATAATGAATTTGCCGAGTATATTTTGGAACCGATCTTTATAAATAATAGGTTGGTTACGGTATTAGTTGTGGAGTTAAATACTAATAAGCTGTTTTCTATCATCAACGATTCGTCCGGGCTTGGGAAAACCGGCGAAACAATTCTTGCAAAAAAACAAGATAATAAAGCTGTTTTTGTGGCTCCTGTTAGAAACTATTCGAGAACGAGATATAGTGTAATGCTCGGTTCAAAAGACGGGGTACCGATTCAACTCGCTGTTGAAGGCAAAGAAGGGATGGGTTTGTCGGTCGATTATAGTGGTCGAAAGATATTAGCTTCATGGAGATATATTCCGATTTTAAATTTCGGTTTAGTAGTAAAAATTAACCAGGATGAAGCATTTGCTAAGATATACATTATTAGAAATTGGATAATAGGTATTGTTCTTTTAATTGCTGTTTTTGTATTTGCTTCTATCTTTACCCTGTCCAAAAGTATTTCTAAACCGATAGAAGACTTAACGAAAATAAGCAAGGCTATTGCTGAGGGAGATTTTACTAATCCGATTAATATTAAAGCCACGGGTGAAATAAAATTACTTGCCGAAACTTTTGCAGGTATGCAAAGTAAGCTGCAAGGTGCTATTCAAAAAAGAGATCAGGAAATTGAAGAGCGCAAAAGGGCTGAAGAACTTTTATCGGAAAGTGAGAAAAAATATAAGTCGTTTTTCATAAATGACTTAAGCGCTGTTGTTTTAGCTTCGGCAAAGGGAGAGTTATTAGATTATAATCCTGCGTTTTGTAAGATTATTGGTTTCTGTAATTCGAATGAAAATTTAAAAGGAATCGATGTTTCAAAATTTTATGTTGATAAATCTCAGAGACAGGAACTTTTAGAATTGTTAAAGAAAAAAAGAGAATTAAAAAATTACGAAATACAGTTGAATAAAATAGATGGTAGTGTTATTGACATAATTGAAAATGTAGTAGGTGAATTTTCCGAGGATGGTGATTTATTGTTTATAAGAGCGTATTTGATGGACATAACAAGTAAAAAACAAGCTGAACGGAGGATACTTAATTATCAAGAACGTCTTGAAGAAATAGTGGAAGCAAGGACCGGAGAGCTAAAAATATCTCAAGAAAAATTCAGAGCTTTAGCAGAAAATTCGGATGATACAATTATGCGGTTCGATAAAAATTTTAGACATCTTTATGTTAATCCGGCGGTAACTAAACAAACCGGTATTAAGAAGGAAAACTTTATCGGTAAAACACATGAAGAATTGGGGTTTCCGATTGATCTTTGTAAAATATGGGAGCATTCTATAAAAAAAGTTTTTAAGACAAAAATTAAAACCCGTATTGAATTTCAACTCCCTAATAATTTATGGATTGACTGGGCTCTTATTCCTGAATTTAATCAAAAAGGAGAGGTAAACGCAGTAATCACTTTTGGGAGGGATATCACCGAAAGGAAAAGAGTTGAACAAAAAATCTCGGAAGCTTTAAATAAAGAAAAAGAATTAAACAACCTAAAGTCACTTTTTTTATCTTCCGCTTCACATGAATTTAAAACACCGTTAACAACTATTTTATCTTCGGTGGGTTTATTGGAGACTTTTCGAAAACGTGGAAATATGGAAAAATATTCTAAACATATTCATAAAATTGAAAACTCCGTTAAATATTTAAAAACAATGATAGAAGAAATATTAACGCTTCAAAAACAAGAGACGGAACAAAATGTGTTTGAACCGGAAATAACCGGTCTCTATAAACTCGCAAATAACATTTTCAAAGAAATAACAACAACAGCTTCAAAGGAACACACGTGCAGTTTAAATTATAACTTGAATAAGGAGAAATTATTTTTATTAGATAAAAAATTGATTAAACTAATTCTATCTAATTTAATTGATAACGCTATCAAATATTCACCGGGTGGCGGTAATATTGAAGTTAACATATACCAAAATAAAAAAAACCTGGTCTTTCAAATAAGTGATGAAGGGATAGGAATCCTAGAAAAAGAAAAAGGTATGATTTATACACAGTTTCACAGGGGAGTAAATTACGATGATATTCCCGGAACCGGCTTGGGACTTTCCATAGTTAAAAAATCTACAGAGCTTCATAGCGGTTCCGTTAACTATATTAGTAAAAAAGACAAAGGAACTACATTCACGGTTACTATTCCAATTACTGAAGGATAAACCAATGAGAAAAATATTAATTATTGAAGACAACAGATCCGTTAGAGAAAATTTAATTGATCTGCTTGAAACAAATAACTTTAAAGTATTCTCTGCTTCAAACGGCAGTGAAGGAATTAATCTGGCTGCAGAAATAAATCCCGATTTAATTTTATGTGATATTATGATGCCCGGAATCGACGGTTATGAGGTTAAATCTAAATTGCTTGAAGATGAACACAGTTCACTTATTCCCTTTGTTTATTTAACTGCAAAATCCGAAATTAGTGATATTAGAAAAGGGATGATACTTGGTGCGGATGATTACATTACCAAACCGTTTGATAATAAGGATCTGGTAGCTTCAATAAATGCAAGATTAAATAAAAGTGAAAAAATAGCAAAAATGCTGGGTTCAACACGGTTAAAAGAAAAAAATGAAATAAGAAATATTAAAGATAGAATATTAGTAACTATAAACAATCAGCCGAAGCTACTGGTTATTTCGGATATAATTGCAATTAAGGCTGATGCTAACTATACGTGGATTTATACTGTTAACGAAAATAAGTTTATTGTTCGTAAATTATTGAAAGAGTGGCAAGAATTTTTACCTGAAGAAGATTTTCTTCGTGTTCATCAATCATATATAATTAATTTGAACTATATTAAGAAAATTGAAAAGCTTTCTAACCGTTCATATATAATAAGAATGCAGAATATGAAAAATCTTCTACCGGTTAGTCAGCGGTATACTTCAATAATAAAATCAAAATTTTCAATTTAATAAATCTTAGCCCGAAGATTTATATATAGTATCATTTATCTTTATCTCTAAAACCGGAATTTTTGATATAATTCTCATTAAGGTATATCTAGCTCACGAATATCTAACGGAGTGTTTTGTTTAACTCGTTTTTTATAAGTCCGTTCCGAATCTGTTTATTCTAAGAATTTTCAGATCCTTTGTAAAAAGGTCGGGATTAAAATCGAGGGACTTTAAAAACGTCGAATATTCCAAGAATGTTGCGGTTATCTACAAATAATTCGTGCTTATTACAAATTAGTTAGTCTTAACCGCGTTTAGTCGATTATGGAAGTGAAAAATTAAATTTGTGGAATTATCCAAATTGTGAGGTTAAAATGAAGTGGTTTAATGATCTTAAAATAGTTAAAAAAATAGGGGTTATCTTTTCTTTAGCAATATTTGTAGCTCTTATAATCGGTTATATCGGTATCAGTAATATGTCAAACATGCATAATAATGCCAGTTTAATGTATAGCGAGAATACGGTACCGTTAGTTAAATTGAACAAAGCATTAGAGAGCACTTATAAAATTCGACTTGAAGTTTCAAATCTTCTTTTAAAAGAAAATGTGGATGCAAGAAATCGGGATATAAGAAAAATAAAGGAGTATAAAAAGTCTGTTGAAGCAACCTTGTCCGCTATAGAAACCACGGACTTAAATAAAGAAGAAAAATCGTATCTCAAAACTATAGAAAATGTATATAGTGATTTTGTTTTAAAAACGGACGAAATTATTCAGCTTGTCGATAAAGATCAACCAGATGCCGCTATAAAACTTGAAAGAGGAGATTTTACAAAAGATGCCGAGGGAATGACAAAAACCGTAAATTCTTTAATTGCAGTATTTGAACATAAGGCGGACTCATTAAACAATACAATTGTTGATGAAAAAAGAATTGCAGATATTGAAATTTACTCTGTTATTTTTGGGGGTATTGTTTTAATCATATTTCTAGGATTTTATTTATCACGTTTAATCAATAACCCTATTTCACAACTATCCGATAGAATTACAAATTTACGTAAAGTTTGTGTAACAAGTTTAGCTAAGGGTGCTGTACAAATGGCAAAGGGAGATTTAAATATAAAAATGACAACCAGTACAAAACCTTTAGAAATAAATTCAAAAGATGAGCTTGGACTTTTAGCCGTTAATGTAAATGAAATTATAAAAATGACACAGAAAACGGTTGCATCAGTAGAATTAGCGGCAAAAACCATCGGAAATTTGGTAGAAGAATCCCAGACAATGGTTAGCGCTACTATTAATGGCGAATTAAATAAAAGAATTGATGCAGAAAAATTTGACGGCGAATATAAAGTAATATTAGAAGGGTTGAATAAAGCTGTTGAGACAGTAGCAAGACCAATAAATGAAGCAGAGAAGATTCTTGAAATTATGGCTACAGGAGATTTTACGGTAAGGTTGACCGGTGATTATCCCGGCGATTATTTAATGCTGAAAAACAGTATAAATCAAGTTGCGGATTCATTAAATGAGGCATTTTTAAGAGTAATGGACGCCGCTGACGCCACAGCAAGTGCAAGTACTCAAATATCTTCCAGCGCCGAAGAAATGGCAGCAGGATCGCAAGAACAAAGTGCACAAACAAGCGAAGTTGCAACTGCAGTTGAACAAATGACGGCAACTATTTTTGAATCTACAAAAAATATAGTAAAAGCAGCGGAACTTGCTAAAGATTCCGGAACAAATGCTAAAGAAGGAGGAGAAGTTGTTAAAAAGTCTATTGAAGGTATTGAAGTTATAGCAACTGTTGTTTCCGAGGCGGCTGAAATAGTAGAAGAACTTGGGGAAAGCAGTAATAAGATCGGAGAGATAATTCAAGTAATTAATGAAATTGCAGACCAAACAAATCTTCTTGCATTAAACGCAGCAATTGAAGCTGCTCGCGCCGGAGAACAAGGGCGCGGATTTGCTGTTGTAGCCGACGAAGTAAGAAAGCTTGCCGAAAGAACAACAACAGCAACAAAAGAAATAGCCGCGATGATAAAAGAAATTCAAACAAAAACAGGAGAGGCGGTTGAATCAATAAGAAAAAGCAAAGAAGATACAATTAAAGGAAAAGAATTAGCTGTTAAATCGGGAGAATCATTAAAAAATATAATTACAATGTCCGACGAGGTAATGAATGAAGTTGAGCAAGTTGCTACAGCCGGAGAAGAACAATCGGCAGCTGTAGAACAAATTAGTAAAAATATTTCAGGCATGGATACTGTGGCACATGAATCTGCTATCGGTGTTGAACAAATTGCCAGAGCAGCGGAAGATTTGAATCGTTTAACAGAAAACCTACAGAGTTTGGTGAATCAGTTTAAAATAGATAATGGCGGCAAGCAATACACTGTTGATGACAATGGTAGTATTCTTGAAAGCGATATAACGGCAGTTCAATAACAAATTAACAAGCAATAATGAGTAATAAAAAAAGAAACACAAAAACGTTCTAATAATTATATGAAAAAGGATAAATAGAATGAGCGAAATAGAAAATAAAATAATTCAGCTTGTCAGTTTTAAGCTCGGTAAAGAAGAATTCGGCGTTGACATTCTTAAAGTGCAGGAAATAAACCGGATGCTGGAAATAACCGAACTACCAAATGCCCCGGAGTTTGTAGAGGGAATAGTTAACTTGAGAGGAAGGATAATACCTGTAGTGGATTTAAAAAAACGGTTACATTTGCCGTCAAAAAAACATGATAATTCTACAAGAATAATAGTGGTTGAGCTGCATGGAAAAACAGTAGGTTTTATTGTTGATGAAGTAAGTGAAGTATTGAGAATAAAATCTAATATAACCGAACCGCCGCCGGAAATGGTTGCCGGAATTGAACATGACTATATTACTGCAGTAGCAAAGTTAAACGAAAGATTACTTATCCTTTTAGATCTAAATAAAATTTTAACAATTGAAGATAGGGAGGTATTGGAAAGAGTGTAGAAATTATATAGTTATCAATCTTAAATTTAAAATTATCAAATTCTTCAATTCTTTTTCAATTGCAGCCTTCTGAAGAAACAATATCCAATCATAGATTTTATTAAAAAAAAGGATGTTATAAAAAATATTTATATTAATTTTTATATTATATTTAAATAGAATACCTACATTAAGTTAATATTTGTTTTTTATAAAAAGACATTGGGTAAAATTATAAAATTATGCAAGAATGGTATTAATTATTGATCTTCGTTTCAATTTTTTTCATAATTGAGTTTAATAATCATTTTTTAAAAGGGCATTTGATAAATTCGACTAATATTTTGGGGTTATAACTAATTAATGAATAAAATATTAATAGTTGAAGATGAAAAAGACATCAGGGAAAATATTGAAGATATTTTGATCTGTGCGGATTATGATGTGCTGTCTGCTAAAAATGGTAAAGAAGCTTTAAAAATTATAGATTCAAGTATACCTGATTTAATAATTTCAGATATACGAATGCCCGAATTAACAGGCTTGGAATTATTAGATATGATTTCCAGGAACATTCCGGTAAACATTCCCTTTTTATTATTAACAGTATTAAGCAGCCACGAAGATATAAGGCTCGGAATGGATCTGGGTGCAGATGATTATATTACAAAACCGTTTACATCCGAAGAATTATTAAATTCAGTTAAGTCTAGATTAAATAAGGCTATAAAGAATAGAACTCACATAGAAAGACTTAAAACCAACATAATGAAATATATCCCACATGAGTTAAGAACTCCCTTAACCCCTTTGCTTGGTTATTCAAGAATTCTTTTAGAAGGCATAGATTCTTATTCTAATGATGAAATCTTAGAAATGATTTTAACAATTAAAAAATCAGGTTTAAGATTGAGAAATAGAATAGAAAAATTTATTCTCTTTTCGGAATTATTATTGTTTGAAGAAGATTATAAAAATGAACAAAAAAATAAAAAATTTAAATATTACATTGAATCAAATCAAGTGATGAATTTATTGCAAGATGATCTAAATGAGAGGGAAAAAGATTTGATAATAGTTTTTGAGCCGTGCAGGCTTTTTATTTGGAAACTGTATATTGAATCAATAATTAAGGAATTGATAGAGAATGCCCGTAAATTTTCGGATAAGGGAAGTAAAATTAAACTTGAAGGAAGAAAAAAATTGCGGTTTTATGAAATTGCTGTTACAGACTTTGGAATTGGAATGACAAGAGATGAAATAAGAAATATCGCAGCATTTGAACAATTTAATCGTGAACAGTTTCAGCAGGTCGGCAATGGTTTGGGATTAGCTATTGTTAAATTAATCTTGGGCTCAATAAACGGTACATTTAAAATTGAAAGTAACAAAGGAGAATTTACTAAAGTCTCGGTTTCCTTCCCAATTATTTAAAACTAGATGACAGTTAATCTAAAAAGTATAATTCCCATAAACCGGGATGTCTAATTAGTCGATCATGAAAAAACCGGGAATCAATGGATAAGAATGTAAAAGCGGAAAATGAGAGTGGGATAAGCCTTGAAAGTATTGCAAGACTTAAATAAATTGATTTAAAAAGCTCGCAAAATAATAACAGAGAAGAACCGAAAAGATGAAAGGAAATAATTCCCGTCGCTCACATATAACGATTTTTAAAAGCTTGGATGAACTTCTAAGTCTACAAAAAACACTTTATAAATTATCAAACAAAATATCGCGGGAAGAGTTGAAAAAAGAGTTTAGAGGACTCTATTCAAAAATAGGAAGTCCATCAAAGCCGGTAGAACTAATGGTTTCGTTGTTACCACTAAAACAACCCTATAATCTAGGAGATGAAACAGTAGTCTCTGCTTGGGTACATAATCCATGCTGGCAGTATTTCTCCGGATTTAGACCATTTCAATGGAAGTTTCCAATAGAGCGGACAGATTTAGTGCACTTTAGAAAATGAATAAGAAAAAAAGGATAGAGAAAATATTAATAATAGCCATACCTTACCGGAAGTATTAGAACAAACAGAAAGATTAACCGGCAAAGGATCAAAGACTGCAATAGTAGGCGGAGATTAACGGGGAGTAAAAAAAGTTGAAAATACGGAAATAATAAAATCGAAGAAGTCGGCAACTCCATGTGAAAAAACTAAAGCAATAAAACGATTTAGAAGAAGAGCGGCTATAGAGCTGATTATAGGAAACTTAAAACAAGACTTTAAGTTAGTTCGCAATTATCTTAAAAGAACTTGTGGAGACATTGCCGATGTTCTTACTTGCTGCGGAAGCATATAACTTTAAAAAGCGGTTAAATATAGAAACTAAAAAATATTTTTTTTATCTCCAAAATTTTCTATCTTTTTAAGTTTACCTTATCTCGAAAAGGAAAAACAGTAACGAATATCACTTTTAAAGGATCAACCGATTATGAATTTGCTGCGAATTAAAATTTTATTTTTTATAATCATTTTTTGTTCATTAACCGGGAATAGTTTTTCTCAACGCTTGCTTAAAGTTTCTTTGTTTAGGAATGGTCACGAGTCGTTTGTTTCATCGCTTAATCGCTCCGGAATTACTTATGTTTCATCTAAAGATTTAGCTCTCGCCTTAGGAGCCTCTTATTATATAAATAATATTGCAGCTAAGATTGAAATAAAATTTAACAATTATAAATTAAAATTTACCGCTAAAAATCAATTTGTAATATTTACCTCAATAAAGAATAATTCCAGTCGAGTTTATCAAATACCTATTTCTGCTTTATTATTAAAAAAAGATGTTTTCATTCCCATAAATTATTGTAATAAAATACTAAGTCTGGCTTCGGAACATAAGATAATTTTCAATAGACTAAGTAAAAAAATTATTTATACAAACAATGAGCTAAACACTTCTAAAATCGTTAATTATGATATTGAAAACGAAAATAGTCATAAGAAGATTTCAAATTATGATATTTACGGAATAACAATAGAGGAAAAAGTAAACGGAACTTTAATTAGATTCAAAGCAAGCAGAACGTTTCTGAAACCAAGCGGTTCTATTAGAAACAATAAATTATACTTATTTTTTTCCGGTATTACTATTCCTCCTGGATTAATAAGCGCTGTTAAACCAAAAGGACTTGTCGCCGGTATAAAATCAAAAATAGTTAAGGGAAATCCGCAATTTACTATTAAACTGAAACAGGGCTATCAGTCGTATGATATTTCGGAAGATGTTGACAGCGACGATATTTTGGTCTCAATCCAAAATAAATTTTTAACCGATACGGAAAAAAACAAAGATAAATCCGGTGTTTGGAAATTTAATGTTATTATTATAGATCCCGGTCATGGAGGTAAAGATCCCGGAGCAATAGGTGTTGCCGGCGTAAAAGAAAAAGATGTGAATCTTAGTATTGCGTTAAAATTAGGAAAATTATTAAGAGAGAAGCTTAAAGGTGTAAAAGTTGTTTTTACTCGTAAAACAGATAAATTTGTTGAGTTATATAAAAGAGGTAAAATTGCTAATGAAAACAACGGCAACCTCTTCATTTCAATTCATGCAAACTCCCTGAAACGGAAGCCAAGCAACACAAGGGGGTTTGAGGTTTATTTACTAAGGCCGGGGAGAACGGAAGAGGCAATCGAAATTGCATCGGTTGAGAATAGTGTTATAAGATATGAGAAGGATCCTGAAAGATATAAAAAACTTACCGACGAAAATTTTATTTTGGTAAGCATGGCACACTCTTCATACATGCGTTTTTCCGAAACTTTTTCCGATTTTTTAAATACAACTTGGTCACACAATGTATCCGTTCCTTCGCGGGGAATAAAACAAGCCGGCTTTTATGTTTTGGTCGGGGCATCTATGCCTAGTGTATTAATTGAAACGGGTTTTTTATCTAACCGTAATGATGAAAGATATTTAACCAGTAGGCGAGGACAAGAAAATATTGCAAAAACAATATTAAATGCGATTATTAAATATAAAAAGTACTATGAACGCTCTATTGAAAATTAAAACAAATTATTTATTATCTTTGTATCTCAATTTTACAAACGGGGGTTTTCCTTTATGACAAATGCACAAAAATGGGTTGCTGCTTTTTTAGTACTTTTTTTACTACTATTTGCCTTGGAAAAACTAACAGAGAAGAAACAGCCCTTGGTTTCTTTCCCGGATATGGAGGGTTACGATATTTCCGGTGAAGAAGTTGATGTGGCAACTATTATGGATCACAAACGCTGTACCGGCTGTCATGGAAGTGATTTTAAAGGCACTCCGAAGGGACCTTCTATTATAGGTGTACAAAAGTATTGGTCAAAAGATGAATTAGTAAACTATCTTAAAAATCCCATGTCTTATGGAAAAGGAAATCGATTTGAAGATTATAAGAAAAAGTATAAATCCTTTATGCCGTCGTTTGATCAAACAGATACCAAAACGCTTGGTAGAATAGCAGAATATGTTTTACAACTAAAATAATTCATCAGGTTTCTGCTTCCGGTGAAAGGCTCTTAAACCGCAAAAACAAGGTGCAACCTTAGTTGCACTGTCAAAATTTATTTACTTTTATAAACTCTTTCTTTTCAACGATTTATGTTATATCCTGTTTTGTTTGTCAAAAATAGTTTCATGCCTTCTAAAATTTATACCACGGTTTTTTAGTTTAATATTAAACAATTTTGTTTGGTTTAAAGAATAAAAACCCAACAAATCTGTGATGTACCGCACAATCCGGCTCTTGTGGCATTAAAAATGAATATAGAGATATAAAAATTCTCATTATTTATTGTGGCGGTAACATGCTGTTTAGAAATATTTTAGCAAGACAAACTTATTTTTCCTATTTAATATTCTTTATCTTTTCGCTTTTAATTCATCAAGTTCTATTGTCTCAGCCTCAATATAAGATGCGTGTTGTAGACGGTAAATACATTAGTTCCTCTGAATTCGTGTTTGGTATTACGGTTAAAAGTTCGGGTGATGACTTTAATCTCACTTCTTACCAGTGCTCTTTTGTCTTTAAGGTTTCAGATAATAATTATGTCGGACTTACTTTTTCTTATATCGACGGCTCTTCACAACTCGATAACTTT
>BDSW01000136.1 GCA_002898175.1 bacterium BMS3Abin04
CACCGTTTTGTACTACATATTCTAATTCTTCTTCTAAGTCTACGTTTGCTTGTAAAACTATTTTTTTACCGTCGGTTGTTACCGAAGGTTTATCTCTCAGTTTTAAGAGTTCGCTTCCAAATTGATGCAGCTTTTTAATCTTCTCTTTATATTGGGCTAATTGCTCCTCATCAGGGTTAATTATAACAATTCCGTTTATACCGTCAACAATTAGAGTATCATTATCTCTAATTCTTGAAGTAGCATCATGCAGACCAACAACGGCCGGAATATTTAACGATCTTGCTACAATTGCCGCATGAGAGGTTAGTCCGCCGAAATCAGTAATATAACCTTTTACATTTACCCTGGTAAAAAGAACTGTGTCTGCCGGTGTAATTACATCTGTTACTACTAATACGTCTGAGTCAATTCTCGATTTCCATTTTTTCTTTCTAAGATTTCTGATAATCCGGTTTTTAATATCCTCAATATCGTGCGAACGCTCTTTCATATACGGTTCGGATGAGGCATCCATTATATCTTGGTATTTAGAAATTTCTGAGCTAATTACAAATTCGGGATTAAGTTTTTCCGTTTTTATTCTCTTAATAACATTTTCAAGTAATACCGGGTCATCAAGAATCATTAACTGAGCTTCAAAAATACCTGCTCTTTTTTCCCCCATTTTATCAACAGCTAACTCAAATATTTTCTTTAATTCTTTCTTAGATTTTTCTAAAGCATCTTTAAGATTTTGAATTGCTAATTCAGCGTCATCAACTGATTCCCGAAAGATTTCTTCTTTATCTTTTTTATAAAGATATGCTTTAGAAATTATTATTCCCGGAGCAGCAGCAATGCCTTTTAAAACATTTTTCTTAAATTGTTTTGTCATAACTCGTCAAATCCCCTATTGAAATAATCGATTATAATTTCAGCGGCTTGTTCTTCATCTTCCCCATTAAAAGTCAGGAGTAATTCCGAACCTTTCTCCGCCGCTAAGGTCATAACACCAATAATACTCTTACCGTTTATTTTTAACCCGTCTTTATAAATATAAAAATCGCTTTTAAATTTGGCAGCCAATTTTACTATTGTAGCTGCGGGTCTTGTGTGCAGACCTGCATTATTAATTATTTTAACTTTTTTTTCAATCATTAATTATTTCTACCTATAAGTGAATTAGCCAGCCAAGTTAATAATTCTATTGATTCTTTATCCTTCAATATTTTCAAAGATTGTAACGAGCGTTTTGTATAACTTTTTATTTCTTGTTTAGCATCCATATCAACACCGAGTGCTAAATAAATATTTTTGTAATATTGAATTTGATTTTTAGGAATTCCTTTATTCTTAATAACAAGTTGAAGACTCCTTTTATTTTTCCCTTTTGCTTTTTCTAAAGCACGGAGTAGAAGATAAGTCTTTTTGCCTTCTAAAAGATCGCCGCCGACTAATTTACCGAATTTCTTTTCATCTCCAAAAATATCTAAAAAATCATCTTGAATTTGAAATGCCATCCCTAAGTTTCTGCCATAATTATAAAGAGACTTTACTTCTTCCTTGCCAGCCCCGCCGAGCTGGGCCCCAATTGAGCAGCACATTCCGGCTAAAGAAGCTGTTTTTTTAAAAATCATTTTTTTGTAGTCACTAATACTAACATTATTTTTAATCTCAAACAATTCATCTAAACTTTGACCCTCACATACCTCAATTATTCCTTGAGTGAATGTATTTACAACTTCAACACAATTAATTTTGCAATCTTTTAATAAACTTTTATACGAATAAGCAGTTAAATTATCTCCCGTTAAAATAGCGGTACTTTCATCGTATATTTTATGAATAGTTGGTTTGCCTCTTCTTTTTTCGGCATTGTCCATAATGTCGTCATGGACTAAAGTAAAATTATGAAGTAATTCAACAGCCATTGCCGCGTTGTAAACATCAGAAAAATTTGCACCAACAGCTTTAGCCGATGCTAAAACTAAAAACGGTCTTAAACGTTTACCGCCGCTTTTAATTATATAACTACTGGGTTCATATAGCGACTTCGGTTTTTTGTTTATAAAAAGCCGGTTAAATTTTTTATTTAACTTAACGATTTCTCTTTCATAAATTGACTGATATTTCTGCGTATTAATTTTATTATTCAATACAATTCCTTTTTTCTAATAAGTTTCGATTTATTCAGCTCACTAAGTTTTTCTGAGCCTGTTAAAAACATAATCTTTTTAATTGTTTCATGCCAATCAATAATAAAATCTATTGTGTTAATTATACCTTGCTCAGCTAATATTTTCAAAACAGTTTTAGCAGATGCGGCAATATCCGCACCAAGCGCAAATGCTTTTGCTGCGTCAAACCCGTTTTTAATACCGCCTGAAGCAATTAAAGTAAAATTATATTCTTTTTTTAATTTACTTACTTTACGTATACAGTATGATGTTGGTAAACCCCAATCCCAAAAAGGATTATCTAGAGATCTATTGCTGCGGATAATTTCAATTCCTGCCCAGCTGGTCCCGCCCGCACCGGCTGTATCTATTCCTTTGACTCCAATTTCCAATAATTGTTTTGCGACTTTTTTACTTATTCCCGCTCCAACTTCTTTTACTATTACAGGGACAGAAATTGTTTTAACCAATACCTCCAAATTTTTGTAGAGTCCCTTAAATATCATATTCCCGTCGTGCTGCAATAATTCTTGTAACGGATTAAGATGTACGATGAATGCGTCAGCTTCTATCAAATCAATTAGTTTTTGGAATTTATTAATGTTTTTAGCTGTGGCTATCTCCGATGCTCCAATATTTCCAACAACAGGTATTGACGGAGCGTTTTCCCTTATTACACTGTATGTTGTATGATGTTCGGAATCTTCAATTGCTTGTCTTTGACTTCCTACGCCAATTGGAATATTTAATTCGTTTGCAACAATTGCTAAATCGGCATTTAAACTATTTGCTTCGGAAGTTCCGCCCGTCATACTGGATATCATAAATGGAAATGATATCTTTTTGTTAAAAAAATAAGTGCTTAAATCAATCTTGTTCAAGTCAATTTCGGTTAGAGCATAATGTATGAAGTCATATTTCTCGAAGCCGGTAGTTTTAGAAATAAAGGAAACATTTTTATTTAATACAATATCTAAATGCTCTTTTTTTCTACGGGAAATTTTAGAATCCTGTTTTTTCATTTATTCAATTAAGATAAAATATTAAGAAAATAAAATAAATAAAATCTTTGTAAAATTTTGCAACATATGCTGAAAAATTGCAGATAAGTTTTTCGTAACGTAGACTTTTAGTCTGCGTTTTAACATTTGAGGAAAAGTTAGCCCGAAAATTACTTTTTTATCTATTTGCAACTCATTGTTTTAATTTGTTTTAAATGTGCCTCTGAATTGCTGAAATTTTACGGCATATGTTTAAAAATGAAAAATTGCAGACAGGTATTTAAACCAAAAGCTAGTTCTTGTATTACCGGAAGTACTTCTTTAGAAAAACAATATTTATCAGAAGGAAAAATATTTTTATTCTTTTTGATGATCTTCAGTATATTTGAGCAACAATTAACAAATGAAAAATGATAAATGAAAAAACCTAAATTAAGTTTTTGGCAAATATGGAATATGAGTTTCGGATTTCTCGGAATACAATTCGGTTTTGCACTTCAAAATGCAAATGTAAGCAGAATTTTTGAAACACTTGGTGCCAGCATAGATTCAATACCAATTCTATGGATTGCCGCTCCCGTAACCGGTCTTATTGTACAGCCGATTATCGGGCACATGAGCGATAAAACTTGGGGACCTTTAGGAAGAAGAAGACCTTACTTTTTAGCCGGAGCAATCCTTGCTTCTATCGCATTGGTTATTATGCCTAATTCAGCCATACTTTGGGTTGCTGCAGGTATGCTTTGGATTATGGATGCATCGATTAATATCTCTATGGAACCTTTCAGAGCTTTTGTAGGTGATTTACTTCCATCAGAGCAGCGAACTGTTGGTTTTTCGATGCAGAGTTTTTTTATCGGCACAGGAGCAATTATTGCTTCTGCTCTTCCTTATGTTATGACCAACTGGTTTAACATTTCGAATATTGCTCCGCAAGGTGAAATACCGGAATCGGTTAAACTTTCGTTTTATATCGGAGCCGGAGTTTTTCTTTTAGCAGTTTTGTGGACGGTTTTCAGTACCAAAGAATATTCCCCGGAAGAACTGGAAAGATTTCATAAAGAAGACGATAGATCGGAATCCCTAAAACTTAATCAAGATTTTATTGAATCCGAAAAATTTCTAAATAACGGAATTGCATGGACATTAACGGGTGTAATTGCATTTTTAGCGCTCTACTTTTTCATTTATATGGATTATGGTTTAGGTGTTTTCTTTTTAGGTATTGCAGTTTTCGGATTATTACAAATATTTGCTTCTGTTCTAACAAAACGAGGTAGCACAAGCGGCGGATTTGTTGTTGTATTGAACGATCTTTATAAAATGCCTAAAACTATGAGGCAATTAGCTGTTGTACAATTTTTCTCTTGGTTTGCACTTTTTGCAATGTGGATTTATACAACTCCTGCCGTAACACATCATATATATGGAACTACGGATACTACATCTGCTCTCTATAACAAAGGGGCCGACTGGGTTGGAGTTTTGATGGCTGTTTATAATGGTTTTGCTGCTATTATGGCATTTGTAATTATGTGGTTAGCAAAAAAGACTAACAGAAAAACGGTTCATTCAATAAGTCTAATTTTCGGCGGATTAGGTCTTGCTTCTTTTTACTTTATTAAAAATCCACAGCTATTATTGATTTCAGAACTAGGAATAGGTTTAGCATGGGCTTCGATTCTTGCGATGCCTTATGCAATATTAACCGGTTCGCTGCCTCAGAATAAACTTGGTGTTTACATGGGTATTTTTAATTTTTTTATAGTCATACCTCAAATAACGGCAGCTGCAATATTAGGTTTTTTCGTTAAAAGTCTTTTTAGCGGTAACGCTATTTACGCCCTTTTATTAGGCGGCGCTTCAATGATTCTCGCTGCGGTTCTTATGAAGTTTGTTGATGATGTAGATTAGAAGTACTTAAAATAACCCACATTTGATTTATATTTATAAAACAATATAATTTTATAAATATAAAATAGACTACTAAATTTAATAATTAGGCAACATTTTTCTCGTCTTTTGTAATTTGTAGACATTCCATCCTAAATAGAAAGCTTATTTTTTGCGTAAAAAAGGCATTATTTGTATTAACTAAGATTGGCTCAAAACTTGTCAACACATAAGAGATAAAGAGATATTATTTTCTTAAAATCAATCGTTTATCTTAAAGTAATTTGGTGTTTTTTAAACGATAAATATCTCAAAAAAAACAAATCAAAATAAAGTGGAGGGGAAAATGAGATTGCCAAAATTAGCATTATTAAGCTTGTTTATAATTTTGATAAGCTTTTCTTTGACTTCTGCTCAGAAAAATACCGGAATAAAATCAAAAGTATTAATAACAAGAGCCGCTAAGGCTGCAGTGCCGCATATTTCTGTTGTTGATGTAAAAGCAAAAATTAATAAAAGGCACAAATTTTATTTAATTGATGTTAGATCGGTACCGGAATATTTAGCCGGACATATTCAGGGCGCAATCAATATACCAAGAGGTTTAATGGAATTTAAAATTGCTAAAATGATTCCTAACCCTAATGCTGAAATTGTTGTGTATTGCAAGGCAAGCAGCCGCGGTTCTCTAACGGCAAAAGCTATGATAGATATGGGTTACAAAAATGTTAAAGATATGATGGGCGGTATTAAAGCCTGGATAAAAGCAAAATATCCTTTTTATAATAATATCCTTGGAAAAATTCGTGTCGTAGACTTCAAAGCAAAAGAAGTAAGACCTCACGGAAACGGTTTGGTAAATAAATTGATTAACTAAAACTCCTTCTTTGTTAGCGGGACTCTAATCTATTTTGTTAGAGTCCCAATTTTATTTTAAATAAGATTCCCGGTATTTCATTTATAGTGAGACTTTCCAGAAGCTCAACTTTCCAATTTCCTGAAGCTAACTTTTTTACTTGCCATTTGGCATTATCTTCGGCGGGAAAGGTGGGGCTTCT
>BDSW01000137.1 GCA_002898175.1 bacterium BMS3Abin04
ATTTAATTTTTCTCTTACTCCTAACCGATCTACAAATCGCTTTAGCAAACTCATACCGCCAAATGGGGTTACTTGTTTGCTTAAATACTCTATCTGGAGATTAACCATTTGGGTTGCCTCTGTTTTTTCTATAATATGATAAAATAACTAGTTACTACGGGATTTCAAAATCTATTGCATAATGCAGGTTAAACTGTGGATTTTGCCCGGGGAAGACACCTTTGTAAACATCACCATTATATGAAGTGGTATAGTCCGGATTAAAAGGAGAAGGACGGCTTTTAAACTCTAATTTATCCGGTCCGTCATTGTCCATACCTCTATTGCGTTTATTGTTCCCATAATTTGGGTCTGCATAATCAATAAGCCAAGGATCTTTGAACTGAATAGAATCACCACTTAACGAACTGCTTTCCAAACTATTACGGATTGAAACGCCGGAATAGGTTGGCTTTAATTTTGCAGTTATTTCATTTATGTTTGGCAAAATATCAAAACTTCTAAAGTTTTTTACATTATTATCATAATCCCATTCATTGTATTTTTCATTAGAAAAAATGGATTGTGTTCCTCGTAAAACATGAGTTTCTCCAGGGGAGAACTCAAAATGTGCAGGAACAGAATAATTAACAAACTTAGAAGTTTCCCAATGCCCTATAGTTCCTACTTCCGTTGAATCATCCGATAAATATTGATGGGCAGTAACTCCTAATGAGATATATGCTTGGAAATTACTTTCTCTGTTATCACTCCATGTAGCAAAAAGTTTGGAATCATATACTGCTGTTTCGTAATAATCTCCCATATATCCATCATTATATCCTGCTCCCAATTCTGTCGGTGTAAATCGAACATCACTTATTCTACCGCAATTAAACGTATTTCCTCCATCATCGGATATTGCAACATATCTTGCTGTTAAAAATCCGGTTGAATCCATATTATAGTATGAAATATAAATTTTACCTGTTATTTCATCTACATCAACCGAAGGAAACCATTGTTGCTTTCCGTTTCCAACTTGATCAGAATTAACTCGAATAGCATTGCTCCATGTTGTGCCTCCATCGGTTGAACGTCTCAAATAGATATCGGAATCACCTGTGTTTTTATCTGAATAAACTATATATATCCATCCTCTTCTACTACCATTACTACGGTCAACTTCCATTGAAGGAAAACTGTTCACTCTTGTGTTATTAAACTCACTTACTCCACTATTTGAAGTGCGAATACCAATAATTGGGAAAGCTACATTTGCCTGCGAAAAAGAAGCTCCTCCATCTGTTGATTTCGTAAACCGAATACTGGATTCAGGTAAACCACCATTATAGTAAGCAAAAGCAACATAAACTTCTCCATTTGGTCCGATAGCAATATTTGCACCTTGTCCCCAAATTGGATTTGTACCTGAATATATACCTGAATAAAGAGTAATTCTATTACCAAAAGAACTACCACTGTTAGTAGATCTTGTAAAAACAACATCATATTTACTTTGATCAAAATCTGTCCAAGCAACATAGATATTATTGGGATAAGTCCCAGAAACGTCTGCTGTTGCATGTTCTTTGTCATCATTATAACCATTTAAAGGGTCAGCATTAACATTGTTTCCCCATGTTGCACCTCCATTTGTACTTTTTAGAACATATATACCACCTGGGTTTCCAAGTGTTACATAGTATGCATTTCCAGATGCATCAAAGAATACAACAGGATCACCATGAGAAAGTATTCCGTTTGGATTATTTTCACTTCCACTCCAAGTAATTCCACCATCTAAAGTATAAAAATACGGCTGATGTACAGTTACAAAATCTCCATTATTGTCAAAAATTACTCTTCCATTAGTAGAAATAATAACGTTATTTGGATTTGCCGGATTTATTGCAACCGAATTTTCAGTTTGATGATTGGATGAAGAATAAATCCGTATATCGTTGTTTTCAGTAAGATGCACAGTTGTTCCCTGTCGGTATACCTTATTTAGATTGATATGGTTCTCATATATATCTAATTTTTGAGCTAAAAAGTTTGAATATGTAAGAAAGAGAACAAGAAAGAGTACTATCAATTTGATTTTATGTATCATCATTTTTCTCCTAGTTTATTATTATTTATTTTATAAATTTGTATATGTAAATAGAAAGCCACAATCTTCTTTAATAAGAAGTATTGTATCACAGGTATCTTATTTACATTTTTGACGGTAGCGTTACAGCGCTACCGTTATTTTTTGGTGGTGGTTTATCTAAAAGTTTTAATTTGTAATTAATCATTGTTTCATCATTTTCAGTATTATAGCTTTACTATTTCTTTCTCCTACTGCGAGTAAGATGTTTTTTTTATAATCAAGCGAATAAAAAAGTGCTACATTTGTTACTTCGGAATATACCTTCCAGCTAACACCATTGAAATGTGCAACTAACCCAAAATCCCCAGCAACAAAAACATCATTTTTATCATTACCTCTTATTTTATTTGTATGTATGGAAGGTAGAATTTGTTTTTTCCATAAACCGTCATTTTTACTAATAAATACACCTCCTCCACAAGTAAATATTTGGTTATTATTATTAAACCAAATTGAATTTACCCTTTTATCAATATCTCCGGTATTCCAAGAAACTTCTGATATCGTATTATCTTCCTTTATCTCTAATATTTTATTATCACCAAAAGTAATTACGTTTGAAACTGCACATAGCACCTTTTCCTTTCCGGTTATTTTATCAGTATTACCC
>BDSW01000138.1 GCA_002898175.1 bacterium BMS3Abin04
GATTTAATGTTATCAAGTAGGACGGGAATGGGACGAGGAATTAGCCAAGTTGGGGAACTAGTTGCCGAAACGGAAATAAAAAGTCTTAACAACAGATTTCTGGATCTTTCTTTCAGATTACCGAGAGAAGTATCAATAAATGAATTTGAATTAAGAAATGAAATTAAAAAATATATTAAACGCGGTAAACTATCCGTTACTATTAAAGTACAAATTCCACAATCCGAAAAATTCAAAACCATTATTGATAATGATGGATTAAATAACGCTTTGGAACTATTAAAAACTTTGCAAAAAGCTGCTAATATTAAAGATGAATTATCAATTGATACTCTACTTAGTCTTCAACAATTTTATTTAACCGATAAAGAAATTGATTCGGATGAAAGTATTGAGGCTATAAAATTTTCTCTTATTGAAGCATTAAACGAACTAAAAAAAATGAGGCTGCAAGAAGGCGCCGAGTTAGAAAAGGACTTAGATGAGAGAATTAGTAATATTGAAATAAACACGATAAAAATTGAAGGAATTAGTAAAAAATCTGTTGAGGAGTATTATAATAAATTTATAGATAGAGCTAATCAATTAGCAAAAGATTATGTTAATGATGACGATAGGTTTAGAACTGAATTGGCTCTTTTAATTGAAAAATATGATACCACTGAAGAGATTGTCCGGTTAAAAAGTCATATTAAATTATTTCGCGATACTATAGCAGATGATAGCGAAGCCGGAAGAAAGCTTAATTTTATTGTTCAAGAAATGAACAGAGAAGCAAATACTATTAATAGTAAATCGGTTTCGACTGAAATTTTACATACGGGAATTTTAATAAAGGAAGAACTTGAAAAAATCCGCGAACAAATACAAAATATTGAGTAATAATTGAGCAAAAGAAAAGGGAAGCTATTTGTTGTTTCAGCACCAAGCGGTACGGGTAAAACAACAATAATTAAAAACGTTCTTAAAAAATTTCCGGAATTAATTTTTTCTATTTCAGCAACAACAAGACAGAAACGTTATTACGAGATTGATGGAAAAGATTATTTTTTTATTTCAGAGGAAGAATTTCTTGATAAAATTAAGAAAGATGAATTTGTTGAATGGGAAAAATTTTACGATTATTATTACGGAACTTTAAAAAGCTTTATCGAGAAAAATCTGGAAGAAGGTAAATCAGTTATCCTTGAAGTTGATGTTAAAGGTGCATTAAACATAAAAAAATACTACCCTGAATCTGTATTGATTTTTATTACACCACCAAGCATCGATGAACTAAAGAATAGATTATTAAAAAGGAAAACTGAAAACGAGACTGACTTTGCAAAAAGAATCGCAAGGTCAAAAATGGAGTTGAGTTTTAAAGATAAATTTGATTATAATGTAATAAACAAAAATTTATCGGAAGCTAACGAACAAGTTTTTAAAATAATAGAAAACGAACTAGAGAGGTAAATAATGCCATTACAACCAATTGATTTAAGCAAACTTAACGTAAAAGCTGCTAATATATACGAAGCAATTATAGTTGCTGCGCTTGAAGCTCGCAGAATAAACTCCGAAAATAAATTGGAGTTTAACACATTGTTAAACAATCTTACATTGGGTGCGGAAGATGATTTTGAAGATAGAGATAATACCGAACAATTAAAAATTTCATTGGAATTCGAAAAGCGTCCGAAACCACATATGATTGCTTTACAGAAATTATTAGACGGTAAAATTAAATACCGATACAAAGAAGAAGAACAATCCTAGTTTTATTCCCATTAAACTTTAAGCGGAAATTTATGAATTGAATTTCCGTTTTTTTATTTTTAAAATTCTTGTAGTTAATTAACAATATAATTTTTATATATTTATGATTATTTGATTAGTTATTTATGGATAGCGAAAATACATTAGAACAAAAGATTATTGAAGTATTAAAAGATCAGCAAAAGATATTTGGAGATTTACTGTTCGCGAAATTTGACATAACTATTGAAGAAAATATTCCAAATGAAAAATACGAATCTAAAATAAAAGAAAAAATGACGGTAGCAGAAAAATTTGAACTTAGTCATGGAGACAATTTATTGCTTGAAGATTACCAAAGAGCAACCGGCATAACCGAACTTTACGATACTATTCATAACTGCCAAAACTGCTTGTTGGGCAAAACAAGAAATAAGTTTGTTTTTGGTGTTGGGAATCCAGAAGCTGACATTATGCTAATTGGTGAAGCTCCCGGTGCCGAGGAAGATAAACAAGGCATTCCATTTGTAGGAAGAGCAGGTAAACTGCTTACCGATATTCTAAAAGCAATTGATTTCGAAAGAGAAGATGTTTATATCGCAAATATTGTAAAATGCCGCCCGCCTCAAAACAGGAACCCTTTACCTGCAGAAGTTGATGCGTGTATTCCCTATTTGTACAAGCAGATAGAACTTATTAAACCTAAGGTTATTCTTTGCTTGGGACTTGTAGCAGCATCCTCTTTATTCAATAAAAAATATACATTAACGAAAATGCGCGGAAACGTATACGATGTACAAGGGATTAAGACTATGGTAACATACCATCCGGCTGCACTTTTAAGAAATCCCAATTGGAAACGCGGCTGTTGGGAAGATGTAAAAAAATTCAAACAACTTTACATTGATGAAGTGAGGAATCAAAGTTAAAATGGATTCTAAAAGTTTAAACATCGACAGTTTTTCTCGCGGTGTAAACAAACCACCTGCAGCGGTGGAAATAGAAGAAACTGTTTTAGGAGCAATGTTAATTGAACCCGAAGCAGTTCCTAAAGCTTTGGAAATTTTAAGCGGCGAATGTTTTTATGAGAAAAAGCATCGAATTCTCTTCGAGGCAATGGTTTCCTTATTTGAAGCTAATGAACCGATTGACTCAGTCTCTTTATTTGAAGAATTAAGGAAAGAAAACAAACTTGATACCGTTGGAGGAGCTGCATATATTAGCTCACTCTCACAAAATATTTCATCCGCAGCTAATATTGATTATCATGCCAGAATAGTTTTAGAAAAATGGATATTAAGAAAGCTGATTTCCTCATCAATGGAAATAGCAAGCGAGGCTTATCAAGCAAGAGAAGACGTATTCGACATCCTGGATATGGCAGAATCAAAAATATTTCAGATTACCGAAGCCGGACTAAAAGAATCATATAAGTCTATGGATAGAGCGGTTAAGGAAGCTATTGAACATATTGAAGCCATTCATTCAAAAAGCATTTCTTCCTTCTCTGTTCCTTCCGGTTTTTTTGCCGTAGACGATATATTGGGAGGGTTTCAAAAATCCGACCTAATAATTGTTGCAGCCAGGCCCTCGATGGGAAAAACTGCATTCGCACTTTCAGCGGCGCGGAATGCAGCCGTTGATCACAATGTTCCAATTGCAATATTCAGTCTTGAAATGTCGACGAACCAATTAGTAACAAGATTAATTTGTGCCGAAGCTAGAATAAACGCGCATAGTGTTAGAACGGGAAAGTTTAAAGCAGAAGACGGATCAAGAATAAGTAGAACAGCTCACAAATTAAGCAAAGCTCCAATTTATATTGACGATACACCTGCCCAAACGGTTTTGGAAATTAGAGCAAAAGCTCGCCGGTTAAAAGCGGAAAAAAATATTGGACTTATTATTATAGATTATATGCAGTTAATGAGTTCTCATAATAAAATGGAAAGCCGCGAAAGAGAAATTTCTACTATTTCTCGTTCTTTAAAAGCACTGGCTAAGGAATTGAATATTCCGGTCATTGCTCTATCACAGTTAAACAGAGCGGTGGAATCCAGAACCGATAAAAGACCTATGCTTTCGGATTTAAGAGAATCCGGTTCAATTGAACAGGATGCCGACGTTGTGATTTTCTTGAATCGACCTGAGTTTTATGGAATTACGGCAGACGCAGATGGAAACTCAACAGAAGGTATCGCCGAAATTATAGTCGGCAAACAAAGAAACGGTCCGACCGGTGATATGAAATTATTGTTTCTAAAAGAATATGCACGATTTGAAAATCTAGAGTTAGTCCATACCAATATTGGTCAACCGGAAATGATGCCTCCAACAGACGATGATTTACCTATATGAGAAAATTATTTTTCTTATTTATTTTTATTGCAATATCATGCAATGCTCAGGAGAAAACTTCATATTCACCTGAAGATGTAAAAATATGTAAGTCGAAATTTGAATTTTCGATTGATCATAAGTTGGAAACTAAACCGATAAATGAAGTTATGATTGCCATTGGAAAAACATTTCTCGGAACTAAATATGTAGCAAACACACTTGAAAAAGGAGATAAGGAACATCTTGTAATTCATTTATCGGGACTCGACTGCTACACATTCTTTGAGGCAACTTTAACATTGTCCCGATGTGTTAAAGAAGGTAAAACAACGTTCGAAAACTTTGAAAAAGAACTAACTAAAATTAGATATAGAAACGGAAAAATAAACGGTTATCCTTCCCGTTTACATTATGCATCAGATTGGCTTTACGATAACGCCCGCAGAGGAATTGTAAAAGATATTACAAAAGCAATCGGTGGAATTCCTTTTAATAAAAAGATTAACTTCATGACGACTCATGTGAAATTTTACAAACAACTTTTAGAACATCCTGAGTTTATTGATTCTATGAAAAAGGTTGAAGAAGATATGAACAAACGGCATTATTATTATATTCCCCAAGATTCAATAGCAAGTGTTGAAAGCAAAATTGAATCAGGTGATATTTTACTTTTAACATCAAATACTCCTGGTTTGGATATTGCTCACACGGGAATTGCTATTAGGTTAAATGACGGAAGGATTCATTTTCTTCACGCCCCTTTAGTTGGAAAGAAAGTACAAATTACAAAAGAACCTCTTGCTGATCATATTAAAAAGGTAAAAAAAGAAACGGGTATTATGGTTGTAAAACCATTGGAACCATAAATCATTAGTAACTTACAATTTATCCACCTGCCGGTTACCTTTTATATCTTTCTTAACATCGAATCATTTAGTTTCCCGAACTCATTGCTATATCTGCGTCAGTTGTATTCCCGGCTGTAACAACAACACCGAGCGAAGCATCTGTATACCCGGATATACTCGCTTTAATAATATAACTAGCCGGAGGAATCTTTTCAAGAGTGTATTTGCCTGAACTATCCGTTGTAATTGAAACAGTTCCAGGTTGAGTTTGAATATTGACACCTGCAATAGGTAAATGAGTTGAAGCATCCGTAACTATTCCCGTAATACTACCGGTAGATGAAATTAATGTAAAGTCTGCCTGCGTAACGTTACCCGCAACAACAGTAATTTGGGTGCCGGCATCTTGGTAACCGGTTTTAGAAATTTGGACTGTATAGTCGCCTGGTATTACGTTCACAAACGAATAAGAACCATCATCCTTACTGAAAACCGCACTAGTTGACGGAACAGTACTTACCAATGCCCCCCTAATAGAAAGTAACGTTTGTGCATCTTTAACATTGCCAATTATGGAACCTGTAGTTGGCGGAACTGTTGTATCGGTTTTAGTTAAGTATATATCAGCTTCAGCAACACTTCCGGCATAAACATTAACATTTATTGATACTGTATCATACCCAACCTTTTCCGCTTTAAGCAAATATTCTCCGGGTGATACATTCACAAATTGGTAATGACCAGATCCATCTGAAGTTATTGAACTGGTAACGGGTGTCGTTACCAAATTAACTTTTTCGATTAGAACAAAAGTTTTTGCGTCGAAAATATTACCGGATATTTGTCCGAATTTTATACTACCCTTTGTATTTTTATTTACTAGAATAAAATCCGCAACGGCTGTAGCTCCCGCAGTAACATTAACGTTTACGGAAATAGTATCATAACCGATTTTAGCTGCTATAATTTGATATTCTCCCGGTTCGACTGTTTTAATAACGTAAGTTCCCGAGCCGTCGGTTTTAACAAAACTTGTAGGTGGAGTAGAATAAACGTTAACCATTGTTAAGGGATCTGTTGAACCGAATTCAACAACACTTCCTTTAATTGTGCCGTGTGTTGGCGGTTCAACCGGTGAATTATCTTCTTTTTTACAAGATAACGCCATTATAGAAAGCAAAATAAATGGCATAATGATTGTTACTAATATTTTTTTCATGGGTGAACACTCATTTTTTTTCTTAATTATCGGAATTTTTTACGACAAGATTAGTTAAATTTCTAACAAATTTTATTAATAGAATTATTAACCGTTACCCGCAAGATTTTTTGACAAAAATGCTGAATTAAAAGGAAGGAATATTTATTCTACGAAGTTTTACTTTTTGTTTATTAAGCTTTTTAGGATTTTAATATTCTCCAAGTCCTCCAACTGCTCTTTCCCTTTTGGCGTTTCAAGAATTTTGGGAATTTTAACGAGTTTTTTATCATTCATAATATTTCTAAATCCTTCTTTTCCTATAAATCCCTTCCCAATATGCTCGTGCCTGTCAACCTTAGTTCCCAATTCCTTTTTACTATCATTCATATGAAAACAGTGCAAATGATCCAAACCGATTATATCGTTAAACTCTTTCATAGTTTTTTTATATGCTTTAGGTGAACGGATATCATAACCTGCTGCAAATATATGAGCCGTATCTATGCAGACACTTATCCTTGCTTTGTCTTCAACCAGCTCAATTATTCGTGCAATATGTTCGAATCTGTACCCCAAAGCCGTTCCTTGCCCGGCAGTAAGCTCAAGCATACTGCTTACCTTAAATCCCTTTGTTTTTTCATGAATAATGTTCAATGATTCTGCAATAACTTTTAACCCGTTTTCCTCTCCCCTTCCCGTATGAGAACCGGGATGAAAATTTAAGTAAGGAATTTCTAACTGTTCACAGCGCTCTAACTCATCAACTAAAGCTTTTCTTGATTTATCCAAAATTTCGATCCTCGATGCACAAAGATTAATAAGATATGAATCGTGTGAAACTACAAATTTAATGTGAGATTTATTCAGCTTATTCTTAAAGTTTTCGATTTCCTTTTTATCCAAGGGATTTGCAAACCACCTATTATTATTTTTAGTAAAAATCTGCATTGCTGTAAATCCAAGTTTTTCCGCTCGTTCTACCGATTTGGAAATCCCTCCGGCTGTGGATGTATGCGCACCTAAAAGCTGCTTCATTTTTAATCCCTTTCTAAGTAATGTTATGCCTATCTTTTCTCTTGCTTTTGTTCCTATTCAATATTACTCTAATTTTTAATCTTAATTCTTTAGACTACAAGCGGTTCTGTGTTTCCAAAATTTAGGAACAATTATAAATCTTGATTGTAAATTATCATTAATTCAACTTATATTAGTAAATAAAATTAAAAGCACCGGGAAATGAAGAATGGAACGATTAATAGAACTTTATAAGAAAAAAAAGCGAAATGTTGTCGGGATTATGTCGGGAACGTCATTGAACGGAGTAGATGTTGCCCTTTTAGAAATTGCGGGAAGTGGAATTAATACAAAAATAAGCATGCACGGATTTCTTGAATATCCCTTTCCGCAAGGTTTAGACAGAATAATATTGAAGAATTCCATCCGCGAGACCAGCAATGTTGAAGATATCTCTCAGTTAAATTTTTTACTCTCAAAAATATATGCGGAAGCAATAACCAACTTGTGCAAAGAGCTGAATTTCCCAAAAGATAAAATTGATTTAATCGGTAGCCACGGTCAAACTATTCAACATTTACCTGAAAAAACAGATTGGTTCGGTTTTAATATTGCTTCAACATTACAGATTGGTGACCCTGCAGTATTAGCTAAATTAACCGGAATAATAACCGTCGGGAACTTTCGAACGGGAGATGTTGCTCTTGGCGGACAAGGAGCACCGCTTATTCCTTACTTCGACTATATTGTGTTTCACTCGTCTGATTTTAACCGTGCCCTTTTAAATATTGGAGGAATCTCAAATATTACCATCCTCAACAAAAACGGCACACAGGAAGATGTGATTGCATTTGATACTGGACCCGGTAACATGATGATTGATACATTAACAAAAAAGTTTTTCAATAAAAACTTTGACGAAGACGGTAAAATTGCAGAATCGGGTAAATTAAACGAGAAATTGTTTAATGCTTTAGTAGCGAAGGATTCATTTATTGAAAAAGATCCTCCGAAATCAACTGGACGTGAATATTACGGCGAAGAATTTTTAGAAGAATTTTTTATTAATTTCTCAAAAGTTCCGAGAGAAGACTGGCTCCACACAATAACAAAATTTACAGCTTACGGTGTTTATAGGAATTACAAAAAGTTTATCGAAAACGAAACGGAGATTAATGAATTAATTATTAGTGGAGGAGGCGCTAAAAATAAGTTTTTATATAAATGTCTGTATGATAATTTCGGTAAAAAAATTGATGTAAAAATCATTGATCAGATCGGAGTTTCGGCAGATGCAAAAGAAGCAATATGTTTTGCGGTATTAGCTAATGAAACAATCAACGGAGTTCCTACAAATATACCGAGAGTTACCGGGGCTTCAAAAGCTACCGTACTTGGGAAAATATCGCTACCGTGAAAATATTAATTACAGGAGGCAGTGGTTTACTCGGTCAGTTTTTAAACTTAGAACTTTCAAAAAATAATAATATACTAACACTCTATCATTCCCATATTGGTAATTGCAATAATTACAACCATATAAGTATTGATATTTTAAATATAGACTTACTTGCTCCAATCTTTAGAAAGTTTAGACCGGATATTGTAATTCATACTGCAGCTGTGTCCAACCCGAAATTAGCCGATAAATTACCGGACAATATTGTTTACACGATTAATGTAACTGCAACTGGGAAATTAGCCGAACTTTGTTCTGATAATAATGCAAAGCTGATTTATACTTCCACCGATTTAGTATATGATGGGTCTACCGGAAAGATGCTGGATGAAAACTCTAAACTCAATCCTCTTTCGCTTTATGCCTATACAAAACTAATGGGTGAAGAAAAAATAAAAGAAACTTTTAATAATTACATAATTCTGCGAACAGCTTTAATGTATGGATTCGGACTCAACCATTCTGCGAATCATTTTACGAATGTATATAAAAATTTGAGTGTAGGAAAACCCGTTAAATTATTTTATGATCAATTCCGTTCACCGGTGGCGCTGCATGATGCAGCAAGAATGATTAGCGAATTAGTGAAACTTAATCTTACCGGTGAAACACTTAATTTCGGCGGGAACGAAAGAGTTTCACGCTTTAAACTCGGTGAAATATTATGTGAGGAAATTGGTAGTAACAAAAGCTTACTTAAGAAAATATCACTGGATGAAATTAACGGATTTTATAAAGTGAAAGATGTTTCTATGAACATAACCAGACTAATTAACTTTGGTATTGAACCAAAGGGAATCCGGAAATTAATTAAAGAATTTATAAATTATACTTAATTAAATTATTGATTTTCAAATTTAATTATTTTCTTTGATTTAATTTTTCTTTTAGAATCTCATTTACAATTTTAGGATTGGCTTTCCCTTTTGTCTCACGCATTATCTGTCCAATGAAAAATCCGAATACTTTTTCTTTCCCGGAAAGATATTGTTCAACTTGAGAAGAGTTTTTATCTAAAACCGATTCAACAATTTTCTCAATTTCGGAAGTATCTGTAATTTGCACAAGATTTTTTTCTTTAATTATAAGTTCCGGATTTTTACCATTGACAAGCATATCAGCAAAGACCTCTTTAGCAATTTTACCGCTGATAACATTTTTATGAATCAGAGTAATCAATTTTCCTAAATCCATAGGAGCAACGGGAAATTCGTTTATACTAATTTTACTCTCATTCAAATAGGCAGAGACATCGCCCATAACCCAGTTACTAGCAACTTTAAACTGATCGGTTATTTTGACAACTTCTTCAAAATAGTCTGCTATACCTTTGTTAGAAGTTAGGACCTCAGCATCATAAAGAGATAAATTATACTCGTCAATGAACCTCTGCTTTTTCTTGTCCGGTAATTCAGGCATTGATATTCTAATTTCATCTTTCCAATCATCACCAACTATGACCGGCATCAGATCTGGATCAGGAAAGTACCGGTAATCGTGTGCTTCTTCTTTTCCACGCATTGGAACAGCTTTCCCTTGATCGATATTCCATAACAACGTCTCCTGAACAATTTGTCCACCGTCTTCAAGAATATCGATTTGTCTTTCTATTTCATAGTTAATTGCTCTTTCTACATTCCGGAAAGAGTTCATATTTTTAACTTCGGTTCTTGTCCCGAGCTCCATACAACCCTTTTTTCTAACAGAAATATTAGCATCACACCGCAGTGAACCTTGTTCCATATTCCCGTCACAAATTCCTAAATAAGTAACCAGCTGATGTAACTTGTGCATGTATTGATAAGCTTCTTGAGCTGAACTAATATCAGGCTCACTAACAATTTCCATTAATGGCACACCCGTTCTATTTAAATCAATTAACGTTGCTTCACCTTGGTCATGAATCGATTTACCGGCATCTTCTTCCATATGTATTCGCTTAATATGAATTTTCTTTTTCATTTTATTTCCGGCTTCAACTTCTACAAAACCAAATTCACAGACTGGTTTATCGAATTGAGATATTTGATAGCCTTTGGGCAAATCGGGATAAAAATAATTTTTACGGGCAAATATCGATCCGGCATTAATTCTACAATTTGTTGCTAATCCCATTAAAACAGTATATTCCACTACGTTCCGGTTAAGTACGGGAAGTACACCCGGATGACCAAGACAAACCGGACAAATATTCGAATTAGGAAGTTCACCGAACTCTGTAGAGCATCCGCAAAATATTTTAGTTTTTGTTGATAACTGGGCATGAACTTCAAGCCCAATAACCGCTTCGTAATTTGAATCCATTTGAATCAAATAAAATTATTTATATATATTTTGAAGTTGCAAAATATAAGTAAATTTCTAAAACTTTATTTTGAGATTTATTATTTCTGTTTTAAAAAAGAAGAGGAAATATGAATATCGATATTATAATTTTTACAGCTCATCCCGATGATGCCGAAATAAGTATTGGGGGAACAATTGCAAAATTAGCTAAACACAATAGAACGGTAGGAATTATCGATTTAACAAAAGGTGAACTGGGCACAAGGGGTTCTGCAGAGACCAGAGAAATGGAAGCTGAAAGTGCTTCTAAAATTTTAGGTATTGCCATCAGAGATAACTTAAACATTCCAGATGGTAAAGTAAAACCTTCGCAAGAATATATAGAAAAAGTGATTGTACAAATCAGAAAATATAAACCTCAAATAATTTTTGCTCCATACTTTAACGACCGTCATCCCGACCACATTGGTGCCGGACAAATTGTAAAAGAGGCAATGTTTCTAAGTGGACTCCCTAAAATTGTAACTACTGAAAACGGTACAGTGCAAGATTCATATAGACCTAAAAAACTTTTTTATTTCATGATGACCTATGAATTTGAGCCGACATTTATTGTAGATATAAGCAATACTTTAACTACAAAAATTGATGCCATTAAAGCTTTTAAAACGCAGTTTTACGATCCAAATAGTAACGCACCGGAAACTTTTATAAGCAAACCGGATTTCATTAGGAATATTGAAGCACGTGCAAAATTTTATGGTTTTCAAATAAGAAAAGAATTCGGTGAACCTTTCTATTCGGAAGAAAAAATTGAAATGAATTTTGATTGGATGCTGGACGGAATGTAAGGAGTTGCAGCGTGAAAAAGTTTTAAAGTTAAAAGGTTTTTTGTCCGCTGTACAGTACCGGTTTATTTTGAAATGTAATTTAGAAAACTATTTCAGTACAAAATCAAGCTGCATTATTTACTTCCATTCTAATATTTCTTGCATTCTCAAGGTTAAGCTGACGTTCTTTAAACCTCGGGTTAGTTCTTCCGCGTAAGATATCTTCTAACAGTTAAATAAAACAAAGAACTATACAATCTTTTAGTATTGTAAATAAGTAACTCACGTTACTAAAACAACCGTATAGCAAATTATTTTTAGAAATTTATTTTTTAACAAGCCTACATATTTTCAAGTTCATTAAAATCAGTACAATTAGCTGGAACATATTTCGACTTGAAAGCATTCTTATCTATTTCTGTTTTTATACTCAAATATTCTAAATTTTTTACGGTAATACAGCGCTGTTATAATATTTACGCCCTTGACCGACCCTTGCTGTAATTATAATGACAACAGATTATTTCATTTCATCTGTATTTGGCTTTTCTTCTATTATATCGTCTATTATTACTCCACTTTCTCTCTGTATTTCCCCTACCGTACCTTTTATTATTGCCCAAGGCCCTGTATCTTCTCCGCTTAAAAATCTTGTGACATTATCATGGTTTATTCTCCTCACTGATAATATCGAAAAACCTGTAGCCGTAGTATACAAATACGAACTCATTGAAATTTCTAAGAGTTCCTTGTTCATCTCCCTCTTATTTCCTTGCTTAGAAAGTATAGATTTTTTACCTCTCTGTGTAGCGTGAGCTAATAATTATTTATTTATAAGAAGCTTTAAATAATTTAGAGGATTCCGCATTTCACTGCTCAGCTTAAATTCACCCATCGAGGCTTCAGTAACCAAATCGGAAAGTTGTTGTCCTTTAATTTTTAATAGTAAAGATCTTAGTTGGGGATAATTATAAACTATCCGGGAGATAAATCCGGTATATTTGTTATCCCTAATTATTTCATGATAAATTCTGGAATTATAGAAAGCAACAACCTCCAGGGGATCATCAAAATTATTACTTATTGCTTCGCCGGCAATTTTTCCGCTTAGCAACGCCCGGCTTATTCCTTCCCCCATTAGCGGATCGGCTAACCCGGCAGCATCTCCGGTTAAAAGCAGCCTGTTTTTAACTAAGGGTAAATTATTGGTATTTAACGGAATAGAATATCCGTGTTTTTCAATTTTTGCAGTATCCGGAATACCGATTTCTGCAAAATACTTTTGTAGCTGCTTGTTCAAATTAACTTTGGTCTCCATGCTCAAAACACCCACGGATAGATGGTCATTCTTAGGAAAAACCCAGCCGTAACCAAAATGAATAATTCCAAAATCAAAGCGCGCAAATCTGCTGAATTTATCAAGTAAAATATCGTTTAAATAAATTTCACATTCTAAAGCCGGAATTCGTCTGTAATTTCTATTCTCAGAAATTGTTTTTGCCGTTATTCCGTTTGCTCCGTCGGCACCAATTAAATATTTTGCAGTATAGGAAGCACTATCCGTAATGACCAAAACTTCGCTGGTTTTATCAATAATATCAACCACCTTAGTATTTGAAAAGATTTCCACACCCTGTTTCTCTGCAGTTTTGATAATATTATAATCGAAGTTTTCTCGCATAACCGTGCTGATTATAGGAACGTCTCTTTTTACAACAAAACTCCTTTTTATTTTATGGTCACAGACCGCTACTTCAAAAAACTCTTTCTCAACTATTCCGTTAAGAGAAAAAGGCAGCATATTAATCGACTTGTGTATCAATCCGCCGCCGCAAGTTTTATAACGGGGAAGTTTTTCTTTTTCAAAAAGAGCAACTTTAAGTCCGGCTTTTGCCAAAAAAAATGAAGACATTCCACCGGAAGGACCTCCGCCGATAATTATTACATCATATAAGTTATAATTTTCCTCGATGTTAAAAACCTTTAAAAATTTTGTTGAAATTATTTTTAAATTAAAAATTTATTACTTCAGATAAAAGAATAATATAATAGATCGGCAGCTCGGAACTTATTTTCTAAAATGAAATGCGAATCTCCCGGTTTGCTAAATAAATAAGAATCTTATCGAATAAATATTTTCTCTTATGCATCTAGCGTTTTATTCTTGTAAGTTTTATCTTTGTTATGGATTGCAGTAATAGAAGGTTTTATACACTTTTTAAGGTTCAATTGCTGTCGAGGAGTGGTCCTCGACAACATTAGAAATTTTAATATGGTGTCCAAAAAATTAAATAATTTCGAGCACCTAATAGTTTTCAGTAAGATTCAATAACATCTTTCCAAAAAGTTGGATCGAGATTATACCTAAAATTGACAGGATTATAATAATTTCCGTTCGAGTTTTCTATTAAATCAAATATGCAGTCAACAAAATCAATAGTATCAAAAAAAGATGCTTTGCAAAATTTAGTTGAGATCACACGAATTTCGTTTCCTAATCTATCAACAATTTGGGGAAGTTGATTATCCGAAACATTTATTCGGCTGCTTATTTGTTCAGCGGAGTTGAAAATATAATTATTCATTTTTCCCTCAAATAGCATTTTGTTGTCTGTACTGATTTCAAATTATTGAAGGAAAATCACAGAATTGTGATTTAAGTCAAATTAAGACATTTTGTTTGATTTCCGACAAACCTGAACTTTCCAGAATAAATAAAAAAACATTATTATTATCGTTATTTTTAAGAATAATAATCAAAGGGAAAGAAAATGAGATTACTTATAATTTATGCGGACAAATTCGGATATAAAACCAGCCAAAAAGGATTGGAAAATGTAAAGGAAATTAACGAAGAGAAAGAACTGAACAATGTTTTAGTCGGGTTTATTCAAGTTGAAGAAAAGGATGAGGAAAATGCATCGTATGTTGAAACCAAACTTGTAAAAAATCTTAAATGGGCAGCAAGAAAAAACGAAACAAATAAAATTGTGCTGCATTCATTTAATCATTTGTCGAACAGCAAAGCATCGCCGGAATTTTCAAAATCACTTATTGACAGAGCCGACGAAAGATTGAAAAAGTCTGATTACGAAACCGCCCAAACTCCATTCGGATATTTTTTGGATTTAGACATTCAAGCTCCGGGAAACCCGCTTGCAAGAATTTTTAAAGATTTTTAACTGAACGTAAAGAGATGAGTAAACTAAAGTAATCTGTCATGCTGAATTTTGCCAAAGCCATCCCTAAGGAGGGATTCGGCATCTTAAAACAGTTAAAAAATGAAATCCCAAACCAAGTTTGGAATGATAAAAAATATAATTTCTAATTTTGTGCGTGATATGAGTCAATAAGCAAAATACGAGCAATGGATAAATAATTAGATAGAGTTGATCATGGATTTTTCACCAAGTGTTTTAGCTGAATTATTTGTTTGGATGTTGATAATTCTTCTTATAATCGGAATAATTTTGTTAATATTCAGCCCAAAATTTAGAAGAAGTGGTAGCAGCATGCATATGACCACCTTTTTCGGTGCAACCTCAGAATTTTATAATGCCGAGCAGAAACAAGCGATGGAGCAAATTGTGGAGGAACAAGCCGGCAAAAAAATGAAAGAACAAGAATCAGGCGAACCCGAGAAAAAATAGCAGAAAAATATTTTTATAAAATGAGTACTAATAATAAAATAAAAGAAGCCGCAAACTTAATAGCCAACTCTAAAAGAACCGTAGCTTTTACCGGCGCCGGAATTTCCGTAGAAAGCGGAATACCTCCGTTCCGCGGCAAAAACGGTTTGTGGAGCAGATATGACCCGGAAATTTTAGATATTAACTACTTCCGGCAAAATCCGTTAATTTCTTGGAAAGTAATAAAAGAAATTTTCTACGATTTTTTCGGTCAAGCTCAGCCCAACGCGGCACACAAAGCTTTGGTAAAGATGGAGCAAAAGAATTTACTGCAAAGCATAATAACTCAAAATATTGATAATCTGCATCAGGAAGCAGGCAGTAAAAACGTGTATGAATTTCACGGGAATTCCCGGAGGTTGGTTTGTACTAATTGCGGTGAAATATTCATTGCTTCGGAAGAGAAGCTTGGCGATCTGCCCCCCACTTGTAAATTCTGCAGTGAAGTTCTAAAGCCGGATTTTATATTTTTCGGAGAAGCAATTCCCGAACCTGCTAACTCAAAGTCGTTTAGAGAAGCGGAAATTTCCGACTTATTTATTTTAATCGGTACAACGGGAGAAATTATGCCCGCCTCATTAATTCCGAGAGTTGCGAAAGAAAAAGGAGCAACAATAATTGAAATAAATACCGAAAAATCTAAATATACAAACAGTATAACAGATATTTTCATACAAGAAAAAGCCACTGTTGCCCTTACTAAAATAGTTGAGCAGCTTTCGCTTTGATGTTTGTTGGTTTAATAAAAAATTACTCAATAACAATAATTTGTCTCGTCTCGGTATGAGCTTTTAACGTTTCCTTTATTTGCAATCCGGCATCTGCTGCAAGAGTCTGTAATCCCCCGTTTTTAACAAAATTTCTATAATTTGTAAAATGATTTTTCCCGGCCAAAAATTCGATTGTCTTTGCAGATAGACCGCTTAAATCTTTCGGAACCGGGACGATATAATCTGCGATAATAATCATTTGTGCAGCGGTTTTAAGTAAGCGAAGGGTTCTAATGCGTTCTTCCGGATCCATTTCGTGCAGCACGTATGTAATAATTGCTATATCAAAAGGTTCATCCGTAAATTTTTTAATATCGAGAATAGATCCATGAATAAATTCAATATTATCAAGGTTCTTCTTTTGGAGTTTTTCTTTAGCTGTTTTAATGTTTTTCGATGATAAATCGATTCCTATCACCTTGGCTGATTCCTGTGCTAGCAAAAAATCCATTCTGCCGGTTCCGCATCCAACATCCAATACCTTACTGTTCGGCGGAATAATATTTTTAATAAGTTTGTATAAATCGTCTTGGTGAGGAGCAATGAATGTTTCGTAAATTTTGCCGTCGTACCAGTGTCTTTTATCTTGCATTATTCCGATTATAATATTTTAACTTCAAAATATCTTGAAGGATTTTTCTTTATATCAATTATCAGTGAATCCAAATTCTGTAAAGTTCGGTTCAGGTTTTCGTAAAGCAAATCTTCATTGATCAGTTTACCAAGACTTCCTTGTTTGTTATTTATTTGCTTAAGTAAAGACTCTAATTTTTCAGATGCATTTTTAGAGTGAACAATAAGTTCGGAAAAATCTTTAGCTTTTGTGTTAATTGTATCGATAATTGAACCGATGGGTTCTTTGTTTTTTTCAATTATTTGGTTAATACCGACTAATGATTTCTTAAGGTCGTGGTTTATTAACAAATTCAAGTTTTCAATTGTTTTGTTTAGGTTTAATAAAACTTGTGAGATATTTTTCGAATTTTCCTCGTTAGTTATATTTTCAATATTGGTTAAGACCTTGTTGACCTTATTTTCCAATTCACTGATTTTACCTGTCATTTGTGAAAGTCCGCTTTCCGATTCGCCTTTTACTAAAGCGCCGTTTTTAAGCATTGTCTTTGAATGACCCGGATGAATTTCAATTACTTTTCCTCCTATCAGGCTGTAATTACCAATTGTAAATTTTGAATCGATTGGGATATCTGAAATTCCCTTAACGTTCACTTTTAGAAAAATACTTGAATCGGATGCTGTTGCAGCGTTAATTGTACCAACCTTCAATCCTCTAAAATGTACTTCGTCTCCTTTTGTTAATCCGTTTGCATCTTTAACCTCCACGTTAATCGTCAACCCGCTGTTCAAAAGATTTGTGTTGCCCAACCAAAGAACTCCGAACAGCACAATAAGTGTAGCCGCAGTTACCATTACACCAATCATAAATTCATTTTGTTTTATAGTCATTTAAACTCCACATTACCATGTATAAAATTATTAAAGGTTTCGTTGCTTTGCCTCCATATTTCACCGGCGGGGCAAGTTAAAATAATTTTCCCCCTATAAAGCATAGCAATTCTATCCGAAAATTTTTCCGCTCCGTTAATATCATGAGTTATTAACATTGAAGTAATATTTAATTCTCTGCTTAGCTTATGAATGAGGTTATTAATAAGATTAGATAAAACAGGATCAAGTCCGGTAGTCGGTTCATCATAGAATAGATATTTAGGTTTTGATACAATTCCCCGCGCAATAGCTGCGCGTTTTATCATCCCGCCGCTTAATTCTTCAGGGTACTTTGAATCAACACCGCTAAGTCCGACCATTTCTAAACTTTCCAATGCCATTTTATGCTTTGTATCATTAGATAAATCTTTACGATGAATTAGAGCCAGCTTAATATTCTGTTCAATAGTTAAGGAATCAAGCAATGCGCCTGCTTGGAAAACCATACTCATTTTATTTCTTACTTTATAATCATATTCTTCTTCGGTAAATTCGGAAATGTCGATACCGTCAAAAATAATTTGACCGTTCTGGTGCGGAATTAAACCCAATATTGTTTTCAATAAAACCGATTTCCCGGTACCGCTCATACCAATAACGCTAAGTATTTCGCCGTCTTTTATGTTTAGATTCAAACCATCTAAAATATTGTGATTGTTAAAACCTACAGTTATGTTTTTCAATTCTACCATATAAAAAATAATATTGCCGATATTATATAATCTAAACCCAAAACCGCAACCGAAGCCCATACAACCGCTAAAGTAGTGGCGCTTCCCACCCCTTTGGCGCCGTGCTTGGAATTAAGTCCGAAAAACGATCCGAATATGACTATTACCACACCAAAAATTACCGATTTAATAAGACTTGTAAACACATCGGTCTGAACAAAGTCGTATTGCATACCTTTAACAAATCCTTCCCAAGAAAGATTTATAGTAAAGTGTGCAGAGAAGAATCCTGCTAAAATTCCAAATAAGTCTGCAAAAACCAACAAAATAGGCAGTGCAATAATTGCCGCTACCAATCTCGGAGTTATCAGATACTCAATCGGGTCAATTGCCAATACTCTTAAAGCATCAATTTGTTCCGTAACTTTCATGGCACCCAGTTCGCTCGCAATTCCGGATGCGATTCTACCGGATAAAATTAAGCCGGTAACAATCGGTCCCATCTCGAGCAGCATTGATCTTAGTATTAGTCCGCCTTCCATCCACTTGGGAGTGTATGCATTCATTTGGGTCCCAATTTGAACACCCAGAGCTAAACCAATGAATGAAGCAGTGATTAAAACTATGGGGAGCGATTTCCTGCCTATTTCAATAAATTGTTCTACTACTTGGGGAAGGTAATCGGGAACTTTTCTTATTGCCCAAAAAGAATCAAACGCCAGCACGGATAATTTCCCGTAACTTTCCAGAAAGGAGACGGTTAAATTGCCGATATATTTAAATGATATTTTACTATGATGCATAATTTGTTTTTAAAATAGGAATTTGTAAGATAGATATTCTAATTAATAATCTCAAACTATTTTAATCTCGGTTATTATACATCTAATTCAAAGCCGCATCTATCCAAAAAATTAGTTCCGGTAAAATTTTGCTTGTTAATACGGCTGGAAATAACCACCTATAGTTTAACTTTAAAAATATAAAGCGAATCTCCTAATTTGCTAAAAATATATGTCTTTAATCTGATTTTTTTTGAGCGGACAAATATTCACATAAATTCGTATCTCATACATTTATTTTTTTCGACAATAAGAATCAAATCATTGGTGGGATTTTAAATTTCTCAAAATAATATTGAACAGAGCAATAACAGACAAAAATATTTTAGCATAAAAAAAATATTAAATAGGTAAATCGTTTTAGTTTTGTTAACTTTTCGGGTTTAATTTTAATTATTAAGAGAAAAAATGAAGAGTATTAGAAATATAGCAATTATTGCTCATGTTGATCACGGTAAAACAACCTTGGTTGATCAAATATTAAAACAAAGTAAAATTTTTAGAGAAAACCAAAAAGTTCAAGATAGAGTTCTTGATTCGAACGACTTAGAAAGAGAACGCGGAATAACCATAACTTCTAAGAATATATCTGTTAATTATAAAGATGTAAAAATTAATCTTGTAGATACTCCCGGTCATTCGGACTTCGGAGGCGAAGTCGAACGAGTTTTAAAAATGGCGGATGGTGTTCTTCTGCTGGTCGATTCTTTCGAGGGACCAATGCCGCAAACAAGATTTGTACTCAAAAAAGCACTTGAAGCACACCTCTTGCCTATTGTTGTAATAAACAAAATTGATAGACCCGACAACAGACCTGCTGAAGTTTTAGACGAAATTTATGACTTGTTTATAGATCTAGGCGCTTCGGAAGATTTGCTTGATTTTCCGGTTGTTTATGCCAGTGGTAGAAACGGTTGGGCAATTCGTAATTTGAATGATGAAAAGAAAGATCTTTCTCCTCTCTTGGATGCTGTTGTAGATTCTATTCCCGCACCTGAACAAAACGAAGGCTCTCTGCAGATGCAGATAACAACTATTGAGTATAACGATTATGTGGGAAGAATTGGCGTAGGAAGAGTTTATAGAGGTACTTTAAAAAAATCCGACTCTTTAGCTATAATTCACCGAAACGGTTCGGTTGAAAATATTTTGGTAAACCAATTATTTTCGTTTGAAGGATTACAGAAAAAAGAAGTGGACGTTGTTGAAAACGGAGATATTTGTGCGGTTGTTGGAATTGAGCATGTCGATATTGGCGACACTGTAGTCGAAGCAGAAAACCCCGAACCGCTGCCGATTGTTGCCATTGATGAACCGACTATCAGTATGAATTTTACTACTAACACTTCTCCTTTTTATGGAAAAGAAGGAAAATATGTTACATCCCGCCAACTTCGCGAAAGATTATTTAAGGAACTTGAAAAAAATGTTGCTCTAAAAGTTGAAGAGACTTCAACTCCTGATACCTTTAAAGTTTCAGGAAGAGGAATCTTACATTTATCAATATTAATTGAGAACATGAGACGCGAGGGATATGAATTGGCAGTCGGTGCGCCGAAGGTAATATATAGAACTATCGACGGAAGAAAAGCCGAACCGATAGAATTATTAACGGTAGATGTTCCCGCGGAATTTTCCGGTATAGTAATTGAAATTGTAGGAAAGAAAAAAGGTGCAATGGTTAAGATGGAATCAAAAGGTTCACTAACACATTTGGAGTTTCATATTCCTTCACGCGGTCTCATGGGAATGCGTAATAAAATTCTTACCGCTACTTCCGGGGAAGGTCTGATACATCATCAATTTTATCAATATGAATTCTTTAAAGGAATAATTATTCATCGGCAAAATGGTGTCCTTATTTCAATAGGTGAAGGAATGGCGACTGCTTATGCAATTGATTCCCTGCAGGATAGAGGCAAATTTTTTATTGATCCGGGTGATGTGGTTTACACTGGTCAGATTGTCGGTGAGCATAAGAAAAATAATGATTTAGAAATAAATGTTCAAAAGGGTAAAAAACTTTCCAACATGCGGGCTTCCGGGTCGGATAAAGAAATAAAGATTGTTCCGGCTGTAAAATTCTCGCTTGAAGAATCGCTTGAATTTATTGAAGATGATGAATTGGTTGAAGTTACTCCTAAATCCATTCGATTAAGGAAATCCATCCTTGACTCGTTAGAAAGAAGAAGATTTAATTTAAGTAAAATTAAAGCTTAATCTTACTCCCACCAAAAGGACAGAAGGAAATAAATTACTTGTCCGGTATTTATAATATTTTTATATTTCGATATATAACGAAATGAGAAATATTATGTCAAGAGAAAGCATAAAACTGTTTAAAGCGCTGTCCGACGAAAATCGCCTTAGAATTTTGAAAATGCTGCAATCAAAATCACTATGTGTTTGTGAAATAACTAAAGTTCTTGAATTAGCCGCATCTACGGTTTCAAAACACCTAAGCGTACTTCGTGAAGCCGGCTTTATTGCTGAGGAGAAAGAAGGAAAGTGGGTTAATTATATGATCAATACAACTCCTACGGATAAACGAATTTCTTCGATTTTGTTTTCTTTGGATTTTTGGATTTCCGACGAAGATCAAATTATTTCCGATAAGAAAAAAATAAAATCAATTAATAGATATGACGTATGCAGCAGTTAATAAATGTCTAAAAATTCGTTAATTGACGAAATGTAATAATGAACAATAGAGATAAACACAGATTATTCCGTGATACTCGATTGTATCAAAAGGTAAATAAATTATTTAATCAAGTTTATAAATGTTAAACTTTGGAGGATATTATGCCGGATAGTAATGAATTAAAAAATATTGTTAAACAAAAATATGGGGAAATAGCTATAAAAAGCGATGAGAATTGCTGCGGACCAACTTCATGCTGCGGTTCATCAGACATTACCGAATATTCTGTTTTTAATGATGATTATACAAAATTAGGCGGATACGTAACCGAGGCAGATCTTAGTTTAGGCTGCGGAATTCCAACTGAATATGCAGATATTAAAGAAGGTGATACTATACTTGATCTTGGGAGCGGCGCAGGTAATGATGTTTTTGTCGCTAGGCAGTTGGTTGGCGAGGCGGGGCAAGTTATCGGACTTGATTTTACGGATGAAATGCTAGACAAAGCAAACAGAAATAACGAAAAACTCGGCTACAAAAATATTGAATTTAAGAAGGGCGATATTGAAGAAATGCCTATTGATGATAACTCGGTTGATGTAATAATTAGTAATTGTGTGTTGAATCTTGTACCGGACAAACAAAAAGCTTTTTCTGAAATATACAGAACATTGAAACCGGGTGCTCATTTTTGTGTATCGGATATTGTAGTAAAAGGTAATTTAAATGAAGAGCTGAGAAAGTCAGCCGAGATGTATGCAGGCTGTGTCTCGGGAGCAATAGGTGAAGAAGAATATATCGGCAATATTAAAGAGCAGGGTTTTAAGAATGTAGAGATAAAGAAAAGAAAGAAAATTGAAATCCCGGAAAATGTACTGAGAGAATTTCTAAGCAAAGAAGGATTAAAATCATATAAAAATAATGTTGAAGGAATATTCAGCATAACGGTTACTGCTGATAAAAATTAAATCGGCATATCCGGTTTTCTGATTTTACAAAATTCTTCTCTTTTTTTAAGAGAGATTGAATGAGTTTATTAAAAAATTAAAATCCGAAAACCCAATTTCAACTATACGAAATGCAAACTTTATTATTACCGGGGTAATAAAAATATGAAAACAAAAATATTGATACTTTGCACAGGCAATAGCTGCCGAAGTCAAATGGCGGAAGGGTTTCTGAAATCATTTGACAGCAATCTGGATGTATATTCTGCAGGGACAAATCCTTCGGACTCAGTTCACCCTAAAGCAATACAAGTCATGAAGGAAATTGGAATTGATATAAGTGAAGGCTATCCCAAAAAAGTTGATCAATTTTTAAAGAATTCTTTTGATTTTGTAATAACGGTTTGCGATAACGCTAAAGAGACTTGTCCGATTTTTATAGGAGATGTAAAAGAACAACTCCATATCGGGTTTGAAGACCCTGCGGAAGCAGTGGGAACAGAAGAAGAAATTCTTGCCGAATTTAGAAAAATTAGAGATGAAATAGAAAGCGATTTCAAGGAATTTTATTTATCCAAATTAAAATAGGAAGACATAGGGAAAATATGTTACAGATAAAAGTAGTAGGGACAGGCTGTCCCAATTGTTTAAAGCTAAAATCATTGGTTGAGGAAGTTATAAAAGTACAAAATGTACCTACTCAGATAGAAAGTATTACGGATTATAATGAATTAGCAAATCTGGGAATATTTATAACTCCCGGCTTGATAGTAAATAACAAAATATTAAGCAGCAGCAAAATATCAACCAAATCAACTTTGGAACATTGGTTAAGTAAAATCAATTAAGTTTATTATTATTCAGCGCTTTACACAACTTCAAAATTTTTAATGTTAAAATGGTGTTAATAAATTGAACAAAAAGAAAAAACTTAAATTCTTAGACAGATTTTTAACTCTCTGGATATTTCTTGCAATGTTCATAGGTGTATTCACGGGTTACATATATCCGAAAATCACGGACTTCTGGAATCTATTTCAAGTTGGTACAACCAACATTCCAATTGCAATCGGATTAATTCTGATGATGTATCCACCCCTTGCAAAAGTTAAGTACGAAGAGCTTGGAGATGTATTTAAAAACGCAAAAATCTTAACTCTCTCGCTTGTACAAAATTGGATAATCGGACCGATTTTGATGTTTGTTCTTGCCGTTATATTCTTGCATAATTATCCGCAATATATGGCCGGTTTAATAATGATTGGTCTGGCGCGTTGTATTGCCATGGTTATAGTCTGGAACGATTTGGCAAACGGTGATAGGGAATATGCCGCGGGATTGGTCGCTTTCAATTCAATTTTTCAAGTTCTCTTTTATTCTCTGTTTGCTTACATATTCCTTACGGTTATTCCGGAATGGCTTGGTATGCACTCTTTTTCAATAAACATTTCAATAGGTCAAATAGCGGAAAGTGTATTGATCTATCTCGGAATTCCGTTTGCTGCCGGATTTTTAACAAGGTATTTTCTTATTAAGCAAAAAGGGAAAAATTGGTATGAGCATAAATTTATGCCCAAATTAAGTCCATTAACACTGTACGCATTGCTCTTTACAATTTTCGTAATGTTTTCGCTTAAAGGGGAAATGATAGTTGCAATACCTTACGATGTTGTGCTAATTTCAATACCGTTGATTCTATACTTCGTAATTATGTTTTTCGTATCGTTTTACATGAGTAAAAAATTCGGAGCTGATTATCAGAAAACAGCTACGCTTTCATTTACAGCGGCAAGCAACAATTTCGAACTGGCAATTGCCGTTGCCGTTGCAGTTTTCGGAATTAATTCGGGTGAAGCTTTTGCGGCTGTAATAGGTCCGCTGGTTGAAGTACCGGTAATGATTTTGCTGGTTGATATAGCTTTAAAATTAAGGAAAAAATATTTTAATCAATTAAAATAGATGCATTGTTTAGAACTGGGAATTCAGTAAATTTTGAAAGGTATTTTCAAAGTTAAAGTGATTCTTAATTTATGAGTGATAAAGTTAGTTTACCTCCCAACCACAAGCGGGTTATTTCCGTTACCGCGCGTTTGCTTGAAAAAGAATTAGACGATCTGGAAAATTTGATTTTGAACGATCAACATCATCTTACCAAAAGAATTAAAAAGACTCTTAATCCCGATCAGCGAAAAAGTATTATTGAAATAATTAAAAAAATTAGGACTGAAAACGAAGAAATGTTCCATAAATTTGATTTGGACTTTGAAAAGCTAAGCGAACATCAATTGATGTTTGGCAAAGTCAGTTATTTAATAACTATTTTATCAGACAGCACTTCAAAGGGATTAAAAGGATACGGGGCGTTAGGCCAAGAAGAATCCGGTATACTTGATAATTGTATGAATGATATAATTTCTAAGTTTAACGATATCGAATCTATATTAACGAAAGAAACAAAATAGTAGTTAACTTTTCTTTTGGTTTTTTATTTAACACCGATATTTT
>BDSW01000139.1 GCA_002898175.1 bacterium BMS3Abin04
TATTAAATTTACAATTGCTCACCATGGCTCAATTACTCCCGATGGTCATTACGGAGGTGAGCCTGCCGGTGTTGTACTTTCGATCGATGGTAAAAATATTTATCATGCCGGAGATACTGGCTTATTTTTAGATATGAAATTAATCGGTGAATTAAATCCCATCGATTATATGCTTGTACCTATCGGTGATAATTTTACTATGGGAATTGATGATGCGGTTAAAGCTGTGGAATTTGTTAATCCCAAGGTTGCAATTCCTATGCACTATGATACTTTCCCGGTTATCAAAGCTGATCCTGATGAATTTAAAAAGAAAGTAGAAGCTATAGGTAAAAAATCTATAGTAATGGAATACGGACAAGAAATAGAACTATAATTAATTTATTAATTATTTGATGAGTAGTATTGTTCATTTTTTCACACTGATATTTTATAGAATTATCTACATTCGCAAAGTGGTATATAAATTATTATTTTAGGACTCTTATAAAATAAAATTAGGGCGCAGGTTACCGAATTATGTCTAACATTATTGCAATTGCTAATCAAAAAGGCGGTGTTGGTAAAACCTCTACTGCTATAAATTTATCTGCATCTATTGCGGCTGCGGAATACAAAACTTTGTTAATTGATATTGATCCTCAAGCAAATTCTTCCTCCGGATTAGGTTCTACTTCGGAAGATCATTCTGTTTATCAAGCTTTAATAGGCGAAGAATCTGCTTCAGATTGTGTTATCAATACTTATATGCCGTATCTTGATATTTTACCTTCCGATATTAATTTAGTTGGTGCGGAAATTGAATTGGTGCCTATTCCCAGTAGAGAAACTTTGTTGAAAAACGCCATACGCGAATTGGAAGATTTATACGATTATATTATAATTGATTGTCCTCCGTCTTTAGGATTGTTAACGCTAAATGCTTTAACCGCTGCAGATTCCGTTATAATTCCTGTTCAATGTGAATACTTTGCTTTAGAAGGTTTGGGACAATTGCTAAACACAGTTAATATAGTTAAGAAACATCTTAATGAAAACCTAGAAATAGGCGGTGTACTTTTAACTATGTTTGATACGAGACTGAACTTGTCGCACCAAGTAGTTGAAGAAGTTAAAAAGTATTTTGGGGATAAAGTCTTCAATACGATTATTAAAAGAAATGTGCGTATTTCCGAAGCTCCCAGTCATTCTAAACCGGTTATTCTTTACGATGCGGTTTCCGTCGGTGCAAAAAATTATATGTCTTTAGCTTCTGAAGTTATTCAGCGTACTCAACCAAAAGAAACAAGTAAAACATTATGACCAAAATTAAACCGGGTCTCGGAAGGGGACTTGATGCCTTAATTAATCGAAATCTGAAAGATGATTCGGAAAATCGTGAATCCGTACCGTCAAAGGATATTACACATGACGACGGTTCAAGTAATAATCGACTCTTTAAGATTTCCGTTAAAAATATTAGACCCAATCCTTATCAGCCCAGAACTGAATTTGATCCTGTAGCATTAAATGAATTGAAAATGTCTATTTTGGAGAATGGACTAATTCAGCCGATCACGGTAAGGCGAGCTGAGAATGATCAGTACGAGTTGATTTCCGGTGAACGCCGGCTTAGAGCTTGCATCGATATTGGTTATAAAGAAATTCCTGCCTATATTATTAAGGTTGATACAAAAGAAGCTATGCTTGCTCTTTCTCTCATTGAAAATATTCAGAGAGAAAAATTAAATCCTATTGAAATAGCAAATGCTTATCAGAGATTAATGACGGAGTGTAATTTATCTCAAGATGAAATAGCAAAGCGTGTAGGGAAAGATAGAACAACAATCACCAACACTATTCGATTACTCAAATTACCCGGTTTAGTACAGCAGAGTCTTGTTGAAAATAAAATATCCGCCGGTCATGCAAGGGCGCTTATAAATTTACCTAATAAGCATTATCAAATTGCTGTGATGAATAAAATTATAAAAGGCGGTCTTTCCGTTAGAAAAGTGGAGAAGCTGGTTAAGGAGTTGCTTGCTCAAAAGACGGAAGGTAAAGAAGAAAAACCATCGAGTAGTAAAAATGATCAAAATGCAATTCATATCAGCGATTTAGAAAACAGGCTTAGAAATATTTTTGGAACAAAAGTTATTTGCAGACAACGAAAAGACAGCACAGGCGAAATTTCAATTGCATTTTTCTCCAATGATGAATTAGAACGTTTATTAGAATTATTCGATATAATTGAAAAAACTTATAATTAAAATATTTTTTATATTTCTTTTTATTTCAGTTCCTATTTTAGGTCAGAATAAGAATATTAACTTAACAAACAATCGTGCTCCCGATTCCATCTTTGTGATGAAGAAATCTCCGTGGGGAGCAGTTCTAAGAAGTGCAATTTTACCCGGTTGGGGCCAATTTTATAACCATTCCTATTGGAAAATTCCCGTTATTTGGGGCGGTACGGCAGCACTTATTTATGGTTGGGTTGATAGAAATAATCTTACGGTTAAGTATAGAGATTTATATAACCAAAGTTTAATACAAGATCCGCAAGGAAATAGCGGTCTTAAAGAACTTAGAGAGTTCTATAAAAATCAGCGGAATGCTTTTGCAGTTTTCATCGGACTTACTTATTTCCTTAATTTAGTTGATGCGTATGTGGACGCGCATTTATTCGACTTTGATGTAACTGATGATAACTTAATTCATCAACCGGAATTTAGAATTAGATTTAAATTTTAGTTTATTGACACTAAAGAGGACGAATGAAAGTATTGAAAAATACCGTTAAGTGTTCAAATTGCGGATCTGAAAACTCAATCTATAAGCTTACTTGTGTCGAGTGCGGATCGTACTTAAGAGAGCGGGTTGTAAACATAGATCTCTGGAAATCGTTGTGGACTTTATTGTATGAGCCAACTACCGCATTCAAAAAAATTATATTTGCAGAACATAAAAATTTTGTTTCGGTTTTACTATTAATTGTTTCTATTAAAGTCATACTGGTTTCTGCATTTGTGTCAAATTATTTTAATACACCTTTATTCAGTTATACCAATTTATTTGTTGCTTTAAGCATCTTATTATTTATTTCAATTTTACTAATCTTTACCCTTGCTTATCTTGTAACTGAAGCGGATAAAATGCTTGGGTTATCTACCCGTTTTAAAGATAATCTTTCTCTCTTAACTTATTCGTTTATTCCTATAATAATTAGTTTAATTATTTTAACACCAATAGAATATGCAATATTCGGTAAGTATTGGTTTTTGCATAATCCTTCACCGTTTTTTATTAATTCTTTTACAGGTTACATTCTTGTCGGGATTGAAGTTTTAATGCTTCTATGGACAATTCTACTTTTTGCAACCGGAGTTTACTTCCAAAGTAAAAATAAAATTTACTCCATGATTGTTTCAATTATTACGTTTGCGATATTGTTTGCCTCAATTATTTTTCTTTCCGTCAATTTTCCCAATATTATTTAATTCCTTTGGAAATTAAAGTTACCCGTTTTTCTCTAAATAATTTATTACTGCACCGTATCTAATTCCTCTCCCGCTTACAAAAAACTTATCCAATTGTAATAAATTCGAGAGCGTTTTTAATATCAATGCTCCGGGTAAAAGTACGTCTTCTCTCCCTTCTACAACTTTTCCGTACAGTTCCTTAATCCTGTTGGAAGTTATTTTACTTAAAGTATAAATCATGTCGTTTAATTCCGCATAAGTAATAATAGATTTCTCTACTTTGTTCTCGTCGTACTCTTTTAAGTTTTGCTTAATACAAGAAAGGGTAGTGGGTGTTCCGGCGACAGCAATTGTTGTCGGATTTTTAGGGATTGTATCTGTAATTTCATTTAGCTGTACTTTTGTGTTATTCAGTATATCTTGGACTTCAGATAAAGTCGGCGGATTATGCACAAAGAATTTTTCAGCTAAACTTACCACTCCAAACCCGAAGCTTTTCTTAAACTTAATTTTGTTAATACTACCGAAAATTAGTTCTGTACTTCCGCCGCCAATATCGATTACTAAGTATTCTTTCCCTTTGTCAAAAGAAGATATTGCTCCCAGAAAAGAATATTTTGCTTCGGTTGCTCCGTCTATAATATTTACATCGAATCCAAATTTTACTTTAATTTGGTCAGCAATTGATTTGGCGTTAGACGCAATTCTAAAAGCATTTGTGGCGTTAATTAAAACGGTTTCGCATTCTTCTTGTTCTATAATATTTTTATATTTTTCCAATACATTATAAAGAACTATAATTTTTTCTTCTTTTATTTGTCCGCCGGGTATTAAATCCTTGCCAAGTCTCGGCATTTCATATTTATTTAAAATAGGTCTTATAGTTTTTAACTTTCTGCTCACTTCTGCTATTAATAATAAGACGGTATTTGTTCCAATATCAATTGATGCAATTTTCATTTTTTCCTCTTAGAATAGTATTAAGGTTTATTCTACAAATAATTTTATTTATATTTTGTTTACTAAAAGTAAGTTATGAAGCTGTTAAATAAAAATAAATTTTAATGAAGATTAAAGAAAAAGAATTTGAATCAATTTTAGCTGATCTCAAATCAGTGGCAAATCAAATGGGAGCAAAAGTTAGATTTGAGCGGGGAGATTTTAAAGGAGGTTATTGCTTACTAAAGGAAAGCAAAGTAATAGTAATAAATAAATTAGTTACATTCCAACGAAAAGTAATTACGCTATC
>BDSW01000140.1 GCA_002898175.1 bacterium BMS3Abin04
CCAGAGACGTATACAAGTCTCTTAAATGTCTTGCAGCAGGGCGAGTTGATTTCTCCGGGTTTCTTCTGTCGTCAACATAAAAATTAACATTCAGATCGTAAAGTATGCCCGTACCTTTAATAAACTGCCATAATCCGACCGCTCTTGCCCAGGATCTTGCATGGGGTCTCAGTCCGCTTTCCGGAAGACTTAGGAATATTAATTGCTGAGGCACTTTTTCTTCGGCAAAAATTCTTCCCATCATCGGGAAATACCTGCCTGTTCTTTCGAGCCATATTTCCATATGTCTTCTACCTCTGCCGGTAAAGTACTCGATGTATTGTTCAACAAACCTGTTTACAGTAAGCGGGAAATCGCCTACGACAATTACTTTACTTTTATCAATTATTTCTTCTTTAGCATCTTCTTTAAGAGGAGGTATATCGGGAATATTATTGCTCATCCATTCTTCTAAAGCAAAAGTAGGAACGTTATCGGGCAGTTCTTTTAACTTATTTAAATAATCCTGATAATCTTCAACTATTGAATTTTCAAGCTCGGAATATGCTTCATTATCTTCAATAGCCGGATAATAACTAAGTTCGTTAATAATAGCTAAAGAAGAATCGAATGCGGCAATAGTTTTTTTTGTGTTTTTTAATTCCTTGTTTGAAAGAGCTGTTAAGTAAAGCTGGCGTGCATCTTCCAGCATTTCATTTACAATAACGGTTGTTTCAACAACTTGGCTTGTATCTTGGCGTTCAGCAGCTTGCTTGTCTTCTGTTCTATCCGATACCGATTTGAAAGAACTGCATGATGAAAAATAAAGTGTTGCCAAAACAATGAAAGAAAGTAAAAATTTATTACCCACAATTGCTCCTACGCTTAAAAAAGATGTTGAAAAATAATAGGTTACAGAGATAATATCAAGTAAAACATCATATAATTTTATTTAATTTCTTTGATTACAATCTTAGATTATTAAAAATTTAATTTTTTTCTGCAATTTTTATAATCGTAAATAATTCTCGCTAATTAATAAAGAAGAATAATTTATTGAATTTCAAGTTTATCCGGCTAAAAATATTAGTTGAAAGTCATTTGAATATAAACGTTGATATTCTTAGAAGTTGAAATGGTAAATATTAAAAACTTGTAAATATGAAAAGTCAAAATACGAAAGTAGAAAGACAAGCGTGGAAGGTAGTTGAATGTAGTATTAGGTTTAAAGTATATAACTATTAAATAAATTTTCGGATAATTTTTTGGAACTCACCTTTATCCTCTCTTTAGCTAAGAGAGGAATTAAAAGTAAATCCGAGAATCAATTTTGTTTTAATGAAAAATAATTTTTGGATAATGTTAATTGAGTTTATCAAAATAATAAATTATCTGCTTGTTCTTTTGCTCATTTGAGTAATTAAATCTATCTCAAACATAAGTATTACTTGATATTTTTAATAACCACATTTTGGACATTAAACAATTCTTATATTCTCGTGGTCACGATGGGATATTGATTCAAATTCTGAATTGCATATTATACATTCTTTCGATTCGTCCATTTTCACACTTCCTTAACTATAAAATTAATTTCTCAAAATGTAATCCAAAAGCATTTTTCTTTTTAACTGCTTTATATAAACCAATATTAGGATTTGATTTTTTTAATATAGCTATACTTGTTGTAATATTTGATTCATCAGCTAATAAACCTAAATAAATATTACTTATAATATTTGAAGGTATTTCCGCTTTTTTCTTATAATTCATAAAAATTATACGCCATTCTTTTTCGTATTCCCAATTTTTAGATTTTGTACAGAATTGAAGATTTAAACGATCTTCGTAAGATGTTTTAATTGGATGTACGATTGGATATTCATTTTGATAATGAACTTTAAATATAAACGCTTTGTCAATTTCTTTTAGAAATACCTCGACCATCAAATTATTTAACTTCGGAGCAGAAAATTCGACACAAAACCCCTTATGTGAATCTGCATAATGTGACCACAAAAGTAAATTATCTAATTTTTCAGTAAAAGAGAAAATACCAATTGTATTTTCAATATATTTTTCCATTCTTTTTACTATTCTTTCAGGGTTAGACTTTAGTTCTTGTTGTAATTCTTTTACTTTTTGAAAGACGGTTTTTCTTCTTTCTTTACGAGGGGATTTATCATATTTAACTGTTTCAAATTTTTTAACAATTTCAACTAGTTCTTGTTTTGTACACAAATCATATCTAATTGGGATTTTTGAATCGAAGGGGTCGTTAAGTTCTCTTGGAGAAGGAAAATATAAAACATTATTGAGCAAATCTTGATAATGATTTTTTTTATCAAAGGTTTTGAATTTATATAAACTTTTAATTCCAGTTGAGCGTATTGAATCCACTATTCTCCCCAAACTTTAGCTGTTCTATCTTTTGTTCTTCTTTAATTTTATTAATAATTACTTGTTGTTCCTCTAAGGCGTATATTCAATCTTAGTTGAAATTGGTTAAAGAAAAAGAGAGACTCCTAATAAATTTTATATGTCTTTCATCCTCACCCGTTAAAAATCGGATTAAAAATATCAATCCTAATTTCTCACCTTACAAAGGTATATTCGAATGTTTCTTCTTCGGATTTGTGTCCACTTTGGTTTTTAACAGTTGGAAAGCCTTAACTAATCTTAACCTGGTTTCACTAGGTGTAATTACATCATCAATATAACCGCGTTCGGCGGCGATATACGGATTAGCAAATTTTTCAATATATTCGGAAAGCTTCCGGTCTAATTCTTCTTCGGGATTTTCAGCCGACTGAATTTCTTTTTTGAAAATAATTTCTACTGCTCCCTTCGGACCCATAACAGCAATCTCAGCCGATGGCCAGGCATAGTTAAAATCACCGCGGATATGTTTGGAGTTCATAACATCGTAAGCACCGCCGTATGCTTTGCGGGTTATTACGGTTACTTTAGGAACTGTAGCTTCGGCAAATGCGAAAAGTAATTTGGCTCCGTTTTTAATTATACCGTTCCATTCCTGATCCGTACCGGGAAGGAAACCGGGAACGTCTTCCAAAACCAAAATAGGAATATTAAACGCATCGCAGAATCTTACGAACCTTGCTGCTTTTATAGAGGAATTTATATCTAAAACTCCGGCAAATACCGAAGGTTGATTTGCAATAACTCCGATTGAAACTCCTCCAATCCTACCGAAACCGACAATAATATTCTCGGCAAAGTTTTTATGTACTTCAAGAAATTCACCGTCGTCTAAGAGCAGATTTATTACATCGTGCATATTGTAAGGTTTATTCGGATTGTCCGGAATTATTTCATTAAGTTTTGGAACAATTAAATCCTGACTAAAATCAAATTCCTTTTCCGGAGCGGTGTCTTTCCAATTCAAAGGAATATAGCTTATAAGTTTTCTTATATTTTCCAGAGTTTCCGGTTCACTATCATAATTGAAATGTGCGACTCCGCTTTTTGAAGCATGAGTATCAGCGCCGCCTAAATCTTCGAACGAAACTTCTTCGTGAGTTACGGTTTTTACAACATTAGGTCCGGTAACAAACATATAGCTGGAGTTTTTAACCATGAAAATAAAATCGGTAATAGCCGGGGAATAAACCGCTCCGCCGGCACACGGTCCCAGTACAGCGGAGATTTGCGGTACAACGCCGGATGCAAGCGTATTTCTTAAAAATATATCTGCATAACCGCCAAGACTCACAACACCTTCTTGAATCCTCGCTCCGCCGGAATCATTAAGTCCGATTATCGGAATACCCAGCTTCATTGCCGTATCCATAATTTTAACAATTTTTTCTGCATGAGCTTCAGAAAGAGAACCGCCGAAAACGGTAAAATCCTGGCTGAACAATGCTACAGGTCTTTGGTCAATTGTAGCAAAACCCGTAACTACACCATCGCCCAATATTTTTTGTTTTTCCAATCCGAATTCATTTGAGCGATGGGTTACAAATATATCGGTTTCATCAAAACTTCCTTCGTCCACTAAAAGTTCAATTCTTTCCCGTGCAGTTAATTTGCCTTTTTTATGCTGAGATTCAATTCGTTTTTTACCGCCGCCAAGTTTAGCGGCTTCTCTTAAATCGTTAAGCTTTTTAATTTTATCTTCCATAATATTTTCTCGATTTATCCTGAATATTCCGGTGAAAAATAATATAAAAATTTGAGATTAAATATAATTAGATTTTGACTAATCTACGAAGATTAAATTATAACCGGTTCCATAGAATTTTGCAAATTAATTAAGTCGACATTTTAAATATGTCTATTAGAGAATTATTATATTTAAAATTTAGGGATTACAATGGCTGCATTCGTGAAATCAATATTAATTATTACATCTGTAAAATGCTTTAACCTTTTCGAACTATAATAATTATCCGGGTTACCATTGTATACTGATCCGATTGATAAAAATTTATGAGGTTCATAGGCAAATTGATAAAGTTGAGAATCTTGTGGTATATCCTTAATCCGCAGTATAAAATTATTATAACGGGCATTAAAAAGATAATAATTTATAGAATTCTTTATAGGAATAGTAGTAATTGTTTGTTTTTTTAGACCTGTATAATTTAATCCTTCCACCCCAATAGCTTGAAATGATCCTTCAGAAAAACTGAACGAAATAATCTGATAATCGTCTATCAAATCGTTTTTAAGTATAGACCCCATTGAAGAAATATTGTTCCCGATATGAAAATTATGTGCCCAAAGTGCAATCTTAGTATTTGAACCAAATAGTTTTGTCATCCATTCGGCATTTTCCGCCATATACTTATCACGGTAGGTACTATTAGATTTCCTTTCATAATTATAATATACTTCTACAGCCTGCTGAATATTTCTGAATAATTGCTTAATGTTCGCATATTCGAATTCACTTGATTTAGCAGTTAGTTTATCTTTTCGCGACTCCATTTCATTTATTGCTGACTGTAATAAAAAAATCAAATTTGATTCCTGCTTTTGATTCATATTAATAAAGTAATTCTTAAACTGGTTATATGGCAATTTCGCGATTGTTTTAATTGTGTCCATAATTGAAATAATATGATTTTTAATAGTTGGATCGGTCTGTTTAAAATATTCTAAAATCAAATCCGGTTGGTCATCAAAGTATTGACAATCAACACCGAGATAATGAATCATTTGATCTTCGGATTTACCGATATTATAATTTCTCATCCATTCTAGTAATGTGTAGACTTCTTCCGTACGCCAAGTCCAGAAGTGCATTTTGTTAATCATTAGAGTCCTTAAATTACCAATTCCGTTTGTAATATATCTATCGATGTAAACAGATTCTCCCATATCGGCTTCGAAGGCAAAGATTTTAAAATTGTAGCGCTCTACTAAAAACTTAAATATTCTAAATTTCATCTGAATGAATTCTTTCGTTCCGTGAGTTGCTTCACCCAGTCCTACAATTCTTACATTCCCTAAATAATCAAGCGGAGATAAATCGAAATCGTTTAACTCGGGGTCCGTTCCCGAAAGCGGGGATATAATTTTGTTTAATCCTTGAACATAAACAGAAGTCGTATCCGAATAGGATTTAGGCGCATAATTAAAATTGTCCGGTTCGGTTGGATTGCTGCAAGAAATGAAGAAAATTAGGATTAAAGCAAGATATTTTATATTATTCATTTTCGTTCCTTCAGTATCTGAAAATGAAATTATAAAATAAATAACTGAAATTAAACAGAAAAATTTAGAACTTTATAAGACTCTTTTGATTTAAAACTATTTTCAATTTTTACTCTAATTTGGTTGAAGCTGTCAGTTACTATAATATCGTCTCTCCTATCAGCCGGTAAATCAATTTCAAAATCATCTATTATTTCACCGGGATTTTTCTTCATAAGGAAAACTTTATCTGCTAAGAACACAGCTTCGGTAATATTAGAGGTCCCGATTAGAAAAGAAATATGAGTATTGAACTCTGCTTTTCTAATCAAATTATATATTTCTTCTTTAGTTGTAATATCCATTTCATTAAACGGCTCGTCAAGAAGTATTAAATCCGGGTCAACCGCTAATGCTCGTGCCAGGGCAATTCTAAACCGGAAGCCGAGACTTTTA
>BDSW01000141.1 GCA_002898175.1 bacterium BMS3Abin04
TATTACATTTATAAAAAAGGTGCAAATGTAAATAAATCCGCTATTATTGCAGTTATACTAATGTATTCTACAATAGTTATTGGCACATTCATACCTTTGGAAATGCCGGCTTTTGCAGGTTTAGGACCAATTGCACTTTGGACGATTATCTTGTTAATTTATGCATTTACAGCTTCTGTATTACCTGTTACTCAACTTTTACAGCCTCGTGATTATATAAATGCCTACCAGTTAGTAATTGCCATGGGATTACTAGTACTCGGTGTTTTCTTTTCCGCTTTCGGAGGAAATCTTCACGTAGTTGCTCCTGCTGTAAATGCCAATCCTGTAGGCAGTCCTCCATTATGGCCGTTCTTATTTATTACTATTGCCTGCGGAGCAATTTCCGGTTTTCACTCTCTCGTTTCTTCCGGCACAACATCCAAACAAATTCGTAAAGAATCCGATTCGCTATTTGTTGGATATGGAGGCATGTTGACGGAAGGCGCCCTTGCAACATTAGTAATTATTGCGGTTTCAGCCGGTATAGGCATGGGTTATACTTCCGGCGGAAAAACCTTGATTGGTTTGCAGGCGTGGACGGCTCATTATTCATCTTGGGCGGCAGCAGGCGGTTTATCTTCTAAAATTGGCGCTTTTATTGACGGTTCGGCAAATTTACTTGGGTCAATTGGAATTCCAAAAGCAGTTTCTCTTGTTCTTATGGGTGTATTTGTGGCTTCCTTTGCCGGGACTACGTTAGATAGTGCAACACGTATTCAAAGATATGTTTTGCAGGATACTTTTCCAAAAACTTTTAAAAACAGATATTTTGCAACAGCAGTTGTTATTTTGTTTGCTGTTGTTTTAGTATTTTCTTCAGGCGCAAACGGTAAAGGCGCTTTAGCTTTATGGCCTTTATTCGGAGCTGTTAATCAAACTTTAGCTGCTCTTGCATTATTGGTTGTAACAATTTATTTAAGACCTCGTACAAAATGGGGCTGGTTAATAAGTGCATTACCCGCAGCATTTATGTTTATTATGGCTGGTTGGGCTGCAGTATTAAATCAAGTTAGATTTGGTGCCGGGCATCATATATTGCTTCAAATAATCAATTTAGTCATAATCCTTTCAATGGTATGGGTATTAATTGAAGCTATAATGAAATTTTCAAAAACAAAATATGAAGGTAAACCTGAAGTTAGTAATGCTGAAAGTTCACTTTAATTGATAGATAAACTTTCTTTGCAACAAAATGTCCGGTTATTTTGCCGGACATTTTGTTTTGGAATTATTACTTTGTCTAAGTATTAAAATTGAATGAATATGACATATACAGAAATAAAAAAAGAGTTGGTGAATGTTTACATAAAAACAATAATTCCAGCAGCAGTTTTGATTTTATTAGTTTATCTTTTAAAATATTTGAATCTTCTTGGTGATTCACTCCTATCACCCAAATGGTTCTCGGTTGTTCTTTTTGTATTGGGTGCCGCATTTAGTTTGGCATTTCCCATTTTTTACCGTACGGTTTTCGTAAATAAAAACAAAAAAAACAAAACAATTAATGTAGATGAATTTGTAGTATTTGAAAAAAAGCTCATAATACTTGCATTAGTCGTCCCTTACTTGCTTGTATTGGCGGTTCCTTTTCTGATGCCGGGTTTTTATCTTGGCGGACTAATGCTGTTTTCTCTTTATTCAGTATATTACTATTATCCTTCTGAAAAAAGAACAGTTTTCGAGATGAAATTATTTAGAATAAAAGAACCCGATTAAATTGAATACCATGAATAAACTATTCGAAAATATTAAAAAGAAAGCAATTTCTGCATTTAAAATTTACGATGCAGTTTCAAGAGGTAAAGCAGTTGACTCGTTAGAATATGAATTGGGAGAAATGGAAAATATTTTCGGTTTGTTAATTTTAGGCGCATTTGTCGGTCTTCCTTCGCCGCCAATGCAGATTACACTGGATTTGCTGCCTGAAATGGAAAAACACTTTTTAATTATGCTTAACAAAGTAGATACTGCGGAAAATCCATTATCCGATTTACTTTCCGCTTTCGACGTTATTTAATAATTGGAGTTCAATAAACTTTGTATTTTATTACGCTTCAAAAATTCTTTAGTAAAATGAGATGAATTCAAATACTATTAATATCTTTTTCCTTGGAAAGGGAGGCGTCGGTAAATCAACTTCATCAGCATTGACAGCCTTGCATTTGGTTAATTCCGGCAAAAAGGTGCTTTTGGCTTCAATGGATCCTGCACATAATCAATCTGATATTTTACAAATAAAATTATCTGAAAAATCAAAAGAAATTAGACCGAATTTTTTTGCAAAAGAAGTAGATGTTAATTATTGGGTGAAAAAATACCTGGATGATGTTACTTCACAAATAAAACATAGCTATTCATATTTAACGGCATTTAATTTGGAAAGCTATTTGGATGTAATAAAGTTTTCACCGGGAATTGAAGAGTATGCACTTTTAACAGCATATAAAGAAATTAGGAAAACGAATCCTGATAAAGATTATATTATTTTTGATATGCCGCCGACTGCCTTAACGCTTAAATTTCTTGGATTACCTAAAATATCGAATCTTTGGCTGGAAAAATTATTGGATTTACGTAATAAAATATTGAAAAAAAAAGAAATAATAACTAAGATACAACTTGGTAAAAAGGAAGTTGAACACGATAAAATTTTGAATAAGTTGAACACACAGATTACTTCGTATTCAAACGTAAAAACTGTTTTTGAAAATGAGATTCAGACAGTTTTAAACCTTGTAATGAACACCGATAAATTGTCATTTTCAGAATCAAACTTGATAGTGGAAAATTTGAAGGGATTGAATCTAAAAATTAGTAATATTTTCATAAATAAATATTCCGAAGGTTTTAATACAAAAGATATCGAAAACACTTTTGATATTAAGGGAATGCAAATTTTTCCAAATAGTGCAATTCCACTGCTTGGCTTGGAAACACTTTCACAGTATTTAAAGTCAATTGATATTTTTATCGATTTTTAATTTTTGCTGTTTTTTCACATTTATTTCTACAACGTTTATTTGAAAGGACAGCAATCAAAAGCTATGACTGAAGAGATGTCACATAAAATTTCCGAAGTATTTAAAAATACTGTTGAACCGAGAATCGGTTTATCCATTTTGCAACTGGGTGTAGTTAGAGGAATTAAATACAATGTAATTGTGAATAAATTTTTTGTTTATTTAGACGAAGCAGTAACTTCAAAAGTGAGAAGTGCTGCTTTCGATTTTTGGGGACCTAAAAAATTAGAAAATTTGATAACCGAAGCACTCAAAAAGGAATTTCCCGATATAAGTGTGAGATTTTATTATTTATAATTTGCGGATACAATAATGACCAAAGCAATGAGAAATAAATTAGCGGAAATTTTGGATAGAGTTAAGGAGCCGGAAAACGGAATTCCGTTAAGCCGGATGGAATTAGTAGCCGGCATAAAATACAATTACAAAACAAATGAATTTTCTGTTTATATGTACACGCTGGAAACGGTAAAAGCGTGCTGTATGGTTTTCCAGCTTAATGAGTATGCTGCAATTGAAACATTGCTGAAAACGGAAATTGAAAAAGAATTCCCGGGCAATAAAGTTGTTTTTAAAAATCCATGAATAATGAATTTTTAAGAAAAAACATTCACAAACTTGTTATTAGTTGAAACATTATAGCGGTTGAGGTATATAACTTAGTAATTTAATGGAGTTTCTGCAAAAAAATAGAATTTGTTATTTCGAACTCGCTTTTAGGGATGAGAACTCTTCTGAATAATGAATATTTTCAAAGATTTCTCCTTACAGTCAAAATGATAATTTTATTAAATATTTGACTTTGCAGAATTTTTTATGTTTAAATAAGCATTTATTAATTACTATTTTTTTGGAGTATTAAGTGGAGATAGTTTTATGCACGCTCTAGTATTTATTAAACAAGTTCCGGATGCATCACAAGTTAGGGTAAACTATGAAACAGGTACTTTGATAAGAGAAGGTGTCCCTGCCATCTTAAACCCTTTTGAAGTTCACGCAGTTGAAGAAGCTGTAAAAATTAGACAGAAATTTGGCGGGAAAGTCACTATTTTAACAATGGGACCTCCGCAAGCAGCCGATGCATTAAAAGAATGTCTTTCAAGAGGAGCAGACAAAGGCTATCTTTTATCAGACCGTATTTTTGCCGGTTCCGATACGCTTGCAACTTCTTATGCTCTTTATGAAGGAGCTAAAAAAATTATTGAGTTGGAAGGTGAAGTAGATTTTTTCTTTGCCGGTAAGCAAGCCATCGATGGAGATACAGCTCAAACCGGACCCGGTATTGCCACGCGTTTTAATGTTCCGCTTGTTACTTATTTAATAAAACTTGATGAAATAAATTTGGAAGAAAAATATGTAATTGCTACAAGATTAACCGAATTTGGTCAAGAAACGCTTAAGGTTCCTATTCCGGTATTCTTTACCGTGGAAGAAAGTTTAAATACTCTTTCTCACTCACCTTTACCATGGTTAATTAAAGCCGCACAATCCAAAATAGAAATTTTATCAGGTGAAAACGTTGACTTAGATAAAAATCAATGCGGACTAAAAAATTCGCCGACAATTGTCAAAAAAGCTTTTACTCCCGAAAAAAAACAGCGCGGTGCAACACTAACGGGAACATTTGACGAAGTCGTTAATCAGGCCGCTGAAAAAGTAGCGCCATTTTTAAATGATGCTCTATAATTGAGGTAAAAAGTGATAGATTTAATTAAAAAAGATCCGGATATTTCTCACTATAAAGATATTTGGGTTTTTGTAGAACAAACCGACGGGAAAGCCGAGCATGTTTCTTTTGAACTTTTAACAAAAGCTAGGGAATTGGCATCTCAAAGAAATTGTCATGTTGCCGCTGTTTCCGTTGGAGAATCCGTTTCACATTTAGCTGAAGATGTTTTTAAGTACGGCGCTGAAAAATTCTATATTATCGAAGATGAAGTACTGAAGGATTATAGAACAGAACCATACCGTGATGCAGTATCTGAGTTGGTAGTAAAGTACAAACCGGAAATATTCTTAATCGGTGCCACTACTCAAGGCAGAGATCTTTCAGGTACTGTTGCAACCGTTCTCAGAACCGGCTTAACTGCGGATACTACAAAACAAGATATCGATCCGGAAACCGGATTCCTCTGGATGACCAGACCGACATTCGGCGGAAGTTTGATGGCTACAATATTTTGTCCGAAACATAGACCCCAAATGTCAACGGTTAGACCAGGTGTTTTTAAAGCAATTCCTCTTGATACACAAACAAACGGCGAAATTATAAAAGAAAAAATTGATTTTTCTGAAGAAGATATTGTTAAAAAAATATTGAAAAAAGTTATTTCCTCCGAAGGTAATGTAAATTTAGGATTTTTCGATGTTATAGTTTCAGGCGGTAAAGGAATAGGAAATAAAGAAAATTTTAATATGTTAAGAGAACTTGCAGACTTATTAGGGGGAACTTGGGCGGGATCCAGAAAAGCCGTTGAGCTTGGCTATATCCCACAGACAAGACAAGTAGGACAAACAGGACAAACCGTGCACCCGAAATTATATATTGCCTGCGGTATTTCAGGTGCTATTCAACATCTTGTCGGGATGCAGACATCTGAAATTATAATAGCAATTAATACAGATAAAGATGCTCCCATTTTTAATGTTTCGACTTACTGTATTGTTGAAGATGCTCTAAAATTTGTTCCTAAACTTATTGAACAACTTAAAAGCATGCAGTCTATCAGGAGGGCATTATGAGTAATCTTAAATATGATGTGATAGTTGTTGGTGCCGGTCCTGCCGGTCTTGCTGCGGCAACTGTTCTTGCAAAAGCCGGCGTTAAGGTTATTGTTATTGAAAGAGGACGGTTTGCCGGGTCTAAAAATGTAATGGGCGGTGTATTTTATTCCGATTGTATGAAAGGAATTATTGATGATTTTCCCGGGAAAGCGCCTGTAGAAAGACATATCATAGACCAGAGAATTTGGCTGTTAGATAATAATTCATTTGTGGGGTTTAATCATAAAAACGAATTGTTTAATAAAAAACCATACAACTGTCATACCGTTTTTAGAGCTAAATTCGACAACTGGTTTGCTAAACAAGCTGCTGATGCCGGTGCATTAATTATAACTCGAACTTTAGCCAAGGAAGCCATTATTGAAAACAACAGAATTGTTGGTATTACTACCGGAAGACCGGACGGTGATATTAAAGCAGACTGCGTAATTATTGCCGACGGTGTAAACTCTCTTCTTGCAAAATCTCTCGGTTTTAGAAAGGAAATTAAAAGAGAATCTGTTGCCCTGGCTGTTAAAGAAGTAATTGGACTGGATGAAAAAATAATAAATGATCGATTCAATGTTAAATCCGGCGAGGGTGTAACTATTGAAGTAACCGGAAGCTTTTTTAACGGCGAAGCAATGGCTTTTATTTATACTAATAAAAAATCTATTTCTCTTGGCGTTGGTATGGTCGTTGAAGATTTAGTGAAAAACAAAATAAATCCTAACGATTTATTGGAATCATTCAAAGCACATCCTTCGGTAGCGCCCTTAATTAACGGCGGGGAAACTAAAGAGTACCTTGCTCATTTAATACCTGAAGGCGGGTATAAAGAGATGCCGAAGCTTATTGGCAACGGAGTAATGGTAGTCGGCGATGCGGCAATGATGGTTGATGCTATTCATAGGGAAGGTTCGAACCTTGCCGTCACTTCCGGGAAATTAGCTGCGGAAACATATATTGAGGCAGCCAAAGCCGGAGATTTTTCTAAAAAATCTTTGTCGCTATATGAAGAAAAGTTAAAAGAAAGTTTTGTAATGAAAGATCTTAAAAAATATAAAGGTGTCCCGGCATTGCTGCAGCATAACAAAAGGTTGCTTCAGCAATATCCTAAAATATTAAATAATGCGGCTTTTGAAATATTAAATGTAAATGGCGTTTCTAAACATGACAAAGAAAAATTACTATGGAAAAATATGAAACAGCAAATTGGCGTTAGTAATTTAATTAGAGACCTATTTAAATTATGGAGAAATGTAGGGTGAGATTAGAAGATAAATTATATTTGGACGGTTATAAAATTGACGAGATTGGGGGTTCGCATCTTGTTATTAAAGACATGTCCGTTTGTTTAGATTGCGAATTGCAGCAATGTTTATATGTATGCCCATGCGGTGTTTATGATTTTGATGCTAAACGCGGCGAAATTGAAGTAAATTACGATGCTTGTCTTGAATGCGGAACATGCAGAATAGCCTGTCAATACAACAATATTGAATGGCGTTACCCGCGGGGCGGTTTCGGTGTATCTTATAAATTCGGATAATCTATTATGGTAATTTTAAGAATCACGGTAATAATTATAACGCCAAATATACTTAATTTGCGGCTACTCTAAATCCAAATTTTTAAGCCGGTATGCTGTTTTGCTTACTTATCTAAATAACACTAAAATTTGAAATGTTATTCCGATTTTAGGTTATTAGCAATTTAAAAATCCGTTGCTCGAAGACATTGAGAAATAATTCCTAACTCAAACTATTTCATTTAAAAATCCTTAGAATTCATACAATATCTTTCTAAATAAAATGCTTTCACAACTCAAAACAATATCAGGAATAATAGTTCCCGCAATAGCTACAGAACAAATAATTGAGATTGACCGAATCGCTGTAGAAGAAACCGATCCTAATTTATTTCAAATGATGGAAAACGCCGGCAGAAATTTAGCTTTATCCGCCATTGATATTTTGGGTAATGCCTGGCAAAAAGCAAATATAGTTGTCCTTTCCGGAATTGGTGGAAACGGCGGCGGCGGAATTTGCGCTGCAAGACATTTGGCTAACCGCAACGGTAACGTAAAAGTTTGCATTACTAATCCGGAAAAATTAAAAGAAGTTTCCACATACCAGCATAAAATTTATCTGTCCGCCAAAGGACTGGAAATCGGAATAAATGATTTACCAAATGAGAAACCCGATTTAATTATAGACGCTGTAATCGGTTATAACTTAAAATCTGTTCCAAGAGGATATTCCTTGGAAATGATAAACTGGGCAAATAGCCAACCGGCAAAAATCTTATCGCTGGATGTACCCTCAGGCGTAAATACAACAACGGGTGATACTCCGGGTGCTTTCATAAAAGCAGAAAGGACTCTCACATTGGCTTTACCCAAAATCGGTTTATTACCGGAATTGACTGGTGACCTTTATCTTGCAGATATTTGAATACCAATACAAGTATATAATAAAATAGGGATAAATTATAAATCTCCGTTTGGAGGGAAGTTTATAGTGAAATTGATATAAAAGTTTCTTTTTAGTTGAAGCTGATATTTTAAAATTTCCCTTTTAAATTTTTATTTCTATTCCAACGGGACAGTGATCGGAACCCATAACATTAGGTAAAGTAAAAGCATCGGTTACATTATCTTTTAAATTATCACTTACGAAAAAATAATCTATTCTCCATCCTACATTTCTATCGCGTGCTCTAGTCATAACGTCCCACCATGTATAAACTTCAGGATTATTGTTAAACATTCTTAAAGTATCAATAAATCCTTCCGTAAAAAATCTGTCCATCCAAGCTCGTTCTTCCGGTAAAAAGCCTGAGACTTTGGAATTAGGTTTCGGTCGTGCTAAATCAATTTCTTTATGCGCGGTATTCACATCGCCGCAAATTATTATTCTTTTACCTTGCTTTTTTAATTTTACAACATGCTTTTGGAAAGCTTCATAAAAATCTAACTTATATTTTAATCGCTCCGCCCGCGCTTTACCGTTAGGAAAGTAAATATTAAATAAAAGAAATTCCGGATATTCAGCAATTAAAATTCTTCCTTCGCGGTTAAACTCTTCTATACCGATTCCTTTTTTAACACTTATAGGTTTCTCTTTTGAATAAACAGCAACCCCGCTGTATCCTTTTTTATAAGCTTCTGCAAAATAGGAATGATAATCTTTAATGTTTGTTAAAGATTTATCAAGCTGCTCTTCCCAAGCTTTGGTTTCCTGAATACAGAGAATATCCGGGTCAGTTTGTTTTAACCATTCATGGAAACCTTTTTTTGCAACTGCTCTAATTCCGTTTACGTTCCATGAAAGTAATGTAAGTTTTTTCATGTTCCCCTTTCAATAAAATAAAAGTCAAAGTTAATAAATTGATAACTCTCATGAATAACTTTTGTTGAACTCATAATAGTTAACAAAACTACAGTGATTATTCTAAAAGAATTGCTTTATATATTGATCCTTTATAATTTATATTTATAATCAATGAGCAAATGCAATTTATTTTTTATAAATATTTTGAGGACATGAATGAAACAATCTATTCACCTTCTATTGCTTGTTATAATAATCTCGAGCCAAATTATAACCGCACAGGAAGTAAAATCCGAATTTCCACCGTACACACAGATTGTAACAAAACATACGGAACTAAAATATATAATTTCAAAAAACGTGGATGATACATTTTACGTATATATCCGGTTGCCAAAACATTATTCCGAAACAGAAAAGCGCTATCCGGTTTTGTACTTATTAGACGGTGATATTGCTTTCAACATGGCGACAAGTATTGTCCGTTATCTGCAGTACGGGAAGTTTGTCCCGGATATTATTACAGTTGGAATTGGCTACGGTACAATGTTGAGTGATCATGAATTGAATTTTAGGGATAGAGATTACACACCCACTAAGTTTCCGGGCAGAGAAATTTCCGGTGGTGCGTATAGATATTTACAATTCATTAAAAATGAATTAATTCCTTTCATCGATTCTACTTACAGAACCGATTCTACAGATAGAACTTTAAACGGTTATTCGCTCGGCGGCTTATTTACTCTTTATTCAATGCTGAAAGAACCTGATTTATTTAACAAGTATATTGTTGGAAGCCCGTTTATTTACAGAAATTTAGAAGATTTACTGAACTTGGAAGATTCACTTTATGAAAGTGAAGGTAAATTAAGCGGTAATCTTTATATAACAGTAGGTGAAAATGAATCGCTTGAAAAATATCAAGATCCAATTTCTAGATTTGTTAAACGACTGCAAGGTAGAGAATATAAAAATCTAAACATTTATTTTGAAACATTTGAAAACGGACAACATTTAATTTGTCCTTCCGAAGCCATGAGCTATGGACTTGTTTATGTATTCGGTAAGCAAACGGAATAGGTTATAACTTTATAATATACTTTTAGGTTGTTTAAATATTTTCTCTTCAGAATCACAAAGTGTAAAGTTCGGTACATTTTAATAGGTTCGTCTTTCTTAAGTTGCATGTAACAATAAACTCTGGGGGAAGCAATGAAAAGAATTAAGTTTGAACAAGCAAAAGCTAGAATAGTGATTCTTTATAAGGAATTGATAAAAAAGTATACAGCTCTAGGTTATAAATTTGATATTATTGAACTTTCTACTCTTAACCAAAGCAATCATATTTTTTATCATTTAAGGTTTACAAAGGCTGAAGCAGATTGCAAGTATTATAAAGTTATGATTGATGTTGAAAAATTTACGAGGTTAAAATTATCATTTAAAGAAGAAATTATTAGCTAAAATAATTATAGATTCTTCGATAATTAATTATGATAAAAAAAAATTGTTTTTCGTGTTAATACTTTTAGTAACGGATTTAGCATTAGGACAAAATTCCCAATCCATAGCTATTTCTGTCGGCAAATTTAATGTCTTACGCATCAATGAGTTTACAACATCAGAATGGCGAGTTGAGCTGCGTTCGGCAAAAAGAAATAATGTACTTAACCCATTTGGCGGAGTAATGTTTAACTCAGACGGAGCTTCCCTTTTCTACATGGGATTTTTGCATGACTTTTATTTAACTGATCATATTATTTTCACACCAAGTTTTGCACCCGGATTTTATTCGCGCGGGAATAGCAAGGATTTAAGTCTTGCTCTGGAATTCAGATCCCAATTAGAACTTACCTATCACTTTGAAAACGAAAGCCGGTTAGGAATTAGTTTTAATCATATATCAAATGGCGGTTTGAGACTTCCAAACCTTGGTGTTGAAAGTTTTGCATTAACTTATATATTACCGCTATCTACTCTCTTGAATTCCTTTTAGCAAATTTAATTCTATATTTCAGGAAAACTATTTACCTTATATTTACCGGAACGAATTCTACTCCCAATTGTTGAAATAATATTCCGCATGAAAAATAAATCTAATAATTATCTTAAGAAAGGTTCTAAAAATTGAAAAATTATATTAAACTAAAGCAATTGGAATTATATATATTTTTATTCTCATTTTTTATTATTTCTTTGAACTTCGGACAAAACAAATCAACTCAAAAAGATAAGAAATCGGAGAAAAGCACTTTGGCACAAAACAACAAACTCGAAACGGCAACATTCGGCACCGGATGTTTCTGGTGTACCGAAGCTATTTTTCAAACGTTAAAAGGTGTTAAATCCGTTGTTTCAGGATATGCCGGCGGGACAGTTAAAAATCCTACATACAACGAAGTCACAACCGGGAAAACAGGTCATGCCGAAGCGTGCCGAATTTCTTACGATCCAAGTGTAATTAGTTATAAAGATTTACTGGAAGTGTTTTGGTCTGTTCATGATCCAACAACGTTGAATCGACAAGGAGCTGATGTAGGAACGCAGTACAGGTCGGTTATTTTCTATCACAATAAAGAGCAAGAAAAATTAGCGAAAAAATATAAAGATAAACTAAGCAAAGAAAAAGTATTTCCCAATCCTATCGTTACTGAAATAACACCCTTTACTAATTTCTACAAAGCTGAAAACTATCATCAAAACTATTATAATGAAAATAAAAGACAACCCTATTGCAGTTTTGTAATAACACCCAAATTGGAAAAGTTTAAGAAAATCTTTCATAAAAAATTAAAAAAAGAGTAGACTTTTACTAAGACTATTCTGATTCATCTTTGCATTATTTTATTTTTAATTTGTAAATGCAATTGTGAAAATACTTCCTTTCCCTTTCTCTGATTTTACGTCTATTTCAGCTTTATTGAGTTCACAGTACTTTTTCACAAGCGCCAAGCCTAAGCCGTTTCCTTCAAATTTGCGCGTATAACCGGATTCTTCCTGCATAAAAGGTTGAAACAAAATTTTAATAAAATCTTCCGACATTCCAATTCCGCTATCTTTTATTTGAACGTAATTCTTACCGCTGCTGCAGTAAACTGTTATTTCTACTTTACCATGAACAGTATATTTAATTGCATTATCAATTAAGTTTGCAAATAATTGCGTAACCGTATATTTGTCAGCAGTAATATAACAGTCAGAGGTTTTGTAATTGATATTAAAGTCAATATTCTTTGCATTAGCTAAACTTGTAAATTCAACTTCCAGATCTTTAAAAATATCGCAAATCTTAATGCGTACCGGGTTTAGATCAATATTCCCTGTTTGAATTCTAGACATATTTAATATTGAATCTATGGTTCTAATTAATCTTCTGCTGCCGCAGTTAATTACTTCGAAACCCTCTTTTAGATCTTTGCTAATCTTATCCTGTAATTCTTCTTGGATTAAACTTGAAAAGCTTAGGATAGAATTAATAGGTGTTCTAATTTCGTGAGACATTTGAGCAAGGAATTCCGATTTCAATTTATCCGAGCTTTCAGCCTTTTCTTTAGATCTCTTAAGTTCTAATTGATTTAGTTTTAATTTCTCTTCAAATTTTAATCTTTCTTTTATTCTTTCTTCTAAATCTCTATTCATCTTTTTTATCCGATTTATTCTTATTGTATAGAATAGATAGGTAATGTACATAAGAAATATGCCGGCTAAGATGTAGAACCATACTGTTTTCCAAAATGGAACTGCAATATTAAAATTTATTTTTGCAGTTTTAATGCTCCAAATATTATTTTCGTTTTCAGCCCTGGCTTCAAACATGTATTTCCCAGGTGCTAAATCATGAAATGTAATTTTCGAAGAGTAGGTTGGCTTTGACCACTTCCCTTTATTAAACCTGTATGAATATTTAACTTTTGACGGATTTGAAAAATTTATTCCTACAAAACCTATAATGATATTATTTTTATTATAATCAAATTCTAATGCTTTTCCCTTGGAAAATTTAAGAATAGCTTTAGGATCTAACCGCCATTCTTTAAAATCAGGAGATAAAGCAGTGAAGTTGGTTATGTGAACTTGCGGCGGAATTTCGTTATATTTAATTTTTGATGGATTAAATTTTAATAAACCTTTAATTGTCCCAAACCACATATTCCCGCCATTGTCTCTGTAAGCAGCGTTTTGAATTAATTCAATTCCTGGGAATCCATCATATTTATTAAATGGAAGAACTATTTTCTTCCCTGTTAAATTATAAGTATGCAGATCAAATTTATTTAATCCCTTATTTGTCCCAATCCACATTCCCCCGTTTTTATCGAGAGAGATTGCTAAAACCGAATTATCATTCAAACCGGTTTTAGTATTTAAAGTATCAAAGGTATTATTTTCAGGAGAATATTTAATAACCCCTAATTCATAGGTTCCTAACCACAAATTATCATTCGAATCTTCAGTAATATTCATTATAGTATATTTGTTCAGCTTTTTAAGATTTTGTGGAGTAACCCATTTCCCATTT
>BDSW01000142.1 GCA_002898175.1 bacterium BMS3Abin04
GATCTGGCGATTTCCTTTGGAATTCCGGTATGTTTATCTGGAAAGCCGAATCTATTCTTTCCGAAATTCAACTGTTTTTACCTGATCTCCATACCGGTCTGCTTGAAATTAGAGATTCTATAGGCATGCCTCAATTTGAAAAAACTTTAACCAGTGTATATGGTCAGCTGAAAAATATTTCTATTGATTATGGTGTAATGGAAAAGTCTAAAAATGTGTATCTTACAAAAGCCGATTTTCAATGGAGCGATGTAGGAAGCTGGGAAGAAGTTTATCAGCTATCCGATAAAGATGAAAACGGAAACGTGAAAGTAGGGAAAGTTTATTCCGATAAAACATATAATTCTTATATTTATTCGAAAAAGAAGTTCGCGGCAGTTATCGGTGTTCATAATTTAATTGTAATAAATACTAAAGATGCCTTACTCATATGTAATAGAGATAATGCTCAAGACGTGAAGAAAGTAGTTGATTACCTAAAAATGAATAATGAAACTGAATTACTTTAAATTAATTTATTATGAAAAAACTTTATACTGAAGATGATATATTAAAATTAAGCGGAGAAGGGAATTCCGTTATTTATGTTACCGGTCATGAAGTGTTTACACCTCTTGCTCTTGATAAAGCAAAGGAATTAAAAATCACTCTCAAAAAGAAGACGGATACATCTAACAGCAAAGTTTCAACCCCAAATATCTCTAAAGCTTCAAGTATAAAAAAAATTGCTCTCGGTTCCGACCATACCGGGTTTGAGACAAAGAAAATAATTAGCGGCTATCTTGTAACTAAAGGATTCGATATTGTGGATGTAGGAACCTTTGATGATAAATCTTGCGACTATCCTGATTTCTCATTTGAAGTTGCGAAGAAAGTTGTTCTGCACGATGTAGATGCCGGAATTATTTTCGATGCAACCGGCATCCCTTCGGCAATTACTGCAAATAAGGTCCCGGGAATAAGGGCTGCTACATGTTACAATGAGTTCTCTGCAAGAAGTTCACGGGAGCATAATAACGCCAATGTTTTAGTACTCGGCGCTAAAATATTAGGTATAGAAACTATAAAATCGATTCTTGATACATGGCTGGTTACAGATTTCTTGGGAGAAAGACATCAAAGAAGATTAGATAAAATTACTAAAATCGAACTTCTGTTTATTAATAAAGAACTTTGATAAACATAAAAAGGGAGGCGCAGCCAAATTTATTTTTAGAAATTTGTTGATATTTCCTATGTTTTCAAAAATTATATTTACAATTTTTATAGATTTAACTAAGCCGCCTAATAAAAAACAGATAAGTAAAAATTAATTTTTCCTCGAGCTAATAATTTGGTAATTGAAACCGGTTCCGTAATATCCAACATTAAATTTGCAAGTAATGTTTATTTACTGACGGTTGAATTGCCTCAGATCGCATCTATTGCTGAACCCGGTCAGTTCTGCAATATAAAAGTATCGGGAAATAGTTATCCGTTATTGCGCCGACCGTTTAGTATTGCTGACGTTAACGGTACTCACATTACTTTTATTTTTAATATTGTTGGCGAAGGGACAGAAATTTTATCCTTGAAGAAAATGGGGAATAGAATTAATATCCTTGGTCCTCTTGGTCAGGGTTTTAATTATTCATTAAAAATTGAAACTGCGGTTGTTATTGCCGGCGGACTTGGTGCAGCGCCTTTTCCATTTCTTATTAAGGTGTTTAATCCTAAAGTGGAAGTTTTAAGTTTTATCGGTGGGAGAACTGAAAACGATTTAATTACTTTTGGGATGAAGAATATTTTTCTGTCGACTGATGACGGATCAGCCGGATTAAAAGGAACAGTACTTGATTTGGTGGCTCAAAATCAAAATTTATTTCATACGAATAATACAAAGATTTTTGCCTGCGGTCCTACTCCGATGTTAAGAGCCGTAAAAAATTATGCCGACAAAAATAAAATTGACTGTGAATTATCTGTCGAAAATGTGATGGCTTGCGGTTTTGGTGTTTGTCAAGGTTGTCCGATTAAAAAATCAAATGGGGATGGATATTATTTAGTCTGTAAAGACGGTCCTGTATTTAATGCTTTGGATATAGCGATATGAGTGAGCTTAATTTAGAAGTGCAAATTGGTAGTTTGAAATTAAAGAACCCTGTGATGCTTGCATCCGGTACCGTGGGTTATGGGAACGAAATATCGAAGTTTGTTGATCTTTCCGAAATTGGAGCTATTGTAACAAAATCAATTTCTTTAAAACCAAGAATAGGAAATCCGCCTCAGCGTATTGTTGAAACGGCATCCGGAATGCTGAATGCTATCGGTTTAGCTAATGTCGGACTTGATGTATTCATCGAGGAAAAAATTCCGTATCTTCAAAATGTAGGAACTATCTTAATTTGCAACATTGCAGCCGGAAGTATTGAAGAATATGTGGAATGTACAAAAGTTCTTGATTCAATCGATACAGTGAAAGCGTTTGAAATAAATGTTTCTTGTCCTAATGTAAAAGACGGCGGACTAATTTTTGGTAATGATATAAATGCCGTAAGAACAATTACCGAGCAAGTGAGAAAAGTAACCGATAAACCTTTGATTATTAAATTATCGCCGAATGTATCAAAAATAGCCGACTTTGCTAACGCTGCGAAGAAAGGTGGAGCGGATGCTGTGTCTGCAATTAACACTTTGGTCGGTACTGCCTTTGACATTTATTCAAGAAAACCGAAAATAAAAAATATTACCGGGGGACTTTCCGGCCCGGCAATTAAACCGGTAGCATTGGCAAAAGTATTTGAGATTAGTAAAAATGTCGATATCCCGATTATTGGCATCGGCGGCATTTCAAATTGGAAAGATGCCATAGAGTTTATGATTGCCGGCGCAGCGGCTTTCCAGCTTGGTACAATAAATTTCGTAAATCCAATGGCTGGTATTGAAATTCTTGACGGAATAAAAAAGTTTTGCCGCGAAAATTCAATTAACAACATCTCGGATTTAACCGCATCTTACAATCTAAAGTGAATATAGAAACCGCATTAAATAAATTATTCTCGCTCCATCAATTTGGTGTAAAATTAGGATTAGAGAATATTACAAACTTATTAAACTTTATCGGGAATCCGCAGAAAGCATTGAATATATTTCATATTGCCGGTTCAAACGGGAAGGGAAGTACCGCATCATTCCTTTCAAGCATATTGATGGAAGCCGGATATAAAGTAGGACAATTTACTTCCCCGCATTTTGTTAGATTTAATGAAAGGATAAGAGTAAACGGAATTGAGATTCCCGATGAATGCGTCGCTGATTTTATGGAGAAATTGGATCCATATATTATAGAGTTTCAACCCACTTTTTTTGAACTCACTACAGCTTTGGCGTTTAAGTATTTTGCGGAATCAAAAGTTGATTTTGTTGTTCTTGAAACCGGTCTTGGCGGAAGATTGGATGCTACAAATACGGTTATCCCTTTGGCATCTGTCATCACAACAATTTCATTAGAGCATTCACATATCTTAGGAAACTCATTACAAAAAATTGCTTTTGAGAAAGGCGGAATTATTAAAAAAGATGTCCCGGTTTTTATTGGGCTTCTTCCTTCCGAATCGGAACAAGAAATTACTAAAATGGCGTCTGAAAAGAATTCACGGGGTTTTAAATTGGATGACAACATTATTACAGGTAAAGATTATGTTTCGGTAAAATCGGGAGGAAAGAAAATAAGTTTATATGCTGCACCGTTAAAAGGATATCATCAATTACTAAATGCAGCTTTAGCAATTTTAACTGCATGTGAAATAATTAGCGAAATTACGATTAAAAATATTTTAGACGGTATCGATAATGTAATTACGAATTCCGGTATTTCCGGTCGTTACGAAATATACCGGCAGAGACCAAGAATAATATTTGATTCGGCACACAACCCGGGGGGTATTGATTCATTTGTCAACGAATTTAAAAAGGAATGGGCGAAGTATAGAAGTAGAATCCTAATATTTGCTGCAATGAAAGATAAAAATACACTAGTGATGATAAAAAAACTAAAAGACTACTTCGATAAAATATATTTTACAAATATAAATTATAAAAGAGCCGCTACACCTGAACAGTTAATTGAGATAGCAGGTAAAACAAATGTTAGCGCTGAAAAACTTATAGATAAAACAGGATTTGTAAAAAATTTTAAAAATAATTACTCAAAGAATGATTGTCTTGTAGTAATAGGAAGTATTTATTTACTAGGAGAAATAAAAACAGGATTAAGCGGATAAAAATGTCTTGACATTTTATTCTAATAAAGGTATGTTTCAGATGTGCCTCATGTTCCTTTCATTAGTTTCTAAAGTAATTAAAAATTCAAAATAATAAGCCCCAATTCAATTTGGAAAAAATAAGCTTTTTTTAATAATCTAAATATTACAGGTTAAATTATGTCATTAGATATTTCTAAACTTAAATCTAAAAAAATTGTTGATCTTCATAAAATTGCCAAAGATTACAAAATTTCCGGTTTCAGCGATCTCAGGAAGCAAGACCTGATTTATAAAATTCTTGAAGCCCAGACTAAGCAGGACGGACTTACGTTTTCGAATGGAGTTCTTGAAGTCTTATCCGACGGGTATGGCTTTCTTAGATCGGCTAGCTATAACTATCTGCCTTCACCGGACGATATATATGTTTCACCTTCCCAGATAAAAAGATTTAGTTTAAGAACAGGCGATCATGTACGCGGGCAAGTACGCCCGCCGAAAGAAGGAGAAAGATTTTTCGCTTTGCTGCGTGTTGAAGCTGTTAACGGGAAAGATCCTGAAGAAATTAGAGGAAGGACTTTATTTGATAACTTGACACCTCTTTATCCGACTAAACGAATTAAATTGGAATCCTCCCCGGGTGAGTATTCTATGCGTATAATGGATTTACTTTCCCCGATTGGTAAAGGTCAAAGAGGACTAATTGTTTCACCGCCTAAAAGCGGTAAAACGGTTTTGATGCAAAAAATGGCGAATTCTATTACGCGGAATAATCCTGAAATTAAACTTATAATGCTGTTAATAGATGAAAGACCGGAAGAAGTAACCGATATGCAGCGTTCTGTAAATGCTGAAGTGATCAGTTCAACTTTTGATGAACCTGCCGATAGACACGTGCAAGTTGCAAACATGGTAATTGAAAAAGCTAAACGTATGGTTGAAGCGGGTGACCATGTTGTAATTCTTTTAGACAGCATAACAAGGCTTGCAAGAGCGCATAATACTGTTATACCTCATAGCGGAAGAATATTATCCGGTGGTGTTGACTCCAATGCACTGCATAAACCCAAAAGATTTTTCGGCGCAGCAAGAAATACTGAAGACGGCGGAAGTTTAACTATTATTGCAACTGCTTTAGTAGATACCGGCAGCAGGATGGACGAAGTAATTTTTGAAGAGTTCAAAGGAACCGGCAATATGGAACTCATTTTGGACAGGGATTTGTCGGATAGAAGAGTATTCCCCGCAATTAATGTAAACCGTTCCGGTACCAGGAAAGAAGAGCTTCTTCTGAGCGAAGAAGAACTTAATAAAGTCTGGATATTAAGGAAAATTCTTAGTGAATTTGATAGTATTGAAGCAATGGAATTCTTATTAAATAAAATGAAGGGAACAAGAAATAACAAAGAGTTTCTAATGAGTATGAATAGTTAAGGTAAATATATTTGCATTCATATTTTCAATAATTTTGTTCATATTTTATGTAAGCGATATTTTTTACTCTGAGTTATTTAACAATAAAACTACATGCCGTTGTGAAAAAATATATATTGTTGGTTATAGTACTTTTCAGCATTCCAATAGCAGCCCAGAAAAAGCATAAATCTATTTTTATTGAAACACATCAATTTCCCGACAGTACTAAAGCCCTTGTATATGTTTCATATAAAATTCCTTATAATCAAATTCTTTTCGTAAAACAAGACGGTAAATTTGAAGGAGGATTTAATTTTAGTATTGAAGCTTTTAAAAACGGGAATGTTATTACTAGGGAATTCTCAAATAAAATAGTTTATGCTAACAATTATGAAAAGACTATATCGGAAAAAGACTTTGCAAACGGACTTTTAACGCTTAAACTTGAGACGGGACAGTATAATTTAGTTCCCGAGATAATATTAAAAAACACAAACCTGAGCAGTAAATTAAAACCAATTCCTATAACAATCGATACCGATAGTGTGCATTCGATATTAAAACCGATAGTTGTTTCCAATCAATCAGCTGATTCATCCGAAATAATAAAATATAAGTTAGTTAACATGGACGGATTTATACCGTTTTCAAAAAAGAACTATGGACTAATTATGCCGGTTAGAAAAGAACTAAATAATATTCATGTTGTGATAACGCAGAATACTGTTGAAATAGTGGATACAGTATTAAATAAACCAATAATGAATAATTGTGAAATTGTTGATGACGGGGAAAATATTATAATTGATAACGGCAAGAAATTTCTGAATTACAAATGTTTTTATTTAAATAATTTTAGTTATAAATTAAAAGAAGGTAAATTTAAAGTTACTTTGGAATCGGGTGATGAAAAAGAAAACTATGTGATGCAAGTTTATTGGTTAGATAAACCGTTTTCTTTATTTAATATTGAATTCGCTGTGAAATTACTTAATGTAATTGGTAAAGAGAAAGCAGCCGGTGAAATATTCAGTTTGTCTAAGGAGCAGTACTATAAAGCTTTGGTTGAATTTTGGAATAACAATTTCCCAACTAAAGGATTTGCTTTTAACGATGCAATGTTTGAGTTTTACAAAAGAGCCGACTATGCAATTAAAAATTTTGCCGCTATAGGAAAGAAAAACGGAGCTAAAACGGATAGAGGGAAAATATATCTTATTTACGGTGTACCGGACGAGATAAAAAGAAAATATTCGGAAATGAATAATATCGAAGAAATTTGGCTCTATAATAAATTGAACAAAATTTTTGTATTTTCCGATAAAAGCGGTTTGGGTAATTTTGTTTTGATTGGTAAAAAATGAGCAGCTTTGTATTTTCTTCCGGCGATATAAACGGAATCGGACCGGAAATATGTATAAAAACTTTTAACAAAATTTATAATCCTTCCGTAAGAACACTAACCTTTGTATGTCCTGTAAATGTTTTCGAAAATATTATTGATAATATTAAACCGAATTTTAATTATAAGATTACTAAGAATATTACGGATATCTCTCCGGAATTTGTAAATATTGTTAATATTAAAAATGTAAAACAAAATTTTGGAAAACCTACTAAGAGTTCGGGTAGGGCAAGTTATGAATCAATTTTGAAATCGCTGAAGATTATTGACAAAGGAAAAGCAGAAGCGTTAATAACAGCACCTATCTCAAAATATGCTTTTTCTCTTGCCGGTATAGATTTCCCTGGTCACACAGAGCTTCTTGGAAATTGGTTTAATACCAAGAGTTTTGTGATGTTCTTTATTTCTAACTCAATTAAAGTCGGGTTGGTTACTATCCACGAACCGGTAAAGTCCATAGCTAAAAATATTACAAAAAAAAACCTGAGAAAAACAATTAGTGTAATAAGAGAAAGTTTATTAAACGACTTTGGGAAAATTAATCCTACAATTGCGGTTCTAGGGCTTAACCCTCATGCAGGTGAAAACGGAAAAATCGGGTTAGAGGAAGAAAATATAATCTCTCCGGTAATTGAAGAATTCAATAATGTTGAAGGTCCGTTTGTATCCGATGCGTTCTTCGGAAATAGATTATATAATAAATACGATGCAGTCATTGGGATGTATCATGACCAAGTTTTAATACCGTTTAAGATGCTGCAATTCTATAAAGGTATAAACTTTACCGCCGGCTTACCAATTGTTCGTACATCTCCCGACCACGGAACTGCTTTTGATATAGCCGGTAAATACACGGCGAATGAAACAAGCATTTGTGAAGCATTCAAGTGGTCGGAAAAAATATTAAACAAAAGAAAAAGATTTCTTAATGGCTGAAAAACCTTACTCGTATGTTTCTAAGATTTATAATTATTTAATGCGTTCCGTAAATTACCAGGAGTGGGCGGATTATGTTTATTCCATTTATGATTTTATGAATATTCGCGGAAGCTCGGTTTTGGAGCTTGCCTCGGGCAATTCTAAGTTATCGGTTTTACTTCTGAAGCGCTTCCCGGGCATTATTGTTACCGATTTATCTTATGAAATGCTAAAATTATCAAACTCATCAGGCTTAAAAAAAGTATGCTGTAATATGGCTGAGTTACCTTTTAAGAATAAATTTAGTTTTATATATTCAACCTTTGACAGTATAAACTATCTTGATAATGAGGAAAGTATAAATAAGTTTTTTAAGAATATTTTCCATATTTTAAATGATGAAGCTTGTTTTACATTTGATGTGAGTCTTGAAAAGAATAGTATTAAGCATGAGAAAAGATTGAACAGAAAAGGGAAAGTTGATGGACTAAAGTTTATTCAAAATAGTAAATATGATAGAACCACCAAAATACACCAAAATAAATTTAAGATTAAACTTGAAGACGGTTCGATTGTAGAAGAAATTCATCGTCAAAAAATTTATGATTTTGAGTATTATTTTAATATTATTGAACAGCATAACCTTTACGTTGTTCACTGTTTTAATTCATTTACTTATGACGACGCCAACAGCGAATCGGAAAGAGCACAGTTTGTAGTAAAAAAGAGGTTGCACTAATGTTGACATTCAGCAATGTTGAATACGGTTATCCTAATCAGCCGGTATTCAGCGACTTAAATTTACACATTGATGAAGGTGAATTTGTATTTTTAATCGGTAAGAGCGGAGTAGGGAAGTCTACTCTTTTACAAATGGTTTATATGAACATCCTTCCCCAAGCGGGTTATGTACAAGTCGGTGATTACAGTTCGGATACTATTAAAACCAAAAGTCTGCCTTACCTAAGAAGAAATCTGGGTGTTGTATTTCAGGATTTTAAGTTATTGGACGATAGAAGTGTATTTGCCAATTTAGCTTTCGTACTGCAAGTGCTTGGAACTCCTAGAAAAGAAATAAAAAAGAGGATTATCAATGCATTGTCGGAAGTAGGTTTAGCGCATAAGCAGAAAAACAAACCATCTCAATTATCAGGCGGAGAGAAACAGCGGGTTGCAATAGCCCGCGCAATTGTAAAAAATCCGCGGTTAATTTTAGCCGATGAACCAACAGGAAATTTGGACCCGGAAACTTCTCAAGAGATTTTGTTAATACTAAGTAGAATAAATGAACAAGGAACCGCCGTAATTTTTGCTACGCATAATTATGATCTTGTTAAGCAAATGGAAACAAAAATTTACAAAATTACAGACGGTAAAGCCGTTAAGGTAGTCCTAAAGAAAAAATCTCAAGATTAATTTAACTCAACCGTTATTTTTTTTGCAACTTCTTCAACAGGCAGCGCTGCATCAATACTTATTATTTTTGCTTTATTCCTGTAAAAATCCAAAACCGGTTTTGTTGTTTGATGATAAACATTTAACCTGTTTTTAATAACATCTTCCTCGTCATCCTTGCGTTTAATGAAGCTGTTTTTCGCTCCGCAATTCGGACATGTTGTAGGATCTTCCAAACTGTTTAAGTTTACAATATAGCCGCATTCGCTGCAGACTCTTCTACTTGATAACCTATTTATTATTAACTCATCATCAGCATCTAATTCTATAACAATAGGATATCCTTCATCGATTTCTTTCAGAATACCGTCTAAAATATTTGCTTGATTTATTGTCCTAGGAAAACCGTCTAATATATAACCGGGTTTGCATTTATCGCTAAATAATACATCACGAATAATTCCGCCCATAATTTCATCCGGTACTAATTCTCCGGCTTCCATAATAGCTTTTGCCTTCAATCCGAGCTCGGTTTTTTTGCTTACGGCTTCACGTAAAATATCTCCTGTCGAAATATGAGGGATATGTCGTTCCGATGATAATATTTTTGCTTGTGTTCCTTTACCGGCGCCGGGTGCGCCAAACATTAATATCTGTAACTTTTTCACAATTCAATTTCCTCCGTTTATTAGAGAATAAAATTTAATTTAATCTTGAATCACTTTTGATACGTTTTGCAGAAAAATATTTCTGAAGCAGAGACTTGCTCTCCTCGGAATAAATACCCTCGAATATTTCCGGTTGATGATTATACTTACTTTTGACCAAAAGATTATAAAGTGAGCCGACTGCTCCGAACTTGGGTTCGTATGTACCGAAGTAAACCGTTTTAATCCTTGAAAGCAAAACAGCACCGCTGCACATTATGCATGGTTCGGCTGTTACATATAGAGCGCAATTAGTAAGGACTTTTTCTTGTAAGTAGTTGGAAGCGGCGGTAATAGCTATCATCTCGGCATGGGCTGTGGGATCTTTAAGGGTTTCGGTTTGGTTAAACCCCTTTCCTATAACTTTATTATTATAAACAACTACAGCGCCGATTGGAACCTCACCTAAGAATAGAGCTTGCTCGGCAAGGTTGAGCGCTTCGAACATAAATTTGTAAACCGATTCAGGAAAGAGCACGAGTCTGGTTTCCTCAATAAAATCATTATGTGAAAAGTTGTACGCCCGGAAGGACTCGAACCCTCAACCCTCTGATCCGAAGTCAGATGCTCTATCCAATTGAGCTACGGGCGCAAATACGACATCAAAATATAATTTATAATTAAATGGATTTCAAACCCATTTGATTTTTTGTTCCAAAAACTAATTGGACGAATGTATTTAATTAACTTCAGAAAAACTTCATTCCGGTAACTCTAAGGCTTTCACTGTACCGATTGCGTTCCCGGCAATTCCCTTAATCGAACCATACATATTTACTGTATTCGTCACTACTTTTTCAATTTGTTTTTCTCTAGTCTTCCAAATGCGCTGCATTGCCCGCTTCTCACTCTCCAAATCTTCTTTCATCTGGGTAAAGCCCTCCACTATTGCTTCAATCTGCAATTTGAATTCATTACTTGTAAGAAAATTATAAAGCATGTTTATTTTATCGCCTTTATTTTCTTGTGAAATTAATGCGCTGTTTAATTGAATAATTGATTGTCTAAGTACAAAGCATAAACCTTTAAATTCCTCGTAAGTACAGACCCAAATACCGTCTTTAAGTCCCATCCTCTGCAAATCGGAAGGCATTGCATCGGTTACCAATACACCGATATCGGCTCCTTTTTCTCTAATATCCGATTTAAATTTTTCTATCCAGCTTTTTTGGAATTCTTTTGTACGCTTACTTTCATAATAAATTGTGCCGCAGTTTTGTATTGTTCTTGTATTGACCGTTTGCAGGCAGTCGGCACCGCGTGCACCTTTTTTTACTTCCGTAATTCCATCGAGAGGGAAATTGCTTGTAAGCCATTCTTCAATTGCCAATTCCTGAACCTCGCCCTGCATCTGCATGGAACCTTGTTCCTGTTTGCGCTTCATTTCTTCAACAAGTTTTTTCTGATCTTCAATTTGTTTTTCATATTCTCTAAACTTCAGCTCATTTTTTTCTTCTTCCATTTTTTTAATCTTTTCTTTTTCTTCAAGGAGCTTTTTATTTAGAGTCTTTTGAGCTTCGGCTTCAATACTTTCCTTTAGCTCATTCTTTTCTCTTTTAAGTTTTTCAACTTCCGCTTTGCTTTTGTTAAGCTCTTTTAGTTGTGCCGACTTCTCATTTAATTCCTTTTGAAGTAAAGCAAATTGTTCCGATTGTTCACTTTGCAATTGTTTCTTTAAACTATAAGAAAGTTTTTCTTTTTCTTCTTTTAATTTTTCACTCAGCTTTTGAGCGAACAATTCATTTTCTTTTTGTTTCTGTTTTTTGAAAGCCTCTTTTTCCTTTTTCAATTGTTCGGCTTCGGTTTCATATTTTTTCTTTTCTTCCGCAAGCTTAGCATTAAACTTTTTTTGTAAATCCTCTTCAACTTTATGAACCAAAATATCTTGTACATCTATTTCAGTTCCGCAATTCGGGCAGGTTATTTTTGTTTGGCTGTTCATATATATCTCACAATGTATTTAATATTAATTAAGAAATAGAAAATTTTGTTTTGTCCCTCAATTTTTATAAGCTTTTCAAAAATAAACAAATTCAGTCTTTAATAAAATTACTTTTACAAAATATCTTGTTAAAAATGTAAGAGATAATTAAAGTATACTTTCTTGTAGCCTAAAAAAACAATCAATTTTTCATTGGTAAAATCTTTATCTATTACTTATTTTTGGGTACTCAAAAATGTTTAATTGCACCCGTAGCTCAATTGGATAGAGCGTCTGACTACGGATCAGAAGGTTGAGGGTTCGAATCCTTCCGGGTGTACGATTAATGGTTGAGGGTTCTCCCCAAGGGACTCCTATATTTGGAGGAATCCTTCCGGGTGTACAAAATAAACTTCTCCGCAAAGTTTTACATCAATAAAATATTTTATCCGATTTTCGTAACTTTATTTGTATTAATTCCGTCTAAAAACAAAAACGGAGGGTCTATGAAAACTTACTTAGTTTTATTTTTGTCACTACTATTAGTTGGTTGTCATTCATGGGGAGTAAAAGGGAGCGGAAATATTAAAGAAGAAGAAAGAAGCATCGGCGAATTTTCTAAAATTGATGTTTCCGGTTATTTTAAAGTTGATGTTAAATTCGGGGAAACTACTTCATTAAAAATTATTACAGATGATAATTTTTTACCGCTCATTAAAACTAATGTACAAGGTCAGACTTTAGTTATCAGTACTAAGAAAAATTTGGATTCGAAAGAACCCATCAGAATTAAAATCTCTACTCCGCATTTAGTGAAATTAGAATGTTCAGGGGCTAATAAAGTGAACATAGCCGGAGTTAATGAAGATCAATTTTATTTAGAGGTAAGCGGCGCATGCAAGGTTAAACTTTCGGGAAATGTAGATACGTTCAAGGCGGAAATGTCCGGTGCAACAAAGTTAGATGCGGAAGGTCTACATTCTAAGAAAGTAAATCTTGAAGTAAGCGGCGCATCCAAAGCAAAGGTCTACGCTACGGAAGAAATTACTGCATCCGGTTCAGGAGCATCGTATATTGAATATTACGGTAATCCCGAAAAAGTGAACTCGGATATTTCCGGAGTGGGTAAAATAAAAAGAAAATAGAATGATATTCTCATTTTTTACTCAGCTAAAATTTTATAAATTTGTATTTTTATTACTTTTCCAAAAGGTTACAAAATGAGTAATTCGCATCTTATCGGTGTTATTATGGGAAGTGATTCCGACCTTCC
>BDSW01000143.1 GCA_002898175.1 bacterium BMS3Abin04
CAATTCCGTCATTACGAGAATATCATAATTACTTTGGTATTACTGCAGAACGAATTGAAAAAAACAATAGAGATATTTTAATTCTACATCCGGGACCTATAAACAGGGGAGTTGAATTAACTTCCGAAGTGGCAGACGGACCTTATCAAGTAATTCTGGAGCAAGTTACAAATGGTGTAGCAATTAGAATGGCTGTTCTATATTTACTTGGGACAATGAATTAAATATTAAAAATCAATGACCAATAGTTTTTATCGTAAAAAATTGTAAGGTAGATGATGCAAGTTTTATTAAGCGGATTGAAAATACTAGATATAGAAAAAAAAGAAGAAACAAAAGCAGATATATTAATTAATAATGGACTTATTGAAAAAATTGGTTTGCTTAAAGCTTCCGACTATAAATCGGCAAAATTTTACAACTTAAATAATAATTGTGCAGTTCCCGGTTTGTTTGATATGCATGTGCATTTAAGAGAACCGGGAAGAGAAGATGAAGAAACTGTAGAAACAGGAAGTAATGCAGCTGCTTCCGGAGGTTTTACCGGTATAGCTTGTATGCCGAATACTGAACCGGCAATAGACTCTGCGGAAGTTGTGAATTATGTTTTACAAAAATCAAAAAATCATTTAGTTGATGTTTACCCGATTGGCGCTGTTACGTTAGGCAGGAATGGGAAAAACCTTGCCCCCATAGCTGAATTAATTGACGCCGGTACAATTGCCTTTTCCGATGACGGTGTAGCTGTTAAGAATGCTTCTATTTTAAGGCGTGCACTTGAGTATATCAAAATGTATAATGGTGTAATTATTGAACATTGCGAAGATGAATCGTTAGCCGGCGGTTCTATGAACGAAAGTTTAACATCCACGCAGCTTGGATTACCACCTATTCCGACTGTTGCTGAGGATTTAATTGTACTGCGCGATATTTTGATGACTGAATATGTCGGAGGCAGAGTTCATATTGCTCATATCAGCTCGAAAAAAAGTGTTGAGTTAGTTAGGCAAGCTAAGGTAAAGGGATTGTCTGTTACTGCGGAAGTTACACCGCACCACTTTACTCTTACCGACGAAGCATTAAAAACGTTCGATACTAACTATAAAATGAATCCCCCGTTAAGAACTAAGGAAGATGTTAATGCTATAATTGAAGGATTAAAAGATGGGACAATTGATTGCATTGCTAGTGACCACGCTCCGCATTCTGCCGAAGAGAAAGATATGGAATTTATTCATGCGCCAAACGGCATTCTGGGTCTTGAAACTCAATTGGGACTTGCAATTACAGAATTAGTTCATAAGAATCATCTTTCTATATTCGATATAATTGAAAAGTTTTCAATTAATCCAAGAAAAATACTCAATATCCCAATTCCGCAAATTAGGATCGGTGAAAAAGCAAATATTACAGTATTCGATTCCGATTTAATTTGGACGGTTGAAGTGAATAAATTCAAATCAAAATCAAAGAATTCTCCGTTTGACAAAAGATTATTAACCGGCAAGTCGATTGCAGTAATAAATAATAATAAAATGTATTTTGAAGATGAATATATTAGTTTAGTGTAATTCCCTTTTCAGCAACCGCATAAAATTATTAAAGATATTCGCCCAATTTTTTTACTCTGTTTAGCAAAACCCGGTAAAATTAGTTTCGCATTTCCTTTTCTTTGTTATCGTAGTCCAATGTCTACTTTATTAAACATTGCTGTTGAAGTTGACTACAGTTTTAATTTATTAATATTTTTAATATACGATTTTAGCTTAAAAAACAAATAATTAAGGTAAAAATTCTTGGCATTTGATTTGAATAGATAAGGTAAAGCAATAAAATGAGGCTTAAAATGAAATACTTAAAATTAACCGCCGCGAAAATAGCAGTCTTAATATTTTCACTTGTAGTTTTATCTGCTTGTGATGGTTTTAATAAAGAATATTACGATAATGTACCTCCTAATCCTCCGGATAACGTAAGAGTTTATGCCGGAGATAATGAAGTTGAAATTGATTGGGATTACAATACCGAGCAAGATGTTGCCGGGTATAACGTCTATTATTCCGATAGTTATTACGGGAAATATACATTGCTGGGCAATACTGAAAATAATTCTTATGTAGATTTTGATGCGGAGAACGGAGTTAAATATTACTACGGAGTTGCGGCATATGATGTAAACGGAAATGAAAGTGAACTTAGTTATGACGAAGCTTACGGTGTTGCGAGACCTGAAGGTATGAACCAAACAATTTTTGATTATATCAATTATCCCGATATTTCCGGGTATGATTTTAGTGAATATTTAGTAACAGCTTACGATGCAAATGCAGATAATAATTCCGCAGATATGTTCTTTGAAAATTATAACGATACTTTTTATGTAGATGTTTGGGATGATACGGATATCCAAGATATGGGACCAACCAATGATATTCTTGATATAGTTGAAGCGCCGATTGACGGATGGATTCCCAAACAAGATGGTGAAAACATTAAATATGCTGAGGCAACAGTTGGTCATACTTATGTAATCTGGACTTGGGATAATCATTTTGCAAAATTTAGGATTAAAAGCATAACACCGGAGAGAATGGTATTCGATTGGGCATACCAATTGATGGAAGGGGAACCGCAATTAAAAACAGGTGCAAGAGGAATTGGAAAACGCAGCAAACTGCCTGGAGAAGTTTTTAGGCTTAAATAAGCAATGTACCCTGCAGATCTCCCGATAAAAAAGCATATCAAAAACGGTATGCTTTTTTATTATCTTTTGATTAATTTCAATTAGAAAATTTTTGTAAAGAGAATTTGATATGAAACCGGTAAATGTTAAAATCATTATAATTTTAATTTTGAGTATTTTAGAAGTAAACGCTCAAAATAATTTTGCTAAAAGCATGTTCGGACTTCAACAAAAAGAAAGTGCGAAAATTGTTTTTCAAGAGATACAAAAAGGTTTTAATTCAAATGATATATCAAAAATTGCGAAATTTATAAAAGATGATACGTTTATAAATCTAAAGAATGGTGTATCGGATTACTTTAGTTCAAGTCAAGCTTATTACGTACTAAACGAGTTCTTTAAAGCTTATCATACTGTAAGTGTTAAATTAGATAATATTAAAGTTAAAAATGAGTATTCTTATGCTTCAGGCAAGCTGATTTATAAAAGGAGCGGGGTTAGCGGTACTGCCCAGGTTTTTATTTCTCTTAGAAAAACCCGTGTCGGTTGGATCATTATACAATTAACCGTTAGTTAATAAATGAATCCTTCTAAAAGTAAGAAAAGAAACCTGATAATTCTTCTTGCACTTTTAGTGACCGTATCTCTTGTTGTATACTTTCTTAAACCTGTTATTATTAAGAAAAATAAATCGAATTGGGATGTTGAGCTTAAAGAAAAAATTACATCCATAAAAAATTTTACTAACAGAAGAATTAAAGAAAAGCAAGATTCATTACTGGAAATTAAGCGCCTGGTTGAAAGTCACCTTAGAACTAAAAACCTAACTCAAAACGATATTATTAATTTCATCTCTCAAAATAAATTTTATAAGTTTTCCATTAATGTTGCAACCAAGACCAACAAAGAATATGCATGGTCAAAGAAAATACTTTTAAAACTTAATATCGATTCAGCAGAATTTCAAAATAATTATATACGATTTATTTCATCGGATTTAATAACATTTCTTTTTATAAAAGATACACTCAACACTCCTGCTGGAATATTCAATATACAATTAAGCTTTCCGGTTGAGAAAGATTATACTTTAGAAAACAAGTATTTTGATAAAATCAGTTTTACGGATGAGCTGAAATCCAAATTTAATACGGAAGTGGAAATTGAGTATGATACTAACAAAATTTCTCAGACTGACGGAAGATTTTTTTCATTTTACATCAAGAATAATTTAAATAAAAATATAGGTAGTGTAAGTGTCAAAAAACCTACTCTTGATTTACATGTTTCAAAATTAGCTTCGCAAATCAACTCAATTGAATTTATATTACTAATTATTATCGCGTTACTATTATTTCCTATACTTTTCTATAATATTAAAAAAATTAGATCTAAATTATTAATTATTATAGCATATTTGCTATATCTCGGCGCTTTAAGAACTCTACTCTTTATATCAGGGTTAGTTTCTAACAATTTTGACGGAGAACTAACAAATCCCGCTTATTTTTCTTCCGTTTTTGCTTTTGGTATTGTAAAATCTCCTTTAGAACTGTTTATTACCGGCTTATTTGTAGTTGCGGTTATTCTTATTGCTTACAAAGAGGTTTTAGAGTTTATTCAGAAAGATAAGAGCTCAGAAGCTCTAATCTCAAAAGTTATTTGGGTTTTAGTTGTTCTATTCTCATTAGCCGCTTATTTTTTATTGTACAGAGGATTTGGTGCTTCGATAAGAAGTATTATTTATGATTCTACGTTGGCATATTTTAACGACGAAGTATTAATACCGAACACAACAACATCTTTGATGTATGTTAATGTTTTATTAATAGGATTTAGTATAGTTCTACTATCCGGTATATTGTTGATAGTGATTCTTTTTTATCTTAGAAAATTAAAAATAAAAATCGGTATATATCAAGTCTTAATCATTTTATTAATTCTACAAATAATAGGTTTTTTATTTGATATATTCCAGCGTGAACCGCAAGGTACGGCGTTGATACGATCTATTTTTATTTTGTTAACCCTATTACTTGCGTATGCAATATTTATTGGTCAAAGTGGGGGAATTAAATATATTATTTACTCACTATTTGCCGCTTCATTTTTATCGATAGCTTTAATGATTCATCATAATTTTAATTTGGAGAAAGAATCATTAAAATTGTATGCTGCGGACTTAAACCGTCCGAATGAAAATTGGCTGGAATTTTTAGTAAAAGAATCTTTGCTAAAATCATTCAGCAGAAAGGAAGCAATTGCTGCTTATACAAATCCAAACGCTAATTATGATGCTTATGCATTTAAAATTTGGAGCAAAAGTGCACTGCAAAAAGAATCATTTATTTCAGAATTAAGCATTTACGATTATAACAAAAAGTTTTTGGGCGGATTTGGGTTTAGAGTAAATGAAATTCCTCCGGTTAAGTGGTCTAATCTCCCAAGCTCTTTTGATGATATACAAATATATAGTGAGCAAATTCCCGATACTAATGCGAAAGTAGTAAGAGGAATTTTCCCAATAAAAAATCATTATGCATTACTTGGTTACCTGGAAACTTCCGTTATATATGATGTAACAAATTTCGGTTTTGATGAACCGCCTAAATTTTTATCGGCGCCGCAAGTTCATAAAAAGCTTACTATTAAAACCGGGCAAATTAAATTATTGGAATTTATTAACGGCAAACTTAAAAATGTAGTTGGTGATATAAGAATATCCTTAAATGATATTCAAAAACTCAAAAACGTTAAGTTCTCCGATAATAATGATTCCTGGTTGAATATTAAATTTAACGGAATAGATTATTTATTTTACTTAACGAAAAGGAAAACAAATAATCATCAAAGAATATTAGCGCTTGGGATAAAGGATGTAGATTTTTCATTCCAGTTGTTCGACTTTTTCAAAACTTTCTTTTTCCATGCTTTACTAATATTGGGCTTTATGTTCGTTTATTTCATTTTCAATCTTCAAAAAGGCTCGAAGTTAGTTATTGGTCTTAGAGCAAAATTATTAATTGCTTTTTTAATCATTTCTATCATCCCTTTAATTCTTCTTGCTTTCTATTTTAGAAATTTAACTGAACAAAAAAATAGAGATGCAATTCTGTATAAACTAGGTAAAAGAGCTTACCGAATTGAAACCTATGTAAATGCTCATATTACAGAGGATAGTTTAGGACTTACAGAAATTTTTGATAGAGCAAGTGCGGATTTAAATATTAATTTTACAGTTTATGAGAACTATTATGTATTTTATAGTACAGAAAGTTTATTCTATGAGATAGGTTTAATTCCAAGTATTATTAATCCCCAAGCTTTTAGTAAAATAAAAAACCTTGGTACTCAGGATTTTGTTACCCAGGAATCAATTGAAAATTATAAATTTAATTCTTTTTATTATGTAGCAAATATCTGGGACAAAAACTACATTATAAATGTAAATGATGCTTTTAATAAAATACTTCTGCCAATGTCCGGGAATGAAGTTGATGCTTTTCTTGTCGGTAGTTATTCAATTGCCGTGTTGCTGGTTATTATTTTAAGTACAATTTTAGCTAACCAAATTTCAAAACCGATAAGACGACTGACCAAAGCAACTAAATCTGTAGCCGGTGGTGATTTAAATGTTGAGTTAACGGAAAACACCAAGGGGGAAGTTAAAGAGTTGGTTGACGGATTTAATTACATGGTTAAAGAATTAAAGTTAAATCAAATACAGTTAGCAGAAGTTGAAAGGGAAGCTGCATGGAAAGAAATGGCAAAACAGGTTGCGCATGAAATTAAAAATCCGCTTACACCAATGAAACTTGCTACACAACAACTGATTGCTGCTTACAAAGATAAATCGGACAAGTTTGCTCTTATCTTCGAAAAAGTTACAAGTACTATTATTAATCAAATAGAAACTCTTGGAAATATTGCAACAGAGTTTTCTAATTTTGCAAAAATGCCCGGTTTAAAAGTTGAAAAAATAAATTTAACCAACACAATTAAAGAAGCAATAAATTTATTTGTAGACGAGAGAGCAAAAATAGTATTCGAAAGTAAACTTCAAAATGTTATGATTTTAGCTGACGAAGATCAACTGAAAAGAACAATAATAAATCTAATTAGAAATTCTCTGCAGGCTTATTCCACTGAAGTTCAAATTTCACTTGAGAAAAGTGAAAACAGTTATTTCTTAAAAGTTCAGGATAATGGCAAAGGGATACCGGAAAATATTCTTGATAAAGTTTTTGAATTTAATTTTACTACCAAAGAAAGCGGTACGGGAATTGGACTTAGCTTAGCCAAAAAATATCTTGAATCAATTAATGCATCAATTGAAATTGAACATACTGATGAAAAAGGTACGGTAATTATTATACGATTTAATAAGAATTGAGTATGTCTTCTTTAACTCCATATCAACTTAAAGCACTTGAATATAACAAACACATATCTTTAACCGCAAATGCCGGTTCAGGTAAAACTTATGTCCTTTCCAAAAGATTTGTTGAAATTGCAATGAATGAAAATGTTGATATAAACAATATTGTTGCAATTACTTTTACGGATAAAGCTGCCGGTGAACTGTATTCCAAAATTGCCAAGGAAATTGACGATAGATTAGAAATAGAAAATCAAAAATCTAGTACCAAAAGGCTTCTATATTTAAGGAGAAGTTTAGTATCTGCTAATATATCAACTATTCACTCATTCTGCATTGACATTCTAAAAGAATTCGCACCGGAAGCTGAATTGGATGTTAACTTTGTACCAATAGATACTATAACTTCTCAGGACTTGTTAGACCAAAGCGTAGAAGAGTTGCTTAAAAATTTTGTAAATAAAAATAAATTCTTTCATGAAATAAAATATCTAATACGATACTTCGGTTCCAAAACAATTTTTGTAAATGGGCTAAAGAATTCTATTGGAAAAAGAAGAGATATCCTAGAATTAATACAAAATTATTACAATAAAGATGTTGATGAATTAAGTAATATTTTTAGAAAAATATTTGAAAAAGAATTCATCGGGATAATTAAACCGGAAATACGAACTATCTTAAAAGCCGTAAAGAAAATAAACAATCATGTTATTTTGTTAAATGAAACTAATGAATCTGCTTTGGAAGCACAAGAACTATTAGGTGAACTGGAGACGGAAACCAACATCCTCAAAACACTTGAGTTGCTGAAGAAACTTGCTGAAAGTATACTAATAAAAAGCGGCAAGATTAAAACACGCGGCTACCTTGATAAAGATTTCCATCAAAAGTTTATTGAAGAAACAATACGAGTAGGACAATTTTTTTCAAGTATAAAAAATTTAGAATTAACGAAAGAATCAGGAAAGATAGAGAAGGAATTAGCTGTGTTCGGAAAGGTTTTTACGTCAGTTTTTTCCGGGGTTCTTAAAATATATCAGAGAAGAAAAAAAGAAAGGGCTTACTTGGATTTTGAAGATATTTTGCTTTTTACTGAAAAATTAATACTTAAAAAAAATGTCCGGGAATACTTAAAAGAAAAGTTTAAGTTTATAATGATTGATGAGTACCAGGATACTAACGAAGTACAGTACAATATTTTTATGCCGCTTCTTGAAAACCTAAAACGGGGAAATCTTTTCGTTGTTGGGGATGAAAAACAAAGTATTTATATGTTTAGAAATGCCGAGTTGGAAATATTTAATAAAACTAAAGTAAATTTAAGTAAAAAAAAAGGCGGCGGAGAACTTTTAGTTCTTCCCCATAGCTTCCGACTGGCGCCTAAAATAGCTGCGTTTACAAATGTACTATTTTCAAAACTATTCAGTGAACACCGGGTTGAATTTAATGAGGTTAATTATAATGAACTTATTTGCGCTCATCCGGAAAAGCCTGAAGGGAATATAGAATTTCTACTCGCCGATGAAGCAGACGGTTTGAAGGAAAGTGATTTAGTTGCAAAAAAAATCTTAAATATAGTTAACAACCTAAAACTATCTCTGCAATTCAACGACATTGCGATTCTATGTAGGAAAAGATCTAATTTTGCCGAGCTGGAAAAGGTATTTGTTAAATATGGAATTCCATATTTAATTCAAGGCGGGAAGGGTTTTTATCAGCAGCAGATTATTCAAGATATTTACAATTATCTTTCATTTTTAATTAATACTAATAATGATAATGCGCTGGTTAGTATTTTGCGAAGCCCGTTTTTTACTTTTTCCGACGCTGAGCTTCTTGAAATTTCGTTAGTTAAGTCAAAAACATTTTTTAATAAACTTGTAAAATATTCTAAAATAAATATTGAAAAAAATGAAGCTGTAGTCAGACTTAAAAAACACATTGCAATGGCTTCAAAAGTGGAACTTCCGAAATTACTAAGAATTATTTTACGCGATTCCGGTTATTGGACTATAGTTGCGGCTAAACCTAATGCCGAGCAAGAATTGGCAAACTTAGAAAAAATTATATCGATTGCTAATTCGTTTTCAAATCAGAGCTTAAAAACACGATACGATTTTGTTTCTTACTTGGCGGATGCTATTGAATCTTTAGAAGATGAAGGGCAAGCTGCAACACGTAGTGAGCAGAACGCAGTACAAATTATGACTTTGCACAAAGCTAAAGGTTTAGAATTTAAAGTTGTTTTTCTCTATCGAACAAATCAAGTTTCGCAGAAGGATAATGCAAAATCTAAAAAGATTTATGTTGATAAAAATTATGGAATAATGACTAAAGTTCCTATTGATAACAATTATTTTGGGAATTACAAATCCGCCCCAATTACCTGGATTGCCGATTATATCTATCGTAAGAAAAACTTAGCAGAAATTAAAAGGTTGTTATATGTCGGAATTACACGGGCAAAAGAATATCTCTTCATCTCGGCGACACATAAAGATTTTAAATTCAAGGATGAATCATTTATCGGGTTAGCTATGAATAGTATTTGGAATTATACAGAAGATAAAATTAAGATTGATTCGGAGCTGAAGTTTATGAGAGGTGCAGATAGTAATTATGAAGTTTACTCAAAACAATTAAATTTTGAAATTCCGATAATCGGCAGTATAGATTTTGAAGAAAGTAAAATAACTTTAACTCCCGGTTATAATTTCCCGAAGGAAATTCATACTCAAAAAATATCCGACTCCGAAAGAAACGAAATCATTTCTGCAACAAAAATTGCTGTTTATTCTCAGTGCCCGGTTAAATACCGGTTGACTTACGAGTTGGGTTATTCGAAGTTATTTAAAATGCAGAAGGAGTTACGGAACCTATATGAATTTAATATGCGTGAAGACGAAGAGCTAAAAGTTCTCGGTGATGTAAGAGGACGAATTATTCATACCGTACTTGAACAAGAAGTTAAAGAAGAATTACTCGATGAAGCAGTTGAACAACTCTTAAAAGGCGAGCTTCTTACGGAAACTCTTTCTCAAATTGAATTCGAAAAATCAAAAAAATCTATTGTAGCGGATTTAAAAAGATTTTATAAGTCGGCATTTTTTAGTGAACTTAAGAAACATAATAGCTACAAAAATGAATATGAAGTTTATACAGCAGGCGAGGATTACTTTTTATACGGAATAATTGATAGATTGATTATAGAGAAGGATAAATTGATAATAGTTGATTATAAAAGCGATAATGTAAACTCGGCAAATATAAAGCGTAAATCGGGACAATATTTTAAACAGTTAAAATTTTATTCTTATACTCTAAGCAAATTATTTCCGGAAGTAAATGAATTCGAAATGCAATTAGTATTTATTATTTCACCGGAAGAAAAAATAGTTAATTCTATAAGTCGTAAAGAACTTCAGCTGTTTGGTGAGGAAATTAAAAGTATTGTATGGAAAATTAGGGCCAAGAATTTCCAACCAAACTTTTCGCATTGTAAATACTGCCATTTTACAATTGATGGTACAAACTGTATAAAACAAAATGTGTTCAACAATTAATTATTATACAACATTAAACTAATAATTTAATTAAAAATTTGTAATTTTATTGCTTGAATCAATATCATTTCTAAATCAAAAAGGAATATCTGAAATGAAAAAAAAATTTGGATTTTCAAAAATTATTAAGAGGATTACATTGACTACAATATTCTTATCATCGCTGTTCCTTTGGCAGAATGATATCTCTGCACAAGGGGAAACTAAAGAGCTGCCAACCAGAGACCAAATTGAAGTACAATATAAATGGAACCTTGGAGATGTTTACAAATCTGTAAAAGATTGGGAAAATGATTTTAATTGGGTTAAAAATTCTATTGTTAAGTTTAAAAATTTTGAAAGTAAGCTCTCCGAATCATCGCATCAATTGCTTGAATGCTTAAAGTTTAGTGATGAAGTAGAGATTAAATTAAACCGGCTATTTCTTTATGCCAGCCTTTCAAAAGATTTGGATTTAAGCAATGCTGCAAACCAAGGGAGATATGATAGAATAATGGCTTTAGCATCGCAAGTGTCGGCAGCCGCTTCATTTATCCGTCCCGAAATTTTATCAATTCCGGAAACAAAGTTGTGGAAATTTGTTAAAGAGGAAAAAGGACTGCAAGTATATAAACATCAGTTCGACGATTTATTAAGAACAAAAGCACATACACTTTCTCCTGAAGAAGAAGAAATTTTAGCGTTAGCCGGTCCCGTTACAAATGTAAGCTATTCTACATTCGGCATGTTTAGTAATGCCGATATACAATTCCCCAGTGTAAAAGATGAATCGGGGAACGAAGTGAAAATTTCTCATGCTCGTTATGGTGCAGCAATGTATTCAACTGACCGAGATTTTAGAATGAACGTTTACAAAGGTTATTACAAGCCCTTTATGGAATATAAACATACTCTTATTTCTTTATTTAATGGTAATATTAAAGGTAATATATTTTATGCGAAAGCAAGGAAATATAATTCTGATTTGGAAGCTGCTCTATCACCGAATAATATCCCGGTTTCAGTATATCATAATCTCGTTAAAACCGTTAATGAAAACATGGAACCTCTGCACAGATGGGCAAAGATTAAGAAGAAATTATTAAAATTGAAAGAACTGCATCCTTATGATACTTACGTTACATTATTTCCTTCAGTTAAAAAAGAGTATACTTTTGAGGAAGGGAAGGAGTTGGTACTAAAAGCTCTTAAACCTCTCGGAGAAGATTATCTAAGTCATCTAAGAACGGCGTTTAATAATAGATGGGTTGATGTTTATGAAACAAAAGGAAAACGCAGCGGAGCCTATTCGTCCGGTACAACTTACGGGGTGCATCCGTATGTATTACTGAACTGGTCAGGTGAACTTGACGATGTATTTACTCTGGCACATGAGATGGGGCATAATATGCACTCATTTTATACCGAAAAGAACCAGCCGTTCCCATATGCTAATTATTCTATTTTTGTCGCTGAAGTTGCTTCCACTATGAATGAAGCTCTGTTATTAGATTATTTAATTGAACATACAAAATCTAAAATGGAGAAACTTGCTCTACTTGAAAAAAATCTGACTAATGTTACAACAACTTTTTACAGGCAAACCAGGTTTGCCGAATTTGAACTTAAGACAAACGAGATGATGCAAAAAGGCAATGCATTAACACCTGAATTATTGAGTGATATTTACGGGAAGATGTATCAAAATTATTGGGGACCTGAAATGGTTGTTGATACTGAAGAAACTTATACTTGGGCAAGAATTCCTCATTTCTATTATGATTTTTATGTTTACCAGTATGCGACAAGTTTTGCTGCATCACAAGCTTTGGCGGCAAAAGTTAAAAGGGAAGGTCAGCCTGCAATAGATAAATTCTTAAACTTTCTAAAATCGGGAAGTTCAAAGTATCCTATTGATGTTCTTAAAAGCGCCGGAGTTGATATGACTTCACCCGAACCAATTTTAGGAGTTGTTAAAAAAATGAATAAAGTTCTGGATGAAATGGAAAAGTTGTTAAAATAAATTGAAATTGGTTTTCAATTTAATGATTTATCATTTTCAAAATTAGGGAAATTAAAGATGAAAATTTATTCAAAGTGTGATTTAAATTTATATAATTTAGCTCTTACGTATGACGATATTAGCCTTGTACCCACTGAAATATCACTAGTTAAAAGCAGAACCCAAGCAAATACACAAACAAATTTTCTCAATTTGGATTTAGGACTACCGGTCATATCAAGTCCGATGGATACGGTGACCGGCATTGAAATGGCAAATGCATTATCGGAATTAGGATGTTTGGGAATTGTAAATAGGTTTGATTCTTCTTTGGATGAATTGTTTACTAATGATACTGCAGGCAATATTAAAGCTGTCTCTATCAGTTTAAACGACAACGAAGAACAAATAGAAAAATTTGTGGGAAAAGGATATGCGATTTGTATTGATACAGCTAATGCAGCTAATGTGACCGTTATAAAAAAAACAGAAGAAATTAAAAAGAAATTCGATGTAAAAATAATCGTTGGTAATATTGCTCACGGGGGAATGTTAAAACAATTAGTCGATGCCGGCGCTGATGCTGTTAGAGTTGGAATTGGTGGCGGAAGTGTTTGTACAACGTCTGTCCAAACCGGAATAGGAATTGGTCAAGTTTCTTCCCTTTTAGATGTTTACTTTGCCAGAGGAAAAGGGAATCTCAATATTGAAATTATTGCAGATGGAGGAATTAAAAATCCCGGTGATGTTGCAAAAGCTATTGCTCTTGGCGCCGATACCGTTATGCTCGGCAGATTATTAGCGGGTACAAGAGAAGCTCCGGGAGAAGTAATTAAATATAATGACCAGCTGTGGAAAAAATATAGAGGTTCGGCTTCTTTTGGCGTTAAAATGAAAAATGAATTTATTGAAGGGGAAGAAACTATGATCCCTTACAAAGGGAGCGTCCGAAATGTAATTAATGCAATCTCAGACGGATTAAGGAGCGCAATGAGTTATATGAATAAAATAACTATTAATGAACTTAAAAAAGCCGATACGTTTGCCGTGCTTAGTAATAGTTCTTACTTGGAAAGATTACCCAAAAAATAGAAGTAATATTTTAAGAATGAAGAAGCTTATACTTATAATTTTTCTCCACCTTTTTCTGCTGTCTTGTTTTGGCAGCTCCATCTTAGGGAAACCCACATTAAAAGGTAAGATTGATAGCTTAACTTCTAAACTAAAGACCGTTGAAGGACTTGAGAAATCGAAATTGCTAAATGAACTATCTGCAGAATATTGGGGTATATCAACTTCTAAGAGTTTGGAATATGCAAAAGAAGCATTGAAATTGGCAAAAAAACTTGATAACAATAAAGTAATAGCTTCTGCATTGAATAATATCGGCAATACTTTCTGGATTAAATCAATTTATGATTCTGCATTAGTTTATTATGATAAATCTTACCAAATAAGAAAAAAGATTGGAGATGAAAAGGGTATTGCCGGTTCTTTACATAATAAAGCCATGGTTTATACTGAATTAGGCGAAAATGATAAATCTCTGAAAAACTATTTTGCAAGTCTCGAACATTATAAAATAGCAGAAGATTCTTCAGGAATATCGAAAGTATATAATAGTATTGGTACTGTTTATTTAACGATAAAAAATTATAAAAAGGCATTAGAGTATTTACAAAAATCTTTGGCTGAAAAAGAACGTTTAAAAGACAGCTTAGGACTGGTTGCGGCATTAAATAATATTGGTATTGCTTATTGGCACCAAAACAAATTGAAGCTTGCAGAAAAAGTTTTTCAACGATCTTTGGATTTAAAAGTAAAATTAGGTTCCTATTATTCGTTAGGAACTCTCTATTCAAATCTCGGTAGTCTGGCGTTGCAGCGAAATAAATTTAAGAGAGCATTAAAATATTTTGCTTTATCCTATAAGAATGCACGTGTAATTAATGACACAGCTGGAATGCTGCAAACTAATGTAAATATTGCACAAGTATATATTTACTTAAAAAACTTTGATAAAGCGGAAAAAATATTAAATAAGATATTACCAAAAGTTAAGAAAAATGGAATTTCTTGGGTTGAAAAGAATTGTTATATAGGTTATGTAAATTTAAATGAAGCAAAGAAAGATTACAAAGCAGCTCTTAGATACTATGATCTTCTTGATTCACTTAAAGATAAATTGTATTCGATTGAATCGAGTAACAAAATAGCAGAAATGCAAGTTAAATATGAAGCTAAAGAAAAAGAAAATGAAATAGCTCTTTTAAAAAAGGAGAAGAAAATTCAAGCACTCCAACTTATCAAAGAGAAAAATTTCAGGGACTTTTTAATTATAAGTTCAATATTATTTATTTTGTTCGGATTGAGTATTTCATACGCTTATAAAATAAAAGCAAAAACTAATGAAAAACTAAAATTGTTAAACTCAACAAAAGATAAATTTTTCTCAATAATTTCCCATGATCTTAAAAATCCCTTTAATTCAATAAAGGCGTTTTCGGAAATGCTGGTAAAAGACTATGACAAATTAAATGATGATGAGAAAAAAACATCACTTCGGCAAATTTCCAAATCAGCCGGATATTCAAGTGAATTACTTGACAATTTGCTTAGTTGGTCTATGGCTCAAAGAAATATGATACTAATTTCTCCCAAAAAAGTTAATCTGAAAAATCTTGTTGATAAATGCGTTAATTTACTTAGGTCTTCGGCCGAAAATAAGAGTATTAAAGTACTTGTTAATGTAAGTCGGGATATTTGGGTAATGGCTGATTCCAATACTATCTCTACAGTTTTGAGAAATCTTATTTCTAATGCAATTAAATTTACTGCAGAAGCCGGTCTTGTTAAAATAAGTGCAAAAAAAACTGGCGATAAAATAGAAATAAACATTAGTGATAATGGAATAGGTATAAGAAAAGAGGATTTGAATAAATTATTTCGAATAGATGTTAAAAGCTCAACAATAGGTACTTCTGCAGAAAAAGGTACGGGGATTGGACTTATTTTGGCAAAAGAGTTTGTACTGAAAAACGGTGGAGAAATATGGGCGGAGAGTACATTTGGAAAATGTAGCAACTTTAAATTTACGATTCCTTTTGCTTAAATATTCTGTCGAACATTATTTCTCTTATGTCGCACTTACTAATTGAATCTTAGTGTTTTTAAAATAATTTTGTAAAATAAAATACTTACAAAAATTAATGGAGCAAGGACTTCTAAATGTTACTCATTGTTATTAAAAATTACTTAAGTTTAATAAATAGTTCTAATTGCATAAAACAAAATACTTTGAGATGATTTGTTTAATATTGAATGTCAATAATTTTTTCTTATTTAGTTTTATAAAAATAATTCATTGAGGATAACATGGGATTTATTAAAAAGATTTTTCATAAAAAGGAGATCCATGAATTATTGGATTCTGCGGCTGAACTTTTAGTAAAAGAAGAATATAATTTAGCAGCAGAAAAGTTCAATCACATACTTGATTATGATACTAAAAATATAAAAGGGATATATGGTCGCGGTATCTGTGAATACTATCTTGGAAATTATGAAGAAGCAAAAAATGATTTGTTAACTGTTTCTAAAACAGAGCCAAATCATTCCGCCCATATTTATTATTATCTCTGTAATATTTCCTTAATACAAAGAGAATTAGATGAAGCAGATAGCTTCATTGATAAATTTATTGAGCTAAGTAAAGAAAAATCGGAAGGCTATTTTCTTAAATCTGAAGTAAAATTTATTCAGCGAAAATATCAGCAAGCATTAAACTTCTGTGAAAAATCATTGGAATATGTTCCCGGTAGTTACGACTCTCTTATTTTACTTGCAAGAATTCAAATTGCATTGGAGCTTTATAGTGAAGCAGAAGGTACGTTGATAAATATTATTGAGAAAAATCCGGAATCGGCTGAAGCATATAATCTTTTAGGGTATTTTAATTTTAAGCAGAATAATTATACCGACGCAGAATCTAATTTTAATAAAGCTTTAGAGCAATATCCAGATTATACTCTGGCGCTTTATAATAGAGCATATCTTCGGTACAATCAAGATAAATATGAAAGTGCATTGGTTGATTTGGATAAAGCTTATCGTTTGGATGAAAGTTTAATCAAGGTAAAGTTACTTGAAATTGAGATATTTAAGTCTCAAAGACAATATGAAAAAGCTGTACAATCTTTGAATGAATTAATTGATAACAAACCTGAGTATATAGATGCTTACTTTATGCGGGCGTCTCTCAATACATCACTTGGTAATATTGAGGACGTACAAAAAGATTTAAGTGAGCTAACGGAAAAAGAAATAGACAATGAAAAATATTTATATATCTTAAGTTTATTTGAGTTTGAAAATAATAATTTAGCCGAAGCATATAATTTCATTCAAAAAGCAATTAAGCTCAATGATGGAAATGAAAAATTTTACTTCCTTAACGGTATAATCAATTTTAAACTGGAAAATTATGATTCCGCTGCCGACCAATTTACAAAAGTAATAGAGCTGAACAAGGAAGAGCCAAGAGCATATTTCCTGAGAGGACTTATAAAAGAAAGGCAGAAAGATATACCGGCAGCGATTGATGATTTTAGTAATGCTATCGTAATAAATAATTTTTACTATGCCTTAGTTCATCGATCAATGTTAAATTTTCAGTTGGAAAACTATAAATTAGCTTTGGGTGATATAAATGATGCAATTGAAGTTAAACCTAAAAATGGTAAACTATATTATTTAAGAGCTAATATTTATAGAAAGTTAAATGATAATCGCGAAGCGTTATTAAATTTAGAAAAAACCATTGAGATTGAGAATGATTTTACAGATGCATTAGCTTTACATGGTTATCTGGATTTGGAGATCCAAAATTATGAGAGTGCATTGAGGGATTTTAATAAAATAGTAGAATTAGATAAAAATTATAATAAGGATATTAACCAATTAATTGAATATGCCTCTAATAAAATAGGTAATGAAATTTAATTTTAATCAGCAATGAAATAAATTACTGATTTAATCCATCAGTTACAGCTTCCAAATTATTATGTAACTTTTTATAAAACTATAAGTTACGCAAATTACAATATTTGATTTTATATTAATTTTTCATATCTTTTGAAGCTTTATAAAATTTTTTCACTACAAAAATTGGAGATGGGATGACAAAAGCTGACATTGTTGAAAAAATAGCATCGGGAACAGGACTGACAAAAATAGAAACCGAAGCGATAATCGAAGGCTTTCTTAATACTGTTATTCACGCACTTCGAGAGGGTAACGGAATAGAAATTAGAGGATTCGGAAGTTACAAAGTTAAAAAGAAAAATGCACGCTATGCACGTAATCCGAGAACGGGAGAAAAAGTTTTTGTTCCAGAACATTACGTTCCTGTATTCAAATTTTCTAAAGATTTTAAATCTTCGGTCGATAGGGGTATGAAAGAACTTAATAAAGAAAAATAATTCTAAGTAAAGAGAGTAAAGGGGGTAAATAAATTTGGATAA
>BDSW01000144.1 GCA_002898175.1 bacterium BMS3Abin04
TGTTACATAATTTGTGGTACTACTTAATGAATTACCATTTTTAAATTTATTATTTGTCTTGTTGTAAGAAGATTTCTTATAATTTCCTCTTTTTTCACTTGGATAAACGACTAAAGTTGGAATTGCAGGGACCCTTTCTGCCGAAAGTAAAACTTCGTTGCCTTGTAAATCATATGCTGTTATTTTACTCTTGTCGCTGTCTTTTCTATAACCAACAGCAGCTACTAACAATTCATCCTTGCTCGTCCAGTTTTTTCTCCACTTTTCCAATGGGAAATAAATATCGAATAATCCAAACTGTAATTTTGCAATTGCTTTTTGAAAATTATTCCTTTCTTTTTTTGGTAGAAATAATGAAATATTGTCCCTTAATGTTGTTGTTTTAGAATTGATAATTAGTGATTTATTTAAAAATTCGGAAGCTTCGAGTATTTGTTCTTTTTTATTTGATTCTTTAATTGCGTTCTCAATAATTTTTCTATTTTGCATATTGCTAGAAAACAATGCTAAACTTTTTGCAATTTGTTTAATTAACGGAAAACTATCTAAATTTATTTTTTCTAGGCTTGTTGCATTGGCTTCCTTTCGAATAGGTTCATTAGGATTTTGGCAACTTTGAAAACTTATTAAGAAAGAAAAAATAATAAGGCTAACAACTAGAAAAAGTTTTACTTCGCTGTTTCGGGGGGGCAAAATAATTCATAAAAAAACCTCATTTTAATGTTAAGATTTAAACGAATTAGTAAGCTAATATTTAAATAATTTTGTCACTGCAGTGAACGAAGTAAATATAACTTTAAATTTGATATTTATCAATCTAAAATTAATAAAATTTTTAATATTTGATTCAGTAATAACGACAATCATATATTTTGAGTAGACATAAAACTGATTCGGTTTGTTACAACTCAATCGTTTGAGACCTTTTAGGTCCAACAGAGATAATGCTTATTTCAAACCCGCTTTTTTCAGAGATAAATGAGAGATAATCCTTAGCCTTACTCGGCAATTCCTCATAACTTTTTGCGCTTGTAATATCTTCTTTCCAACCCGGGAGTGTTTCGTAAATTGGAATGACTTTCTCTAATTTATTCAGACTGGTAGGGAAATATTTAAGTTCTTTGCCGTTAAGTTTGTAGCCGGTGCAGACTTTGATTTCGTCAAAATTACTTAAAACATCCAATTTCGTAATAGCTGCTCTTTCCATCCCGTTAATTGTACGTGAGTAGTTCACAAGAAGAGCATCGAACCATCCGCATCTGCGCGGTCGTCCGGTAGTCGCTCCGAATTCATGCCCCCATTTACGCAGGTTTTCCCCTTCTTCATCAAGCATTTCGGTTGGGAAAGGACCTAACCCGACACGCGTTGTATATGCTTTTACTATGCCGATAACCGAGTTGATTTTTGTCGGTGGGATTCCCGTTCCCGTGCAAGCGCCGCCTGCAGTAGGATTAGAAGATGTAACGTAAGGATAGGTGCCGTGATCAATATCCAGTAATGCTCCTTGTGCTCCTTCCATTAAAACTGATTTTCCGTCATCAATTGCTTTATTTAAATAGGCGGCTGTATTAGTTATATATTTATCAATCTTTTCGTCAAATGCTAAATATTCTTCAACTATCTTATTAACATCCAATTCTTCTCTGGAATAAATCTTTTTTAGAATATTATTCTTCTCTTCTATGTTTCTTCTAAGTTTCTCTTCTAATAATGATCTGTCTAACAGATCTTCAATTTTGATTCCTTTACGCGCATATTTATCTAAGTAGCATGGACCAATACCGCGACCGGTTGTTCCTATTTTGTTTTTCCCGCTTTCATTTATTGTATCAAGAAGTTTATGATAGGGCATTATTAAATGAGCGTTATTACTTATAAGAAGCCTTCCTTCAATGTTTATCCCGAAATTTTCAAGTGTTTCAATCTCTTCCAGCAAAGCAACAGGATCAATCACTACTCCATTACCAATTATGCAAATCACGTTCTCTCGTAAAATCCCGACAGGAATTAAATGAAGAATAAATTGTTTATCACCTATTTCAATCGTATGACCGGCATTTGCTCCGCCTTGGTAGCGGGCAACTATATTATGCCTTTCAGATAAAATATCAACAATTTTACCTTTTCCTTCATCTCCCCATTGACTACCGACAACAACAGTAACATTCATGCCTTCTCCAAAAAATTTAGTGTTAGAAATGACAATAAAAAACTCCGAATGTACTTGTTCGGAGTTCAATTACAAAAATCATGTAGAGTTTAACTACCAGACAAACTTTTTATAGCATCATCGACTGAATTATAATGCTCAAAAATTGAAATAAGTTTAGTAATAATCAGTAAACTGTTTATTTTTTCGGTTGCATTTGCAAGTTTTAATGTACCGCCGCCGTTTTTCATCGTTGTATATCCGCTAATCAACATTCCAAGTCCTGAACTATTCATGAACTTTACACCTGCTAAATCAATAATTACATTTTTTTTACCTTCATCAAGCAATTGATGTAACTGCTGACCGAATTTTTCAGCTTCGGGACCGCCCATTACATTTCCCTTCAGCTCAAGTACTACTGCATTATATTGCTCTTTTGTTTTAACTTTCATAGAAACCTCTAAAATTATGTAAATAAACAATTATCAATCAATATTAAAAAGAAATGTGTAATTTATAAAGAGGATTTACTAAATTATATCAAATTTAATTCTCAGCTAAGTTATGGATTCTTTACGAGAAATGAAAGTATTTTTACCGGGAAAATTATATTTTTTGGCTATAAACTCAAAATATGGGAAACAATTTTTTAGAAAATATTAATATTTGCTTAACAAAACAATACAAAATTCTACCGGGCGGGAGTTATAAATAAACTAAGGGAACTACATAAAAAGGGAAGCGTCTAAAATTGAGTAAGGAAGGAAATAGTAAATTAAATGGTAAAAATAGTACCAATCTTAACGATGAAGATGCATTATTAATTAAACGGTTTAAACAAGGAGACGAAACTGCATTCAGTAAATTAGTTAATAAACATAAAGAAAAAGTTAGAAGCTTAGTTTATTTAACTTTGGGCGATAGCGAGTATATTGATGATATTTCTCAAGATGTATTTATAAGTGCTTATAATAAACTCAAAGAGTTTCGCTTCGAATCGAAGTTTACAACTTGGCTTTATAGAGTTACGATAAACAAATGTAGAGATTATCTTAGGAAAAAACGGGTTCGCAGTATATTTGTCCCGATTAAAGATGAAGCTTATAGGTTAAGTACCGGTCATAACACGGAAAACATTGATATTCCGCATTTGGTTAGGAAAGCTATTAGTAAATTACCGGATAAATTGAGAGAACCTTTAATACTCAGGGATATTGATGGATTTAGTTATAAAGAAATTGCGGAAAAGATGAATTGCGAAGTCGGGACAATTAAATCAAGGATTTTCAGAGCAAGAGAAAGTTTGAAAATTATTCTTGAACCTTATCAAAATGAATTATTATAAACTAGCTCAAAATTGAATCTAATGTTTTAAAATGATATCAAAAAGATTTTCGGAAATTACCCGGATAGTCCTCTTTCAAGAGAGAATTTAAGTGAATTTATAGTCAGGATAAAATCCGAAAATAATTTTGCAAATGATTTAGCTACAAATTATGACGTTAATTATAAATAGAATTTTACACGCAAGTACTAAAAGAAAACTGGAAAATGCAGTTCTGTTTTCAATTCTAATTTTTATATACAAAATATTTTTCCCCGCAACAGACAACTTATTCGTTCTACTTTTAGGTGAAATTTTTATTCTAATTACTCTTTATTTATGGGCGGTTTACGTGGTTGAATTTATTCGGAATAAAACTTCGGCCATCCTGTCTGTGATAGTAACCAGCGGTATTTTTACGGCAATTGTTATTTTTATTGTTAAAACTGCTTACATGCTTTTTAGTTATCCGTATTCGTTTACAACGAAAGTTGAGTCGAATTTTTTTGAATCACTCTTCAATGCTTTTTTAATGCTGGTACTTATTGTAGCAATAGCTTACATATTTCAAACAATAAAAACACTCTTTTTTCTAAGACAAAAACGAAATCCGTCTTTTTATTTTAATCTTATGGTTCTGTTTTTTATATTTACTGCGTTAGCCGGTTCTGTTGAGTACATAAACAATGATATTCAGTTTCTTGTAGATATATTAGAAGGTATTTCCATTAGTTTAATATTAATGAATTCATTTAGAGTTGCATGGATTGCTTTCCTAACCAAAAAGCAGAAAATCAGCCTGCTCGGGTTATCCATTATAATGATTGTTTTATTTGCGGTGGGCACAAGCGTATCTTTTCTTTATAATTTTCCGCTGCCGGCTTTAACCATGATTTTAAGATTAGTTATGATTTACGGAATAATTTATTACAGTGTAATATTTTTTACAACATTGTTCCATATACCAACGGCAGCAGCAATTGATAGGAAAACGGAAGAGCTTTCTTCATTTATGGATTTAAACAGTTTAATAAACCAGGTATTTGATATAAATGAATTGAGTGATACTGTTACAAAAATGACTCGTAATGTGTGCAATTGTGAAGCAGCTTGGTTGGCAACATCCTTTAATGAAGAAGATACAATTCAATCCGTTAATAGTATTGGGTATTTGCAGGCTGAAAACATCACTTCAAATTTAAGGCAAAAAGATTTACTTTCGCATGATATAAATACATTTAACCTTAAAACATTAAGTAATGAAGAACAGCAGGGGTTTGAATCGGTTGTAGTTGCACCGCTAAAGATGCACGGGAAAATAAACGGGTATTTATTTGCTGCAAGAGAAAATGATATGTTTTTTGATGATGAGGATAAGAAATCAATATCTGCATTTGCCGATTATGCCGCACTTGCATTAGAAAATGCTAAGTTGATTCAAGAATCTATTGAAAAGGAAAGACTTGAAAAAGAATTGGATGTGGCAAGAGAAATCCAACGAAAAATTTTACCGAAGTCAATACCGAAAGTTAATTATTTAGACATTGCATCTTTATTCATTCCCGCATTTGAAGTGGGCGGTGATTATTATGATTTTTTCGAGTTGGATAATGAGAATATAGGATTTATAATTGCCGATGTTTCGGGTAAGAGTATTCAAGCCGCTTTTATTATGGCTGAAGTTAAAGGAATTTTTAAGTCTTTGTCCGGCGTAACAAATACTCCTAAAGAACTTTTTATTAAAGCAAACGAGATATTAAAAGAAAGTTTAGATAGAAAAAGTTTTGTAACCGCAACATATGGTATATTAAACATAAAAACGGGTAAATTTTCTTTTTGTCGTGCAGGGCATTCGCCTATAATGCATTATACTAATAATCAAATTATAAAATATATTCCACAAGGGATTGGGCTTGGTATAGAAAAAAGCGATAGGTTTGCATCAATAATAAAAGAAATGGAAATTCAATTAAATTATAACGATATTTTAATTTTATTTACTGACGGTATAAATGAATCACAGAATAAAAGTTTAGAGGAGTACGGATATAATAGACTTGAAAAAGTGATTAAAGAAAATAAGGAGGGTGATATGAACACTCTAGCAAAAAAAATTATAGAATCGGTTTCGCTTTTTTCAAAGGATAGTTCACAACATGACGATATTACATTAGTCTTATTTAAATGGAAATTCAATAATAAGTCAATTGGAGATAATTGATGGCAGATTTTAAAGTTGATATGCGGGGGATGGGTTCGGTTAGTGTTTTGGATATTAGAGGATATTTGGATGCTCATACAACTCCCGAACTTGAAAATGCATTTAACAAGTTGATTGATGATCGCAACTATAAAGTGGTTGTTAACCTATCCGATCTCAATTACATCAGCAGCGCAGGGTTAGGCGTGTTTATGGCTTATATTGAAACTATGCGGGAAAACGATGGAGATATTAAGTTTTCAAATTTAAAGAAAGACGTTTATAATATTTTTGATTTGCTTGGTTTTCCTATGCTATATGAGTTTTATGATAACGAAAAAGATGCTGTTGAAAAATTTGGTGAATCAAAATAATTGAAAAATATTAAGAATAAAATAGATAAAAAATTAACTATTAAAAGTTCTACGGCAAATTTATCTACTGTGCGTAACTTTATTAAATCATCTGCATTAGAATGCGGATTTGATGAAGAAACTACCGGTAAAATAATTCTTGCTGTTGATGAAGCTTGCACTAATATTATTAAGCATGCATATAATTATTCTCCTGACGGAGAGATTTTGGTTAATGTTAAATTTTATAATAAAAAGTTTTCCATAATTATTACGGATAACGGTTCTTCCTTCGATTCGTCTTTAATACCTGAACCGAATTTAGAAGAATACTTAAAGCAAAAAAAGGTCGGTGGACTTGGAATGTTTTTGATGAGAAAACTTATGGATCAAATTAAATATTCTCACCCGGCAAAGGGCAAGAACCGAGTAACATTAGTAAAATATTTATCCTAAATCGTATGCATTTACAAGATCAAAACTCCGCCTTAAAAAATCTTTCTGCACTTGTAGATTTTTCCAATTTAGTAAATTCCAGTCTTGATCTCGATTTCACGTTAAACAATATTCTTTTTACATGCTTTGCAAAGTTACAGATTACAAAGGGAGTTGTACTATTTGTTGAGGACAATAAACTTAATATTAAATCATCTAAAGGATTTGTCAATCATCAACTTGATGATTTCCCTGAAATTTCCATAGATAACTTTGAAGCGGATAAGAAATTTAAAACTTTTCTAAAACAGCACCATTTACAATATTATATAAAAATTCAAACTGCAAGTAGATTTATCGGGTTAATTATTCTCGGGGAAAAACTTAATAAGAAACCCTATTTAGAAAAGGACAAAGATTTTCTTACAACTTTAATTAATATTGGAAGTACGGCAATAGAAAACTCACTTGCTGTGGAAAGATTAAAAGAAATAAATAAAACGTTGGATTCAAAGATAAATCAACTTAGTTCTCTATTCGATTTAAGTAAAGAATTCAGCGGTATTATAGAAGAGAAAAGGGTAAGCAAGTTATTAGTTTTTTCTGTAATTGCGCAAATGTTAGTTTCTAAGTTTGCCCTTGTAACTTGTGAAAATCGTAAACCTAAGGTATTGGAATCAAGGATACCGGTCGATGAATTAGAGAATGTTTTAGGTGATTGTTTATTAGTTGGTGAAACCGAACCTTTAGATGAAATAAAAATCAAAGAAAAGTATTCCAAATTATGGAACTTAGGAATTGTATTAGCAATTCCAATGCTGATAAAAGGGGAGACAAAAGGTTTAATTCTACTAGGTAAAAGACTGAATAACCTGACTTATACCAAGTCTGATATTGAATATGTTTCATCGGTTGGAGGTCTTGCTATCATATCTATTGAAAACAGCAGACTTTTTAAAGAAGCTATAGAAAAGCAAAAAATGGAAAAGGATTTGGAAATTGCAAAGAACATTCAACAAAATTTACTGCCTTCATCCATTCCAAAACTAGAAGAAATAGAAATATCGGCGTATAACAAAACCGCACGACAAGTTGGCGGTGATTATTATGATTTAATAAAATTAAACGATAAAGAACTGCTTCTTGCTATAGCGGATGTTTCCGGTAAGGGAGTTCAAGCTGCTTTACTAATGGCAAATTTACAGGCATTTCTTAAATCAATTGTTAAACAGAACATTCCCCTTGTGCATGCGTCTAATTTAATAAACGATTTAGTGTCCGAAAATACAACCAATGGAAGCTTTATCACTTTTTTCTGGGGTAAGTTAAATTTGGAAACTAAAGTATTTGAGTATGTCAATGCCGGTCATAATCCGCCTTTATTATTAAGAAACGGTGAGATAATTAAGCTTAAAAAAGGTGGTATGATCTTGGGTGTTATGAATACTGTCATTCCGTATGAGTCGGAAAAAGTAAGTTTAAAGACCGACGATGTAATTGTGCTGTTTACGGACGGAATTACCGAGGCAATGAATACAAAGAACGAAGAATATAGTGATGAACGTTTGGAAGAATTATCCTTACAAAAAGCTAATGCAAGTTCGGAGGAGATTTTAAATGCAATTATTGATGATATCCATGAACATACTTGGGATGCGGAACAGTCTGATGACATAACATGTTTAGTTATAAAAGTAAAATAACAAAATTGGGATTTATGGCTCTATTTATAAAATATCGAAAAAAATTATTATTACCTGTAACCTCAATTCTTTTTGTGATAGGTCTTATTAATTTATATTTTATTATCAATATTACACCGCGTTCAAATGACGAATGTCTATGGGTGCCGAAGTATGTTAATAAAGACAGTACTGCATTTGTTTTTGATTTGGTAAAAGTTGGAGGTGTAACTTGGAATGCAGGGATTAGAAACGGGGATACATTATTAGCAATAAACGGCACAAAGATTAAAGATTTATTTACTGCTTCAAATCTAATTGACCGCCTAGCAAGAGGAGATACTGCTAATTATACTATTAAGCATGGTAAAAATGTTACCGTAACCAAAGTGAAAATAAAGAAGTTGATAAATTTCGGTGGACTTGCTGTTGGCTTATTAGCTATTATTTGGTTAGTTGTTGGTTTTATAGTAATCTATGCTAAACCCGATGGACGTATGCAGAGGTTATTTTATAGAATTGGAGTATTGTATATTTTATTTTCCACTTGGACTTTAATAGCCAGTAGCCCATCCACGAATCCCATTTGGCAGTATGAATGGTTATTGATTTTAATAGATATGACTTGGTCTTTGGCGGCTGTATTTCTTCCTTTTGTTTACATACATTTCTTTTGGTTGTTTCCAAATGAGTTTAAGATAATTAAGAAAAACAAAACAGTAAAAACTCTTTATGCTATCCCTATTGTTTTAACAGTATTAACTATTATTTACAAAATTATTTTTGTTTATAATTCCAGCTACAAAGCTTATATGAATAACATAAAGTTTGTAGTTGTCGTAAATATCCTAATTCTTATAGCATTGATAATCGGGTTTGTTTCGTTGTTTAGAAGTTATTTAAAATTAAATACATCTAAAGAACGTAATTCTATATTTATAATTTTAATTAGTTATGCAATTGGACTTGCAGCTTTGATTTACACCAGCACGCTGGCAAATGTTTTAGCAGATACAATTTTTAATTCCCCAGAGTATTTTATGCCGATCATTCTTATTGCTTTATTACCAATATCGTTCGGTTATTCAATTTTTAAGTACTCACTTATGGATGTTACCGATGTTATTAAAAATGCAATTATGTACGGTGTTGCAACGATTACGGTAGCAGGTATTTATTTCTTTGTAATCTATATTTTGGGGCAGAAGATTAGCAGAGCAATTGCAAGTGAATATCAAGGATTAATTGCAGCAGGAATATTTATAATTTTTGCAATTATTTTTCAATCCACAAAAGATCATTTTCAAGAAATAATTACTCGTAAATTTTATCCCGAACAATTTGCCTACCGTAAAGTATTGCTTGAGTTTTCTAACCATATATCAACAGTAGTCGGATTAGGAAATATTTTAGATTCAGTAACCGAAATTTTTGTTAATTCGCTTAAATTAGAAAAATTCGGAATTGCACTCAGAGATGAAAAAACCGGTCGTTGCAGTTTGAGAAGAGAAAAAGGTTTTAGGCAAAAAAAACTCACTATTGAAAATCGGCAAAGTTTTATTGAATCGGTTACTCAAGAAAAGATAAAATTTAATCAGCCTGTTGCAATTGGAGTTGAAGAGTTTGAAAAAGTTTTTCCTAATGATTACCAAAAATTTATTGAAGAAGGGATTTATACTGTTATTCCTCTTTTAATAAAATCAAAAGTTATCGGTTTACTTTTATTCGGACTAAAATATTCCGGTTCTCAATTTGCCGGTAAGGATTTGGATCTTTTAATAGCTGCGGCGAATCAAACGGCAGTATCATTAGAAAATGCAAGATTATATGAAGCTGAAGCGCAAAAAATTAAATTGGATAGGGAACTGGTAGTTGCAAGAAAAATTCAAGAAAAATTACTACCTCAAAAAGTTCCCCAGCTACCCGGATTAGATATTGCCGGTACAATGATTCCGGCTATGCAAGTCGGTGGGGATTATTTTGATTTGATAAAAGTTTTCGATACAAAACTATTTGTTGTTGTCGGCGATGTTTCCGGGAAAGGTTTATCGGCTTCTTTTTATATGTCTAAATTACAGACAATGGTAAAACTTTATTGTACGGCTAATAAATCCCCGGTAGAAATACTAAAGGAAATAAACAAGAATATCTATGAAAGCATAGATAAACATTGGTTTATTACTATAACTGTGGCTCTTTTTGATATTGAAAAAAAAGTAGTTAAAATAGCCAGAGCCGGGCACACACCGCTAAAGTTGATTAGGGACGGTGTTGTAAAAACTTATATACCCAAAGGTATTGGCGTTGGCTTAGAGCATGGCCCGGTATTTAATTCGTCGCTTCAAGAAGAAACATTTCACCTCATTCCAGGCGACTTATTTGTTTTTACTTCCGATGGGATTGAAGAAGCTATGAATTCAAAAAATGAATTATTCGGTGAAGATAGATTAAATAACTATCTCATAAATAATATTGGAAATAAATCCGCTCAAGTCCTAAATTCTGTTATAACCGGTATTAAGAATTTCAGAAATGGAATTGAACCAAATGACGACGTTACTCTCGTATTAGTGAGAATTACAAAAGCGATAGAAAATTTGGATAATATGCGTTTAGATAACTATTTAAACCCAACTTCGGACTTAACGTAATTTGTAAAGAATGCAGCTAACTTTTATAACTCTAATCGTTTTATCCGGAATATTAACTATTTGGTCAAAGCATGTTGCCAATATACTGCCGTTTATGATTTTTAAACCTCTGACAATGCTTTTAATTATATCACTATTATTGTTCAATTGGAACGGACAAGAACAATACTCATTTTGGATATTATTCGGACTTTCATTTTCTTTGGCTGGAGACATTTTTTTAATGCTGTCAAGGAAGTATTTCAAATATGGCTTGTTCGCATTTCTGATAGCTCATATCTTTTACATTTATGCCTTTACGATGAATGTTTATCAATATAATTACTTGATTCTATCAAGTATTCTTATTTATGCAGTTTTAATGTTTCTGTATTTGAAAAATGATTTAGGTTCAAACATTCTTCCGGTTGTTTTTTATATCATTATGATATCTTTTATGCTATGGACGGCAGTTAGTAGATATTTATTCCAAAGCGATTTACAAAATTTGTTTGTAATGGTTGGTGGAATAATCTTTGTTATCTCAGACTCAGTTCTAGCGGTTAATAAATTTAAAAAACATTTAAAGTTTTCCGAAGAAACTATCTTATTTACATATTACACGTCACAAGTATTATTCGTCTTTTCTGCCATTAC
>BDSW01000145.1 GCA_002898175.1 bacterium BMS3Abin04
GGACTATTTGCTCAAAAGTTTCGGCGAAAATCCGGATGAGTATAATTTTGTTTTCGGTGAACCGTTTGGAAGACCGGAAGAAATTGCCGCAAAATTGGTTAACAACGAAATTGAAGCTGCTCTTTTAAGAGAACCCGAAGCAAGCTATGCATTAGCTTCAAATAAAAATATTAAGCAAGCTTTTTCTTACAGTGACTTGTGGAAAGAGCTGCATCCTGAATTTTCAGGATTACCGAACGCCGGACTGGTTATAAAAAGCGAATTGATTAAAAATAATAAAGACGAAGTTGATTTATTTATTAGTGAGTTGAAAAATGCAATTAATTGGGTGGTTGAAAATAAAGACGAAGCCGCAAAGAAATCAGCAGGAAGAATGGGTAGAACTTTTAAGGAAATTCGATTGTTTTTAGATAGAGTTACATACCAGCATATTCCAATTGAAAAAGTAGAGATGGATATAGAAAATTACTTGAAAATAGTAAATTAGCTTTAGATTAATTGGAGCAGCTTTTTAACTTATTTTGTAAAGTAAAATGAAAATTATTTCAATTATATACTTAACTTATCTAATATTTCTTAATGTTTTAATAGCACAGGTTTCCGGTATTTCCGCTTCTAAATTATCGGCAGTTAATACAGCAACCGTACCGGAAAATACGCTAGAATTTGAACCTTCATTTTTATTAGGTTTTTCTTCTAAATTGTGGAATGAGGAAGGAAATTTAATCCACTCATTCGATGGGAAAAACAGTTTGGAAACAACTTCTCAACTTAACTTTCGATTTACTTACGGAGTTATCAATAAATTAGAAGCGGGGGTTTCTATACCGGGCGACGCGTCTTCTTTAAGTGTGGGATTGAAATATAATTTTTTGAATTGGGATAAGAATTCATTTGCGTTCCTTGCCGGATTTAATACACCTTTAGGCAATAAAATTTATACTATTTCCAACAAAACAAATTCCGTTGATGAGTTCGATAATTCCCTTGCTACGGGAATTGTTTGTTCGAGAAGTTTTACTAAAAACCTTTCGCTTGACTTGAATTTTGAAAGTCAATTTCATATTGATAATACTACCGGTATTCCGGATTATTTCATAAATGCCGATTTAGGTTATTATTTAAATAAAATCCAGCTGATTCTTGGTCTTTATTACATGTCAATTTCGCATGTAAAAAATTCTAAAAAGCTTACAATTAACATCGGAACAACAATTGAGCGAAATGACGATTTTATTTTAGTATTAAACTTTCCCGTTGATATTTACGGTATTAATACAAAACAATTTTGGGGTTTTGCCTTCGCATTTACTTATCCAATTAAATAACTAATTACTTAAAATTTCTAAAATTCTTTTTGTGAAATGTATTGAGATGTTATTTATCGATATAGTTACGTAAATTTTGTTTATTATTTCATTTTCTAAAAATAAAAGAAAGTAAAACATGCTTACAATAATTCTCTTACTTCATATATTATCTGCAACAATCTGGGTCGGCGGATATTTGATGCTGTCGTTTACGTCTTTACCGAAAGCGTTAAAAAACAAATCGTCTGAAAATATTGCTCAATTGAAAACAGATTACAACAAAATTTCCATCCATATTTTAATTTTCCAATTACTAACGGGTCTATGGTTAGCTTATCACTTTGTACCGGATATTTCTGCGTGGTTTTCTTTCAAAATTATTTATTCGCATTTGATTGTTGGAAAGTTTTCGCTTTTAGTAATTACTTTTCTTTTGGCAATTTACGGCAGATCAAAACTACTTCCTAAGTTAAATGAAAATAACCTTATGTCAATCACTATAAATATTATGGTAATTACAATTCTTTCCATTTCATTTGTTTTTATTGGAATGATGTTTAAAACAGGTGGAGCGATTTAGATTAAGATAAATAAGCCGGTTTTTATTCTCTCTGTAATTAATGTAAATTTGACTTCCAATTTATTTTTATTATTCAAATAGCGAGCGGAATAGATGCAAAATTCGATTTATTCAAAATTAAAAGTAAACGGTATTTCAAGAGTTGAGCAGCATCATTTAAAACTTTCCGGCAAAAAGTTAATTTACGAACCGACCGAAAAAATACCTGTTGTTCAAGTAGATAACTTTCCCGAACTTGGAAAATTAACCGCACTCCGTTTTATAGAATGGGTTCAAAATAATCCAGGCGGAGTAATCTCTTTGCCGACCGGAAAAACTCCCGAACATTTTATTAGATGGGTTTCGTACTTTGTAAATAATTGGAGAACCAAAAAAGTAAAAGATGAAATTGCAAAAGTCGGTTTAGACCCAACAAATAAGCCTCAACTAAAAAGTTTACATTTTGTACAGATCGATGAATTCTACCCGATTAATTCTTCTCAGCATAACAGCTTTTATTTTTATATACAAAAATATTATATCAGCAATTTAGGACTCGATCCTAAAAAGGCATTATTAATAAACGTGAACGAAATCGGAACTGCGGAGAATTTACCATTAGAGGAAATTTTCCCGGATCAGAAAGTCGATCTTTCATTAAGAACAAGATTTGCCGGAAATCGTATCGAAAGACTTCAAAAAAGAACGATAGAAATTGTTGATGAATTCTGCACAAATTATGAAAACAAAATTAGAGAGTTGGGCGGAATCGGATTTTTCTTGGGAGGAATAGGTCCCGACGGGCACATAGGATTTAATGTAAAAGGAAGCGATCATTTTTCGACTACACGACTAACCGAAACGAACTACGAAACACAAGCTGCTGCTGCAACCGATTTAGGCGGGATTGAGGTCGCTCGCAACAGACTGGTTATTACGATTGGGCTAAATACAATTACATATAAAAAAGATGCGGCTGCGCTTGTTATTGCTGCTGGCGAAGCAAAAGCTAATATTCTTAAAGCTTCTATTGAAAATAGCGAGACGAATGAATACCCGGCAACTGTTTTACAAAAATTAAAGAATGCACGGTTTTATTTAACAAACGGAGCTGCTTTACGTTTAACAGAAAGAAGATTTGTGAACCTTAAAAACGAAACTCCGATTTCACAAGCTTCAATCGAACGAACAATTATCAATCTTGCAAAAGCGAAGAACAGACAAATAAAAGATTTAAATATTAGTGATTATAAAAACGATAAACTTGCTAATTTAATCCTGCAAAAATCGGGACTAACACCAAGAAAGTTAAATTCTTTAATTCAAAACACAGTAAACGAAAGATTTAACAAGGGTTTGGCTCTTCTCGAAAACGAAACTATTCTGCACACAGCACCGCATCACGATGATATTATGTTAGGGTATTTACCTTACATTGTTCACCTTGTAAGGACTGCTTCTAACCAACATCATTTTACAACCCTTACAAGCGGATTTACTGCAGTAACAAATAATTATATGATAGAGGTTTTGGAAACCCTAACAGATCTCTTAAGAAAAGCCGAATTTAAAAAACGATTTAAAAAGAATTATTTCAAACCGGAATTTATTGAAGGAAGAAACAGAGATGTAAATTTATATTTAGACGGGATTGCGTTCCATAGTAGAACACTTAAGAATGAAGCAACTTCACGAAGACTTTTAAGAAATCTTGTTGAGCTGTATGGTAAATATGATTATAAATTTCTTCAGGATAAAATAAAGGAACTTATAAAGTACTTTAGAGCGCAATATCCCGGACAAAAAGACATTCCGCAGATGCAGAAATACAAGGGAATGCTTCGCGAGTGGGAGGAAGAAATTCTTTGGGCATATTTTGGGTTTAACTCTGATAGCGTTTCTCATTTGAGGTTGGGTTTTTATCAGGGTGAAATATTTACCGAAAATCCCGAATTAAGAAGAGATGTATTACCGGTTTTGGAATTATTACGAAAAGTTAAACCTACAATTGTAACGGTTGCTCTGGATCCCGAAGGAAGTGGTCCCGATACGCATTACAAAGTTTTGCAAGCAATTTCAGAAGCTTTAAAGTTATACGAAAAAGAAGCTGATGTTTCCAATCTTAAAGTTTGGGGTTACAGAAATATTTGGTATAGAT
>BDSW01000146.1 GCA_002898175.1 bacterium BMS3Abin04
AAGAATAGTTTTTATAAGGATTTTGATTTTGAGCGGCTGCGGGAAAGTAATAGAACCGAATACAGAACCCCGTTTCAAATTGATCGCGACAGGGTAATCCATTCATCCGAATTCAGAAGATTACAGGGTAAGACTCAAGTCTTTTTACCGGGCGAAAGTGATTATTACAGAACCAGATTAACTCATTCAATCGAGGTGGAGCAAATCGGAAGATCAATTTGTAATTACTTAAACAATCTATCCGATTCGCCTTTTGACGAGAATTATTATATCGATCCCGATCTTGTTGAATCTTCGTGTTTAGGACATGATCTCGGTCATCCTCCGTTTGGTCATGCAGGCGAAAGAACCCTGAACAATTTGATGAGTGAATACGGCGGTTTTGAAGGGAATGCGCAGACATTAAGATTATTAACCGAAGTTTTCTATAGAAGCCAAGACGACAGGCGCGGAATGAATCCTACTCGTGCTTTTATTGATTCTATTTTAAAATATAAAGTTATATACAAAGATTATGATAATCCTGTAAATCATTTCGTTTACGATTATCAAGAAAAATACTTGGATTTTGTATTTGCCGGAAGGGATTATAAAGATCAATTTCATTCAATCAAAGAAGCAAATGATTTCAGAAGCATAGAATGCCAAATAATGGATTGGGCGGACGATACGGCTTATGCAATAAATGATATTGTTGATAGCGTGTCCGGAAGATTTATTACAATCCAAAAGTTGGACCATTGGTTAATTGATAATGAAACCAATTTAAATTCGCGGCAGAGAGATATTATTGAAGATTTAAAGAAATGGATTGGACAACGCAATTATAAACCTAAATTCGGTTCACTGATCGGCGATTTTATTCTGGGCTGCGATATTAAAGAACGTAAAACATTTATGGACGATTTTACAAACAGGTACAAATATAAATTGCAGATTGATAGAGCTCTTCAAGAGAAAGCGGATTTATATAAAAGGATTGCAGTCGATTTGGTTTTTACTTCACCACCGCTGCATCAAATGGAATTTAAAGCGGATGAAATGATAGAACGAATGTTCAAAGTATTTGAGCAGAACTATATTGCCGGGGATGCAAAAATAAAACTACTGCCGGATTTTACTCACTATTTGATTAAGAATGAAAAATCTGTTGAAGCAAGAGCTAGAATTGTGTGCGATTATATTTCGGGCATGACCGATTCTTATGCTTTAAGAATTTACAAAAGATTATTCGACCCGAATTTTAGTTCACTTACTGATTTTGTATAAATATTTTTAACAGTTTAAGTTAAAAATTAATTATCTGATTTTAGAATTTATTTAGGCTCAACCCAATTACCGTCTTCTTTAATTAAGCCAATAAGCTTGTCAACTGCATTCTCGAAGTTAATATTTTTCATCACAACTTCTTTACCTCTGTAAAGCGTAATTTTATCGATGCCGGAACCGACATAACCGTAATCCGCATCCGCCATTTCACCCGGACCGTTAACTATGCAGCCCATGATTCCGATTTTCATTCCTTTTAAGTGCTCGGTTCTTTTGCGTATTTTATTTGTAACCTCTACCAAATCAAATAAAGTACGACCGCAAGAAGGGCAAGCAATATATTCTGTTTTGGATATTCTGGTTCTTGCAGCCTGCAATATTCCAAACAGTGTTCTGTTAACTAAAACACGGGTGTTCTTCTCAGAGCCTAATCCAAGTTCATCGGTATTTGCCCAAACTCCTTCCCCGAATCCGTCAATCAGCAAAGCGCCAAAATCGGTTGAGCTATGAAGCCTGAACAAGTTAGCGTTAATATTACAATAATTTCGTTTTATAATTACCGGATTCTCTACCCCTCGCAGCATAAACTCGAAAAATGCTCTGCGCTGTTCCGCCATTGCGGCAAGGTTAGAAGTTGTTATAACAAATACTACTGATTCATTGTCGGCAAAATTATTAAACTTTTCAGAAAATATATCATTGATAGTTAATTCAACGAAATTTAAAGTATCTGAACGAGCAGATGCTTTTTCAAACATATCTATCGTAAAAAGCGGAAACGCATTGTTAGGAATTTTGAGAGTTTTATAATAATCAGAATCATATATTGCTTTCAACGAATTCGGTAATTCGAAATCAATTTCTTGCTTTCCCAAATAAATAAAGTCTGCAGCCGTGTCATTCATATTCCATTTATCTAAACCGGGATTATAGTTATATCCAATCGTACTTAAATCTGCAAAACTTTTAATATGAGTTTTAGAAAAATCAGCAATAACAACAGGAACGTTTTTCCCACCGATTCCGTTTACCTGAAACGTTTTCCGTTTTGCATATTCAAAAGGATTTTTAGGAATAGAATCCAACGATGGAATTTCATCATGATTTTCTCTGTTCTCATATCTTTTAACCAAAGCGATTGCAACGGGAATTTCTTTCTCGGGTTCTTCGGTTAAAGAAACTCGAATTGTGTCTCCAATACCGTCTTCCAGCAATGCGCCTATTCCCAGAGCTGATTTAATTCTGCCGTCTTCTCCGTCTCCGGCTTCCGTTACACCGAGATGAATAGGATAATTTCTGCCGGATATAATCATTTTATTTACAAGTAATCTATAAGCTTCAACCATAATTTGCGTGTTGCTGGCTTTCATGGATAACACGATATCATGATAATTTAAGTCCTCACAGATTCTAACAAATTCCAAAGCTGACTCAACCATTCCCAGAGGCGTATCTCCGTATCGGCTCATAATTCTATCGGAAAGAGAACCGTGGTTTGTTCCGATTCTCATTGCTGTTCCGTATTCTTTACAAACTTTAACCAAAGGAGAAAAACGTTTTTGTATTCTTTCAATTTCAGCTTCGTACTCTTTGTCGGTATACTCGGTTTGGAAGAATTTTTTCTTATCGACATAATTCCCGGGATTTACGCGAACCTTTTCAACAATCCTGGCTGCAACTTCCGCTGCGTTTGGTGTAAAATGAATATCTGCAATTAGCGGTACTGAATAACCGTTTTTTTTCAACTCTTCTTTTATATTCTTTAAATTTTCGGCTTCGTTTATACTAGGCGCTGTAATTCTAATATATTCACAGCCTGCTTCAATCATTCTTATTGATTGTTTAACGGTTGATTTTGTGTCAAGCGTGTTTGTCGTTGTCATCGATTGAATTCTAACCGGATAGTTACCGCCAAGTGGAATTCCCCCGATATTTACTACTCTGGTTTTAAACCTGGAATATTTTATGAGATTATTGCAATATTTAAAATTCTTATTAGTCATGTTTGGTTTTATAGGTTTAACGGAGTTTAGTTATATTTGATTTTTTCTATAATCTTTTCTGCGAAATCCTGAGCCGCAGAAGGTCCGTTTGCAGTGATTAAATTCTTGCTGATTACAACCGGTAAATTTTTGTAGGCTACACCTTCTTTTTCCAATTCTCGTTTGTCATTTTCAAAGCAAGTTGCTTCATAACCGGATAATAAGCCGGCTTTTGCTAAAATTATTGGGGAACTGCAGATTGCTCCAACAATTTTGTTTTTCCTTAGAAATTTATTCGCTATAGAATGGAGTGACGGGTTACTCCAGTATTTTTTAATTCCC
>BDSW01000147.1 GCA_002898175.1 bacterium BMS3Abin04
ATAGATGTTTTATTGAAGATTCGATGTCGTATACTGATGTTATTGCATGTTTGGAACATAATCTTTTAAAAAATGCGCTCAAAGATTCTAAGGGAAATCAATCGAAGGCTGCAAAGTCTCTCAATCTTTCACTTTCAACTTTCCGTGATAAGTTAAAGAAATTCGAGATACACTAATTATACGGTAATCCGCAACTTTATTTACGTAAACCCGTGAACCGGATATCCTCCTCACTCGTTTTTATCCCGAAATCATATTTATTAGAACTGGCATTTATTTTGCATAAATATATGCATGACAAATTCCGAGGACCCTCTTCAAAATAAAATTCATCTTCACGGCGAAGTAATTGAACTCTTCGATGACGGCAACATCACATTCGCCAAAATAAAATTTAGAGAAGCTATTTATCAGATAAAATCATCAAAGTTGAAAAGAGTACACTTGGGAGATTTTGTAAATATCGAGTCAATTTTGAACTTAGATTCAATAGAAGAAAACTTTAACAATTAATAATGATAATAAACAGGAGGATTTAATGGAAGAATCTCCAACGATTTATGAACAAATTAGAACAAGCGGATATTCAAGAAGGGATTTCCTAAAATTCTGTGCTTGGGTTACTGCCTTTATGGGAATTGAAGCCAGTGGAATCGGGAATGTAGTACGTGCAATGGAAACTAAACATCGCTTGCCGGTTGTATGGTTCCATTTTCAGGAATGTACTTGCTGCAGTGAGTCTTTTCTTCGCTCTTCACACCCGATAGTTGCGGAAATTATTTTAGACAAACTCTCATTAGCTTATACGGAAACTCTTCAAGCAGCTGCCGGATATCAAGCGGAGGAAGTTCTTTATAATACTATGAAGAAATACAAAGGCGAATACTTAATGCTTGTCGAGGGTTCTGTACCTACAGATAATGACGGCGTTTACTGCTGTATCGCAGGGAAAACATCATTGGATATTGTGAAAGAAGCTGCCGAAGGTGCTAAAGCTATTATAAGTTGGGGAAGTTGCGCTTCCAACGGCTGTATTCAAGCTGCTAACCCGAATCCAACCGGCGCTACTCCAATTCATAAGATTATTAAAAACAAACCGATTATAAATGTTCCCGGTTGTCCTCCAATTGGAGAAGTAATGGCAGGTGTTATAGTTTATTTACTTACGTTCGATAGGATCCCGGAATTAGACGGTATGGGAAGACCAAAAGCATTTTATTCACGTAGGATACACGATACCTGCTACAGAAGACCGAATTATGATGCCGGTTTATTTGTTGAAAGTTTTGACGATGAAAGTGCACGAAAAGGATATTGTTTGTATAAAATGGGCTGTAAAGGGCCGGTTACCTATAACGCATGTGCAGTTACAAAGTGGAATAACGGGGTGAGCTATCCAATTAAATCCGGTCATCCCTGTATTGGTTGCAGTGAAGAAAATTTCTGGGACAACGGTCCATTCTATCAGCATCTCGCTTCATTTCCCGGATTTGGGATTGAGACTACTGCCGACGATATCGGTTTGGCAGTTGGAGCCGTTACAGTTGCAGGCATAGCTGCTCACGCTGTACGCGCTAACATAAAAAAGCGAAAATTAATTAACGCTGATATTGAAGAATCGAAAAAAGAAGGGGGTGAATAATGGCTAGAAGAATAGTAGTTGATCCTGTTACCAGAATTGAAGGACACCTTCGTCTTGAAGTTGAAGTGAAAGACGGTAAAGTTGTAGATGCATATTCATCGGGAACTATGGTACGCGGATTTGAAAAAATATTAAAAGGAAGAGACCCGCGGGATGCTTGGGCATTTACGGAGAGAGCATGCGGCGTTTGTACAACCGTACATGCTCTTGCTTCTGTAAGAACGGTTGAAGATGCACTAAAAATTAAAGTGCCTCCAAATGCCGAATTGATAAGAAATTTAATGTTCTGTGCTCAATATATGCAAGACCATGTCGTCCATTTTTATCATCTTCACGCTCTCGATTGGGTTGATATTGTAAGCGCTCTAAAAGCGGACCCAAAGCAGACATCGGCAATTGCAAGAAGTATTTCAAATTATCCCAAAACCTCTCCGAAGTATTTTTCGGATTTACAGAAAAAATTAACAGCATTTGTTAACAGCGGTCAACTGGGAATTTTTGCTAATGGATATTGGGGACACAAAGCTTATAAATTACCCCCGGAAGTTAATCTTATCGGCGTTGCTCATTATTTGGAAGCATTAGAATGGCAGAAAGAAATTGTAAAAGTTCATACAATTTTCGGAGGCAAGAATCCGCATCCTAATTATTTGGTTGGCGGTGTGCCTTGCTCAATTAATATTAATGAAGTTAATGCAATTAATGACGAGAGATTATCTTATGTCGGGTCACTCTTGGATGAAGCTCAACAATTTATCGATCAAGTTTATATTCCCGATTTACTTGCAATTGCTCCATACTACCTTAAATGGGGAGGAATAGGCGGCGGATTAAAAAATTATCTCGCATATGGTGATCTTCCCACGGGAAGTTATTGGGATACAGAATCATTCAAATTTCCCCGAGGTGCAATTTTGAATAGGGATTTGAGCAAAGTTCATGAAATTGACGGGCATGATGTTGAACAAGTCAAAGAGTTTGTAACACATTCATGGTATAAATATTCCGCCGGCGACGGTGGCGGATTACATCCTTGGTCGGGTGAAACTGAATTTAACTATACCGGTCCTAAACCGCCTTACGATCAATTAAATGTTGACGGGAAATACAGTTGGATGAAAACTCCAAGGTGGAAAGGGAATGCAATGGAAGTCGGACCGTTAGCAAGAATGCTAGTCGCCTATGCTTCAGGTCATAAAGAAGTACAGGAATTAGTAAACTCCACTTTAAAGAAACTTAATGTTCCTGTTACTGCTTTATTCTCGACCCTTGGAAGGACTGCCGCTAGAGCGTTGGAGACTAAATTAATTGCCGGATGGTCTAAAGAGTTTTACAAACAACTTCTTTCTAATATAAAAAACGGCGATACCCGCACATTCAACAATAAAAAATGGGACCCGTCTTCTTGGCCGAAAGAAGCTAAGGGTGTGGGTATGACCGAAGCTCCACGCGGAGCTTTAGCTCATTGGATAGTAATTAAAGATGAAAAAATAGATAACTACCAATTGGTTGTACCTTCAACATGGAATGCTTCGCCGAGAGATAATGAAGGTAAACGCTCAGCATACGAATCAGCTCTATTGGGAACGCCTGTTGCCGATCCGGAAAAACCGCTTGAGATTCTTAGAACTATCCATTCTTTTGATCCTTGTATTGCATGCGCTGTTCATCTGTATGATGAAAAGGGTACGTATGTTCATCAGATTGATACATTTTAGGAGGAGATATGGAAGATCAAAAAATAAAAAGAGTTTATGTTTGGGAAATTCCCGTACGTATATATCATTGGCTGAATGCGTTGGTAGTTGTAACGCTTGCCGTAACAGGTTATTTAATTGGAAATCCTTTGGCAATTCAAAGCAGCGCCGAAGCTTATTTAGGGTATTGGTTTGGAACAGTGAGATTCATTCATTTTGTCGCGGCATTTATCTTCTTCTTTAATTTCCTATTTAGAATTTATTGGGGATTTGCCGGGAATAAATATGCCGACTGGAAGAACTTTATCCCGTATACAAAAAAATATATTAGGGAATGCTACGATGTGCTGAAATTGGATATTCTCCATATCAAAGTGAAACCGTTTATTTCTGTCGGGCATAACGCTTTAGCAGGTTTAACATATTTCTTAACATTTTTGGCTTTCCTCTTTCAATCTATTACAGGATTTGGAATGTACTCCGCAATGAGCGATTCTTTCTTTCCCAAATTGTTTGCATGGGTTGTTCCTTTCCTGGGTGGAGATTTTGCAGTACGGCAATGGCATCATTTGATGATGTGGTTTTTCATAATTTTCGCAGTTGTACACGTTTATATTGTATTTTATCACGATTACGTTGAAAGACGCGGAGTTCTATCTTCAATGGCGGGCGGTTGGAAGTTTATTGAGAAAGATAAACCAACGTAGAAATTTTCTTAATTGCTTTCTTACCCGTTTCTTTCCGGGTAAGAGGCAATTTTTATTTTTTATTCCTGATTGTAAAACTGTAGTTTTATCAAACCTTGTAATTTCAATAACGTCAATAAAATAATATGGTTAATTTGGAAAAAGTTCTTGTCCTCGGTATCGGCAATTATTTAATGGGTGATGAAGGTGTTGGTGTGCATTGCATCCACAAACTAAAAAAAATAAAATTACCGGACAATGTAGAAGTTGTTGACGGCGGTACCGGCGGGTTTCATCTATTATCTTATTTGAGTGATAATAAAATAATAATTATGATCGATGCAACAATGGACGGTAAGGAGGAAGGGCAAGTGTGTGTTATTCAACCAAAGTTTGCGTCTGATTTCCCCCGCGCCCTCAGCGCTCATGATATTGGTCTTAGAGACCTTGTTGAATCCGCAGTAATTACCGGTAAGCTTCCTAAAATATATTTAATTGTTATTTCCATTTCGTCTGTGCAAAATATGGAGATAAATTTATCGTTAAAAGTTAATAACTCCATACCGGTTGTGATTGATAAAGTTAAAGAAATTATTGAATTTATTCATAACTCGGCGGGCTAAATCCGGGATTGGGTCCTTTGCTGTTTTTGCTGTGGCTTTCAACACGATTAGCAATTCTCTTTATCACAAAAAATATACTGAGCTAAAATATTATTTGCCTTCGAAAGTCTTTTAAATGATTGATTTTTTCCATAAATTATATTTGTATTATTCATCTAATTTTAAACCGATACTAAGATAATTTTATGCATATTCCCGATGGTTACCTTTCACCGTTAACTTATATTACCAGCTATGCGGTTACATCCCCTTTATTTGTTTACGGGTTGAAAAAAACAAGAAAAAATTTATCCGACGAATCAATTCCTTTATT
>BDSW01000148.1 GCA_002898175.1 bacterium BMS3Abin04
TGTCATTTGCAGGCGGTACATCGAATGATTCTGATTTAGATGAGTTGAGAATATTTAGAATTAACAAAAATAATCATGAAGTTATGATACTGTTTAATTATAATGATTTAATGTGGAGTGATAATTTGGATTCGAAGTATAGGAAAGTGCCTAAAATTGAACCGGGAGATGTTCTAATAGTACCGGGTTCACCGAGATTGTATTTTAGAGATTGGTTCGGGATAGGACTTTCAATTTTTTCTGCTCTTACGCAGTTAACTATTTTAATTTTAACTTTAACCAAGTAACCGAGGGTATAGTGCCAAAAAACGATTTTAACTATTTGAAAAATTCTGAGTTGAACATGCTTCGTGAATACATTGATGAGGGCGAAACTCATACTATTCATGACTATATAAAAATTCTTCGAGATAATTTAATCCCGGTTATTGCTATTAGTTTAACGATCTTGATTATTTCTATAGTTTATGCACTTACTGCAACGGATATTTATAAAGCAAGTACTGTATTAAAATTATCTCAGCCGCAGGGTAATATTTTAGATGCACCGTTACTGCCTGAGTTTGGAAATTTTGGCGCCGATAGATTTATTGCCAACGAAGTTGAAACTATGCAAAATATTACTATACGTGAACAAGTTGCCCGTGATATTATAGATTCTTTCAAGACACTAGGACAGAGAGATAAATTTTCTCTAATATTTTCAAGCAAATATTTTTCCGATGGCAAAGATACTATAAAATCTTTGTATGATCTTGAACAGACTATAGAAAAGAAGGTTAATATAGAACAAAAAAGAGGACTTGATTTTATAGAAATTTCAGCGGAATCACCTTCACCTTTTGAAGCGGCGTTATTGGTTAATACTTATGCCAAAGTATACAAGAAGTTTAATCTGCTGGATAATCGTAAACAAGTTACGAAGGTAAGGAAATTTCTAGCCATTCAGCGGGAAGAAAAATTAAGAGAATTACACGATGCTGAAAACAAACTAAAAGTGTATAAACTTAATAGCGGTTCTATTGAATTGGATGAACAGGCAAAATCTCTTATAGGATCAATTACCGACCTTGAATCTAAATTGAATGCTTCTGCTGTTGAAATGTCGATTTCAAGAGAAAAATTAGATCAATATAAAGGGGAGCTTAAACGGAAAGACCCTTCTCTATCGAAATATTTAGAAAATAAAGCAGCCGAACCGTATTTATTAAAACTACAGGATTTAATTGCGGAAACCGAAGCGCAAAAAGATTTTGCATTGGCTAGTAAATCTTCTAACTCACGTAAAAAGGGGCTTATTAAGCAGTACAATGAAAAACTTGCAGATCTAAAGGATAAGTTGAAAAGAAAAACGGATGAATACCAGGTTTCCCTTATGGCTGCTACCCCGGAAGAAATAAGAACCTTAACACAACAAATCTTTGCTGAAGAAGTGAATTATAATTCCCTTAAAGCGTCTTACAATAGACTGAAAGGATTTATTACTCAATACGAACATAGACTGGATAAATTACCGGAAAAAACTATTGATTTAGCCAGGCTTCAAAGAGAAAGAATGGGTTTGGAAAAACTGTATTTACTTTTGGAAGAGAAGTATCAGGAAGCTCTTATAAATGAACAATCTACTACGGGCAATGTTTTAATCTTAAATCAAGCAAGACTGCCAAGATTACCTGCAAAACCGAATAGAAAATTAATTATTTTAATCGGACTTGTTTTAGGTCTTGGTTTTGGTTATGGATTTGCATTGGTAAGAAATTATTTTGATAAACGTGTAAAGAGTCCTGAAGATATTGAAAATAGAAATATTGATTTACTTGCTTGGATCCCAAAAGTTGAAAAGTTCACTGTGAACGGAAATAAATCAGGACCGGAATTTATAGTAGCTCAAAAGGCGGATTCTGTTGCCGGAGAAGCGTTTAAAGCTTTAAGAACAAGAATAAGGTATACAAATGTAGGCGGTGAAGAAAAAACTATTCTTATTACTTCATCTGCCCCTGGTGAAGGAAAGTCCTTGGTTTCTGTTAATTTGGCGGGGAGCTTTGCACAAGCTAACAAGAGAACAATTATTGTAGATGCTGATTTAAGAAAACCAAGGGTTCATTCAATTTTTAATGAAAAAAGATATCCCGGTTTCACAGACTATTTTGTGGGAAAGGCTTCTTATGAAGAAATTGTCAGGCATTCGGATTTAGAAAATCTTGATCTGATTACAGCAGGAACTATTCCGCCTAATCCTTCGGAGATTTTAGATTCGCGTGGGATGAGATCTTTTATTAAAAAGTTGGAAGAAGAATATGATATTATAATTATTGACTCTCCGCCTCTTGTAACGGTTACGGATGCTGAAATACTTTCCAGGATGGTTGATGAAACAATCCTGGTGGTTTCTGCCAATCAAACGGATATTGAATTAATGGAAAAATCTGTCGGTTTGCTAAAAAGGGGAGATGAAAGTACGTTTATAGGAGTTCTTCTTAATAACTTTGATTTCAAGAGTACTTACGGTTCCTATTATAAATATGCATATTCATATTCCAGGAATGGTGATAATAAGAAAAAAAATAAGAAAAAAATGTTTAAATCTTAACTTTTATTTTACTTTAATAATCCTCACTTTTGTGGGGATTTTTTTTGTCCTCTAATAAAATACAAGATTATTTTGTACCGAAATACTGTAAGAAGTATTACTTTTGGAAAAATTCGCTTCTCAATTGTATATTTGGATTTTAATAATTAGAAAAAATATGACTCCCGGTATTGATATCTTAATCTCTTTTGTACTTTATCTCAGCCTTATGCTTTTAATTGGATGGTATTATTACAAAAGGACGAAAAATTTATCCGATTATATTCTCGGCGGACGAAAACTAAATATTTGGGTTACTTCTTTAAGCGCCCAGGCATCCGATATGAGCGGCTGGCTTTTGCTCGGATTGCCGGGTTATGCTTATCTTGCAGGATTGGAATCCGCTTGGCTGCTTTTAGGGCTGCTGGCGGGGACTTATATTAATTGGAAATTTGTCGCTCAGAGATTGCGAAAATACACTCAAATAGCCGGAGATTCAATCACCCTCCCGGATTATTTTCAAAACAGGTTTAGAGCAAAATCAAATCTTCTAAGAATATTTTCCGCTCTTTTTATTCTAATCTTTTTTATGATTTATACTGCTTCGGGATTTGTTGCCGGTGCAAAATTGTTTAATACCGTATTTGGATTACCTTATACACTTGCCTTGGCTGTAGGAGTTTTTGTTATCATCTCTTATACTTTCCTGGGCGGTTTTATGGCAGTGAGCTGGACTGACGTTGTACAAGGCTCAATAATGTTTTTTGCTATTATTATAGTTCCGGTTTTAGGGATATTTG
>BDSW01000149.1 GCA_002898175.1 bacterium BMS3Abin04
TTTCTACACACGCCTAAAAGCATAAAAGTACTCGCAAGCAAATCCGGTTTTGAATTAACTGATATAATGTATGATTCTGATGCCTATCAGTTTTGGGGAAGTGAACAATACTTAAAAGGTATTCCTATGAGAGATAAACGCTCCTATTATGAAAATCACGAACAATCAATTTTTACGAAAGAACAAATTAAACAATTTGAAGTTAAAGCAACAGAATTGAATAAGAAAGGCGAAGGAGATGCTGCTTGTTTTTACCTTAAAAAACTTTAAGATATTATTTCATAATCCTATATGAATATTAGAAAAGATATTGAAGACTCAATCTTGAGATTAGACAACTGGATTGAAAATAACGGTTGGGCAGGTTATGATCCTTATGACATTAAAGAACTGTCTTTAGTTAGAAAGATTACCGAATGGGGAAATAAGAATTTTATTGCTGAAGTTTTACGAGAAAGTCTTTTCGAATTATTTTTAATCTTTCCTTTGCTCAGCAGAAAGTTTTTCTTTGTAAAACCTCAAATAAACGCGAAAGCAATGGGATTGTTTGCTCAAAGTTACATTGATTTATATGGAATCACCAATGATAAAAAATATTTTGATAAAGCAAATAATTGCATTGAATGGCTTGATAAAAATTACTCCCAAAATTATCCGGGGAAAGGTTGGGGATACCCGTTTGTTTGGGAAGCAAAAAGAATAATACCCCGAAATACACCAAACGGTATTGTAACCACAGCTGTGGGCTCCGCTTATTTTGCAATGTATAAACAGACAAATCACAGTAAATATTTAGATGTTTGTAAAGATATTTGTGTTTTCCTAACTCACTTACCAATAGACTATATTAATAACGACCAATTATGTTTTTCATATACACCCATTTTTACTAATCATGTTCACAACTTAAATCTTTTTGTTGCCGAATTTTTAATTAAAATTGGAAAGGAAATTAACAATAAAGAATGGATTGACTTAGGAATTCGTGCGGCTAATTATACGGTTGCAAATCAAGATGCCGACGGTTCTTTTGACTATGATGGTCCTCCTGAAAAATTAAGAAACTTTAAAGATCACTACCATACTTGTTTTGTTCTTTTGCAGCTGTATTCAATTTGGAAATTGACCAATAATGATAATTACTTTTCAAATTTAGAAAAATGTTATAACCACTATATAACTAATTTTTTCGAAGACAATACAATTCCAAAATTTACTCCCGAACGCAAGTATAGAATTGATATCCATTCAAGCGCAGCAAGCATACTATGTTTAAGCGAATTATCAGAGATTTTCCCGAATGGACTAACTATTGCAAAAAAAGTTGCGGAATGGACGATTGATAAACTGCAGGATAAGAAAGGTTATTTTTATTACGGGATATTCAAAAGTCGAATTACCGGAAAACCGTTTATCTCAAAAATTCCTTTTATGAGATGGAGTCAAGCTTGGATGTTAAGGGGATTAAGTAATTTACTAAAAAAGATATAGGAAAGATAAGTGTCTAATTATTTCTTACTTGTGAAAACATAATGCTTGCGGACTTAAAAAATACCGTTAAACAAACATCCATTTATAGTATAGGTAATCTTTCCTCTAAATTAATTGGATTTATTCTTCTTCCGCTTTATACTAGTTATTTAACAACAGCGGAATATGGAATTTTGGCAATAATCGAAGCCTCGGGACAAATACTTATTGGAATATTCGCTTTTAGTTTACCTACTGCTATGTTAAGGTGGTGTGCAACCGAAAAAGAAGACAAACAGCAAAAATCAATCGTTTTTACTACTTTAATTACTACACTACTTATTGCTATAACTTTAAGCGCTGTACTAATTCCGTTTAGCTTGAGATTCTCTATCTTGTTTTTCAATCATACTCGGTTTACAAACTATTTTATTATTTTATTTCTTTCCGTTTCGTTTGGAATGCTTAATAATGTTCCTTTAAATTTAATTCGACTACAGGAAAAATCTTTCTTCTATATTATTATAACTTCCTTGAAGTTTGCGACTATTCTTTTATTAAACATATACTTTGTTGTTTACAAGAAAACCGGTGTTGAGGGAATTATTTTAAGTCAACTTATTGGTAATATTCTATTGCTGTTACTAACAACACCATTTCTATTAAAAAATATTATTGCGAAGTTTAAAGTTAAAATATTAAAAGAAATGTTTAGTTATGGTTTCCCCTTAATATTCACAGCCATTTCGGCATTAGCTTTATCTTCTGCAGATAAATATATTATTAAGTTTTTTGTCGGGGATGCGGGAGTCGGCATATTTTCGTTAGGACACAAATTTGGAAGTATTATTAATGTTTTTATTCTTCAATCTTTCCAGCTTGGTTTTTTACCGATTGCTTATAAAATGTACAATAAACCGAATGCAAAAAGGTATTTTTCAAAAATACTTACGTATTACGTTTTTGTATTAGTTTTTACCGTACTAGCTCTTTCTTTATTTAGTATGGAAACAATTAAATTCCTTTCGCATAAAAAATCATTTTGGCCGGCTTACTCTTTAGTTCCGTTAATTTCATTTGCGTTCATATTCAAAGGGATGCAGTACGTTATTTCTTTGGGTTTTCATTACGTTAAAAGAACTTCATTTACAGCATACATTGTTCTTGGAACGGCAGTTTTTAATATCATATTGAACATTCTTTTAGTTCCTAAATATGGTTACGCTGTTTCCGCTTATGTTATGGTAATATCATTTTTCATAATGAGTGTTTTGACTTATTACTTTTCACAAAGATTATTTTATATACCTTATGAGATTAAAAAAATCACAATGATGATATTCGTCGACTTGGTTTTGTTTGGTTTCTCAACATTAACTAATAACTCAGATTTATTAATTAGACTTTCGGTAAAATCGATGCTGCTAATTAGTTTCCCTGCCGTTTTATATTTTTTAAAATTT
>BDSW01000150.1 GCA_002898175.1 bacterium BMS3Abin04
GTACCTGCGAAAGGATAATTATTATTGTTAAAATAATAAAATGGTAAATCTCAAAATGATAATCACGTAATTTACTAAAGAAGTTCATTTTACAAATCTATGTTTTATTGATTGAATTTTTTCAAGAGTATTATCGATAAATTTTTCTACAGATATTTTCCTTCTGAAATATTGATTTAAATTTGCCGTAAGGATATCTGAAATTCTTGTGTATTGTGCATATTTGATCCTGTATATGCCATTATTAATAAGGTTATAACACAACTTTAACTCGGGATATTTACTTAAATAAGATGAATCCGTATAGAAAAATTTTAAGACGGGCAAATAACCGTTTTTCTCCCAAATTAATTTTTGGGAAGATTTCGACAGTAAGAATTTGATAAACTTAACTGATTCGGTTTTATATTTAGAGTTTTTAGAGACTATTAAATTCCAACCGCCAATTGTGGAAGCCGGAGATTCTCCGGTAAATCTTGGTAACGGGGCAATTCTTAAATATTTTATTTTAGAGATTACTTTTTTATTAAGATGAATGTTTTTTTTGCCCGTAGGCCATCCTCTAAAAAACGGTACGTTATTTTCTAATGCATAGTTAAAAGTTTCACTTTCGTCAAAGCTTGTAACTTCTTCAGGTATAATCTTCTTTTTATAAATCAGATCTCTAATAAAGCTCAGTCTTTGTGCGATAATATTTTTCTTAAATCCTAAAATTTTCTCATCAGCACTGTAGACTGAATTTCTTCCTGCTATTTCCAAAAAGTTGCACATCAATCCTTCGTAATCATCAGCCTGAAATAAATACCTGTATTTGCTCTTAGGCATTTGAAGAGAGGCTAATTCCTTCCAAGTTATTCCACTGTTTATCTTACTAATCAAATCTTTATATTGCTTCATCTTTTTTAAAATATCCTCTCTGTAATATAAAACCCCGACATCGGCAAAAAACGGAATAGAATATAGTATGGAATCGGAATAACAATAATGCTTAGCTTTATCGAATATTCTGTTAATCTCATCATCCGAGAAATAACCGTTTAACGGTTCCGCCCATTTAATAAACCGCTCTCCCCATACAACATCTATTGCATAAATATCAATCCTGCTTGATCTGTTGCGCAAGTTTTTTGTTATTAACTCTTTCCGCTTGTTTGTAGAAAATTTTTCATACGGAAGATTTATCGGAATTACTTTTATTTGTCCTTCATTTTGCTTATTGAATTCATTAATGAGTTGAAGATGTGCAGGAGTAATATTTTCGGCAAAGTATATTTTTTTTGCATTTTTTGAAGCAGCGGAATACCGTATCAGCGGAAATAAATACAATATAATTGTAAACAGGGATGAAATTAGTACTAAAAGTACTACTAAAATTATTCTTACGTTTTTTTTATTTTTTAGAATCATGTTGAAGATAAAATTTATTTTATAACTTATAAAAGCAAAATCAGAAAGTCAAAGTTAACAGTATTTAGTCAAAAAGATTGCTGTAGTAATACATTGTTTTATTTTTATACAATTATATTTATACTTTTTAATATGCAATTTTTTAATGTTTTAATTTATTAATTTTCCATGTCTTCTTAAATAATATTTAATTAACTTTAATATATTGCAGTGTGTTTACATAAAAAATATTTTATATGAAAAAGATCTTAATATTATTATTTTTTCTTTCAGCCGTACTTTCTGCCCAAAATATTACTATTAAAGTAAACGGTCTGAAAAATCGGCAGGCTTCTTTATACTTTTGGGGATTAGAAAAAACAAATTTCATTATATCAATTACTTCCGACAATAATGGTTTATTTAAAATTCCAGGTAAAAATTTGCATAACGGTTTTTATAGATTAGTCTTAAATAATAATATTTGGTTGAATTTTATAAATGACGGTCAGGGAATTAAAATTGAGACAGATAAAAATAATCTATTTAAAAACTTACTGGTAATAAAGTCGGATGCTAACAGATCATATTACAAATTTTTGCATCTTACTTCAGCATATAAAAAAGCGCAGAAAAAATTACAAGAAGCCGCCCAAAAACATCATCGAAAAGATAAAGATTTAGAGCACATCAAAAAAGAATTTACTGATGTTTATAATAATTATTGGGCGTATGTAAATAAATTTTCAAAATCAGATGACGAATCTTTAATTTCACGTTATATCAGATCGGCACATGAACCTAAAATTAAACCCGGTATGGATATACAAGCGGAAAGAAAATACCTTAAAACACATTTTTGGGACAATGTGGATTTTAGTAATGCAACTCTACTTCATAGCGATCTATTCGTAAATAAAACAATTGAATACTTAAACCTCTTTAGTAATAATCGACTTAAAAAAGATTTATTGGAAAAAGAGTATCAAAAGGCTGTAGATGTTATTTTGAACAAAGCAAAAGTTAATCAGCGTATTTACAAGCAGATGACCGAATATTTAATAAAAGGTTTTAAAAAGTTGGACTTTGGTAATGTAATAGATTATATAGTAGATAATTTTGTAATAGCAGACGATTTATGCCTCGATTCCCAAACGGATAATTTTATTCAAATGAGGATAAATCAGTCTAAGATTTTTAGGAAAAATGTAAAAGTACCGGATATAAAACTAACTGATTTGAATGGTAAAACCGTTGAGTTGTATAATGTAGCTGCGGATAAAGTGTTAATATTATTTTACTCGAGTCATTGCCCTCATTGCCGGGAATTCCTTCCAAAATTATTAAAGCTGTATTCCGGCAAAACATTTGAAAAGTTTGAAGTTTACGGGATATCGCTGGATACGGATTTCAGCAAGTGGCAAAGCTATGTGAAAAATAATCATTACAATTGGATTAATGTTTCTGATTTAAAAGGCTGGAAAAGTAAAGTTTCGTATGATTTTTATATTTATGCCACTCCGACTATGTTTTTAGTTGATAAGAATTTTATGATTATTGATAAGCCGAAAAATTTAGATGATTTAAAATCCGATTTATTAAAAAACTAAAATATTAATTATAAAACTAATGCATAATATTATGCTTCTGGTTAATAAAGCGAGAATATAACTTATTAGGGTATTCCGTTAATTAAAATCAACTTTGTAAGTTGATTTATAAATCCGATAGCTGTTCCCACTTCATTATATCAAGAACAGCTGTTTACTTAAAAAGAATTACGAACGGGAAAATATTGCCTTTTAATTTGAG
>BDSW01000151.1 GCA_002898175.1 bacterium BMS3Abin04
ATATTCACCGTGTTTATCTCACTTATGCAAATAGTCTCTCTAAATCAATATCATTTAAAGTTATTACGGATGTCGGAAGATTCAATACCGGCAAAGATGACCGTTTAAGTTTGTATTTGAAAAATGCATTAGTCGCATGGCAAACCGATTACGGTAAATTTGTTTTTGGTCTTCAGGGAATGAATATGTTTAATGTTGAAGAACATAACTGGGGATATAGATTCATTGAGAAATCTCCTATGGATTTAAATCACTTTGCTAGTTCAGCAGATTTAGGCTTCGGATATTATAATAAATTTGCCAAAAAATTTAATGTTAGTGCTCTAGTTACAAATGGCGGAGGTTATAAAAAGGTAGAAAAAAACGATTACAAAAAATTTTCATTTCAAGCTTTTTACGGAGATGCAAAAATTTCAAAAGGAGGCTATAACGTTGGAACTTCTTTAAGTTTGGAATCTTTTGATTATACTGCTGCTGACACTTCAACTCAAACTAAAACAGTTTTGGGTGGTTTTGCTGCATATTCTACGGGGACTTTAAGAATAGGTGCTGAATATGATTTCGCAAATTCCGGTGGTTTAGATGTAACAGAAACTATTCTGTCCGCATTTGCAAACTATAAATTATCAAAAGTAACCGAAATATTCGGACGCTTTGATATTTTTGACCCAAACACAAATGTTGATAACGATGGTTATTCATACATAATTGGAGGCGTTAACTTTGTTCCTGCAAAAGGTTTTTCAATTGCACCAAATGTTAAAATAAAAACTCCGCAAACCGGAAATACAAACACAACCTATTTTGTAAACTTTGAGTATAAGATTTAATTCATAACAATATCCGGAGAAGATAATGGCTAATGAAGAAATAAAAATAACCCCGCATGAAAAAGCGGGTAAATTAACAAAGAAGTTATCCGAAAACTATGATAGAAGCAGCTTTCTAAAAAAAATGGGTACCGGAGTATTTGCCGGGTTGGTGCTTCCTGCTATTTTGGATAATAAATTTTTAAAAGCTGCTCAGACGGTTAGCGACAATAGCAATAAAGTTGACCTGCCGAAATTACCAGATCCGACAGATGCTGGTAATGACGGTACATCTTTGGCATTAGCCGGCATTCAATTTAATACTGTTAAAGATGTAAGTATAACTCCCAACATTGAAATATTTACTCATCAGGGTAATTTGGACAATGACGTTATACCACGTGTGACATTCTTTTGGAAATTTTAATAAATTATAAATTAGCACAAAGGAATTATAATGACAAAGAATGAAGAAAATTTAGATCAAACCGGTACGGGAATTACCGTTTTCGGTTCATATAATTTTTCAAAAGAACTTGCAGTGGTTGGCAGATATGATTACTACGATTCAAACACTGATGCAAATGTTAAAGGCGATTCACGAAACGAGAATAACACTTTTATAAAAATATGTTAAATTTATAATATTGAATAAATGCTATCTCTGAAAAAAGGAAGGAGTATGATATGGAAGCAAAAACAAAAAATTCTATAAATCGTCGTCAGTTTTTTAGGCGATCGGCAACGGTTGTAATAACCGCATCTGCCGTGGGCGCTGTTTCTCCTGCTCTTGTAAAGTCACCCGAGGTTTCAGCAAAATCTTTACTTGATGATAATTCAAGCGATACTATGATAATGTTAGCCGAGTTGAAGGATGCGTTAAAGAAACCAATCGAAAAAAGAAAATGGGCTATGGTAATTGATGCACGTAAATGTATCGACTGCAATGCTTGTACAATTGCATGTATTGCTCAATATAATTTACCACCGGGGGTAACTTACCGAAAGGTATATGAGATTGAAGATGGTGAATATCCCGATGTGCAACGCTATTTTATGCCAACCAATTGCATGCAATGCGAAAAACCACCTTGTGTGGAACCTGCAAATAAAATTATTCCCGGTTCAATGGCAATTAGACCTGACGGTATTGTAACTATTGATTATAATAAAATGAAAGGTAAAAAAGTATTTAACGCCGCTAAGAACGCTTGCCCGTACGACAATGCACTTTATTATGATGAAGGCAAAAACTATACTGATAATACTCCGGCTATTCAACCTTACGAGAAAATGAAATCTAATGAATACGGAAAAGAGTTTAGAAGAAAAGAAACAAAAGACTCAACAAGAAAATGCCATTTCTGTATAGATAGAATTGAAAATGGAAGGCTTCCGGCTTGTGTTTCTACCTGTATAGGGCGGGCAATGTATTTTGGAGACATAAATAATACAAACAGTTTGGTTGCCAAACTTATAAAGTCTAACCCATCATTTGTTATAAATGAAGGGGCAAAAACGTTACCGTCTGTTAAATTCGTTCATGATAACCTGGATGAAACATGTCTAAAATGTCACGGATAGGAGAAAGAAAAATGAAAAAAACAAAAATGGAAAAAACAAAAAATATTCAGGCTGAAAATTCACGAAGAAATTTTCTAAAAACCACTGCTTTGTTGGGTGGAAGCGCATTTTTTTTAAGCCAATTTCAACTTGCAGAAGAACTTTATGCAAAGGCGGTATCTGGAAATCTAACGCCCGAAGAAGCAAAACAATTTTCACATGCAGAAAACATTATACACTCTGTCTGTCTTCAATGCCACACAGACTGCCCGATAAAAGTGGAAATAAAAAATGGTGTGGCTGTAAAAATTGACGGTAATCCTTATTCCATTCAAACGTTAAATCCTGCAATTCCATATAAAACGAAGATTAAGGATGCCGCTAATATTGATGGCAACATCTGTCCTAAAGGACAAGCAGGTATCCAGAGTTTATATGATCCTTACAGAATTATTAAAGTACTTAAGCGTGCAGGTAAACGGGGTGAAAATAAATGGAATGTAATTCCTTTTTCTAAAGCTATTACTGAAATAGTTGAAGGTGGAAAATTATTTTCCAAAGTACCCGGCGAGGAAAATAGAATTATTGAAGGATTAAAGAATATAAGGAAACTGAAAGACTCGGTTCTCTCGGAAAAAATGGCTGCCGATGCTATGGATGTTGGTTCTGGAAAAATGAGTTTGGAAGATTTTAAAAAGAAATATTCTGATAATTTGGATTTACTAATTGATCCCGATATGCCTGATTTGGGACCAAAAAACAATCAATTTGTTTTTCAGGCTGGAAGAATTGAACATGGCAGAAAAGAATTTGCAAAAAGATGGCTAAATGGTGGTTTTGGAAGTAATAACTGGTTTGAGCATACAACCATTTGTGAACAATCTCATCATATTGCTTATAAAAAAGTTTCCGGACAATTTAAAGACGGAAAGTGGCAGAATGGTCCCGAACATTTTAAACCCGATTTGTATAATTCCGAGTTTGTAATATTTTTTGGCACGAGTCCGGTAGAAGCAAATTTCGGACCTCCTTATTTATCGAATTTACTAAATAGTAATATTGTAAAAGGTCAATTAAAAATTGTGGTTGTTGATCCTAGATTTTCAAAGACAGCAGCGAAAGCCTGGAAATGGCTTCCGGTTAAACCCGGCAGCGATGCAGCCCTTGCCTATGCAATAATTCGTTGGCTAATAGAAAATGAAGGATATAACAAAAAATATCTGACGAATTCCAATAAAGGCACTGCTAAAGCCAATGGTGAAACTACATGGTCGAATGCAACACATCTTGTAAAAATAGTAGATGATGGACCGGGCGCAATACTTCGGGCTTCTGATATTAGTAAAGGTACTAAAGATCAGTTTGTTGTTATGCAAAATGGTATTCCTATAGCCATAGATCCAAATGATGAAAGTCAAGTTGTATATGGTGATCTGTTTTTTGATGGGAATATTGGAAAGTTCAAAGTAAAAACTACTTTCCAATTGTTGAAAGAATATGCATTCAGTAAATCATTCGAACAATGGGCTGGTGAAACTGGAATTGATAAAAAAAGTATCATTGAAATTGCCAAAGAATTTGCAAAACATGGCAGAAAATCTGTTGCAGATTTATACCGCGGCGCAGTACAACATACATCGGGATATTACAATGCGCAGGCAATAATTACAATGAATTTACTTGCAGGTAATGCGGATTGGAAAGGTGGTTTGTCTGCTGGTGGCGGCCATTGGCATGAAGATGGCAGCAAAAAAGGGCAGCCTTTCAATCTTACCAAAGAATTACATCCAAATAAAATCAAATCCTTTGGTCATAAAATAACCCGTGAGGGCGAACATTATGAAAACAGCTTATTCTTTAAAAAGGATGGCTATCCTGCTAAAAGACCATGGTTTCCGCATACGGGAAATGTTTACCAGGAAATCATTCCTTCGGCACAAGACGGTTACCCCTATAAAATTAAAGCGCTAATGACTCACAAAGGCACTCCTGTTCTATCTTCGCCGGCGGGGCACAAAATGATAGAAGCTTTAGTCGATCTAAATAAAGTTCCTTTATATTTTGCAAGCGACATTGTAATTGGCGAAACTTCGATGTATGCAGATTACATTTTCCCGGATACTACAGTTTGGGAAAGATGGGGCTTTCCTCATACAACTCCGGCAGTGCCAATCAAACACTCAAAAATCCGTCAGCCTGCTGTTGAACCTTTAGTTGAAAAAGTAAAAGTCTTCGGTGAAGAAATGCCTGTTAATATGGAAACTGTAATGCTTTCCATTGCTGAAAAATTACAACTGCCCGGTTACGGCAAAAACGGTTTCGCTCCCGGAATGGATTTTAAGAGGCAGGAGGATTTTTATCTTAAAATGGCAGCCAATATTGCAGCGGGAGATAAATCCGGCGAAACAGTTGATGATATAAATTCGGAAGAACTTAATGTTTTTTTGAAAGCACGCAGGCATTTATCAAAAGCAATATTTAACATTGAGATGTTTAAAAAATCTGTTAGTGATAATAATGGAAACAATTGGTGGAATAAAGTTGCTTATGTTCTAAACAAAGGTGGAAGAATGGAAGATTTTGATGCTTACCAACAAAGTGGAGATAAGATTCCTCATAAATTCGGAGGCATGTTCAATGTTTATGTAGAACCAGTGGCATTAACCAAACATCCATTTACAGGAAAAAGATTTTTTGGAATTGCGCCATCAAATTCGGTAAAAGGATTTGATGATAAACCGGTTGATCAGGGCGACTACCCGTTAAATCTGATAACCTATAAAGAAATCATTGGAGGGCAGTCGCGCACTTTGCCAATCGATTATTGGTTATCTGTAGTTGGTCCGGAAAATTATATAATTATAAATTCCATTACTGCCAAAGAACATGGGTTAAATGATGGTGATACAGCCAAGTTGGTCTCTTCGACAAATATAAATGGAATATGGGATTTAAGGAACGGTAATGTTTTGCCTGTTGCTGGAAAAATAAAAGTTGTTGAAGGATTACGCCCTGGTGTTGTTTCGGTTTCCTGGAGTTATGGTCATTGGGCTTACGGTTCAAATACTGTTACCATTGATGGAAATAAAGTTGAAGGTGATAAAAGACGTAAAGCAGGGCTGTGTCCAAACGCTGTTATGCATGTAGATCCTGTACTGAAAAATGTATCCTTGGAAGATCTAATTGGAGGTTC
>BDSW01000152.1 GCA_002898175.1 bacterium BMS3Abin04
TCAGAGGTAAAAAATAAATTTGTTGATGATGCAAATTAATTTTAATTTTCATGGATTTTGTTTTAATCACAAAAAGCACCAAGAATTAATTTTTCACTCTGTGTGTCTTTGTGCTCTTCTTTGTGTAACTCTGTGAAACAAATTTTTTATCTTTTTAACAAATTGCATGGAAATGAAAAATATTCCTCTGTATCCTCGCGACTCGGCGGTTATTAAAATAGCATGCTGATTGGTTATGATTTTCACTGATCAAATTATTAATTTTCCATCCCAAATTAATTTATTCCCCTAAACATTTCATATACTTTCTTCGAAAATAGATAATAGCAAAATGGAGGTAAAATGAAATTCTATAAAAAAGGCGATGTATTAACATACGAAGGAAATGCAGCCAAAGAGATTTTCATTTTGGAGAACGGCAGACTCGGTATTTTCAAAAACGATAAATTAGTTGCAAAAATAGAAACGAAAGGCTCTATTGTTGGTGAATTGGCGATGATTCTGCAAACCGAAAGAAGTGCTTCCGTTATTGCTCTGGAAGATTCGGCGGTTTATGAAATCAAAGTTCCGCTTGAAGTTTTGGTAGAAAAATATCCCGATGTAACCGTAGATATCTTAAAAAGTTTAGCTAACCGGCTCGTAAACACAACAAATCAATTGGCAATGAAATAAAATACAATTTTGCCTTTTAACTTTACCTTCCATATTTTACTTTTATGAATCGATTGGTATATAAAATTGATAAAACCGGCAATTTAAATAATCTAAAACTGATAGAAGAAAACCTCAATTTACCCGGAGACAATGAAGTTACGGTTGAAGTAAAATCAATCGGATTAAACTTTGCTGATATTTTTGCAATGCTGGGGCTTTACAGTGCAACTCCTAAAACACCATTCATTCCCGGACTTGAATATTCAGGCATAATTATACAAAAAGGGAAAAATGCAGACGGGTTTGAAATTGGCGATAAGGTAATGGGTTTAACTAGATTCGGCGCTTATTCATCTTATTTGAACGTCAATTCCGGTTACGTTTTTCCCCTTCCGCATAGTTGGACTTTTGAGGAAGGAGCTGCATTTTTAGTAAACGGCTTAACAGCATATTATGCCTTGGTTGAGTTAGGAAATATTAAGCTAAATCAAACGATTTTAATCCATAGCGCCGCGGGCGGAGTAGGAATTTATGCAAACCGAATTGCCAAAAAGTTCAATGCTTATACGATTGGAACTATTGGTTCAAATGTAAAAATTGATCTTTGTAAACAAGAAGGTTATGATGATGTTATAGTTAGAGGGAAAAAGTTTATGGAACAACTAAAAGAAAAATTAAACGGCAGAAATCTCGACATAATTTTGGAATGTATAGGAGGGAGAATATTTAAGGATAGTTTTGCTTTGTTATCACCTCAAGGCAGACTAATAACTTACGGTTCTGCAAATTTTAATTCAAAAAGTACAAATATTAATTATCTAAAACTTATATTTATCTATTTATCCCGACCAAAAATAGATCCGTTGAAAATGATAAATACAAACCGTTCCGTTATGGGATTTAATTTAATTTGGTTGTGGGAACAAAAAGATCAACTCTCTCAAATGATCGATAAACTAATAAATCTTAACCTAGAAAAACCACTGATAGGTAAAACCTTTTCGCTTAATGAATTTCATTCGGCAGTACAATTTTTGCAATCGGGCAAATCAGTTGGGAAAATTGTGGTTAAAGTAAAATGATGAAATACTTATACTTAGCACAAACTAAGTTCTTTTAAGGAACTTAGTTTGTTTTAGATAGCTTTACATCTTTTTGAAATTAACCACATCATTATTCTTCTTGGCAAAAATCTTATCGTTCACTTAGGCGCAGACGTTTATATTTTTTCCGGTAAGTTTTAGCTTGAGAAAAATCCCCCTTTTTTTCAAAAGCTTTACTTATTGATAACAATGTTTTTACCCAAATGTTTGAAGCAGCAGGTACTGTAATAACCAATATCTTTTCATTTATGATTTTTTGATAAGCAGCAATTGCAGAATCCCAATTTCCCATCTTTTCATAAATAAGAGCTAGTGATCTTAGCGCTACCCATCGTATGCGCGGGTTTAGCGCTGTTAACTCCGGCAAATACGATTTAGGAACCAATTTAATCACTTTATTACAATACTTTATTGCTTGATTAGTATTTCCATTTACAAAAGCAATTTCTCCTTCAATTTGATTGCCGAATGCTTTCTTTGCTCGGGCTAATTCGCTTTTAAGAGGTTGTTGAATAATTCCAACCGGCATTACACGATCTTCTTTACGTAATTCATTTAACAGTTTTTTTGCAGTATTAATTTTTCCTGAACGAGCATATTGGATAGCTAACCAGCCAAGAGCTTGAACCTGGGCTATTCCAACGGAACTAGCAGCAGCGCTTTTCATCATAGATTCAAAATTTTCAACTTGTCCCATTTCCCAATAAAATAATGCCAACTCTAATCGAGTCCACGGTATAAGGTTCTGTTTTGGTCGTTGGTTTGATAATGTCACGCTTTCTTCTAATAGTTCTAGAGCATCATCAAACTTACCTATGAAAATAAAATAGTGAGATACAAATAGGCGACTGGTTATTTGAAAGGTCGGCAAAAGTTTATTTATCCTCGATGATAGAAAATCTTCTATCTGAACATTTGCTGAGTCCAGATCTCCTTGCATCCAATTTAAAAATGCATCGGCTAAATGAGGAAATTCAAACGGATAATTTGGGTTAAGCTCATTTACACGGGAAAATTCCTGGTAAGCCTTATTAATATCTCCATCTAAAAATAAAGCATTGACGCCTAAATCTGAGTGATTGACAACATAATTAGGACGAAGTTTTGCACAAATATTTTTGTACTTTTTACTTTGTTTAAAATCGCCATTTAACAGATAAGCCTGACTGAGATTTTCATTTCCCCAGTAGTCATCAGGATAAAGATTCAACAAGAGTTGATAGTACTCTATACCTTTTTTATAATCTCCAATATTATTTACTTCATTTGAAGCAAGAATAAAGAATTTTTCCCGGTCCGGGAGGTTGGCAGCTAATTGAGAAGCTTTTTTAAAATTAACTTTTCCTTCCG
>BDSW01000153.1 GCA_002898175.1 bacterium BMS3Abin04
TTTTCAATTTCATCGAACAATACTACCGAATATGGTTTCCTCCTTACTCGTTCCGTTAATTGACCGCCTTCTTCATATCCCACGTATCCGGTAGGCGCACCAACTAATCTTGATACTGCATATTTTTCCATATATTCGCTCATATCAATCCTTATAAGTGCTTCTTCAGTATCGAACAAGTATTTAGCAAGTTCTTTAGCTAATTGAGTTTTACCTACACCGGTCGGGCCTAAAAATATGAAACTTCCTATCGGTTTAGTAGCACGTTTTAGTCCGGCTCTAGTTCTTCTAATCGCTTTAGTTAATTGGAGTACCGCTTCATCTTGTCCTACAATTTTTTCTTTAAGAGCGTTTTCCATATTCATTAATTTTTCGGTTTCGGCTTGAACCACCCTGGTAAGCGGAATACCGGTCATCATAGAAACAACTGTAGCAATGTCTTCTTCCGTTACATCATAAACTTCATCTTTAGTTTTTCTTTCCCATTCGTTCTTTGCTATTTCCAATTCCGACTGAAGAGTTCTTTCTGTATCTCTAAGTCGAGCAGCTTGTTCATAATCTTGTTGTTTAACCACTTTAATTTTTTCTTGTTTAACCTTTTCAATTTTCTCTTCCAGTTCTAATATTTCGTCGGATACTTTAAAGTTTCCCATGTGAACTCTTGACCCTGCTTCATCAAGCACGTCGATTGCTTTATCGGGCAAATATCTATCGGTTATATATCTGTCGCTCATCTTCACGGCAGCGTTAATAGCATCATTGGAATATTTTACATGATGATGTTCTTCATATTTAAACTTTATAAAATTAAGTATTTCAATAGTTTCATCAACAGAGGGCGGCTCAATCATAACTTTCTGAAATCTTCTATCTAAAGCACCGTCTGTTTCAATATACTTTCTGTATTCATCTAAAGTTGTAGCTCCAATACATTGAATATCGCCCCTTGCCAGGGCAGGTTTGAACATGTTAGAAGCATCAAGCGAACCGGAAGCGCCGCCTGCGCCGACTATAGTATGAAGTTCATCAATAAAAAGTATTACATTATCTGCTTTTTCCAATTCGTTCATTAAGGCTTTCATTCTTTCTTCAAATTGGCCTCTATATTTTGTTCCGGCTACAAGTCCGGCTAAATCTAATGTTACCACACGTTTTTCCTGGAGAATTCGCGGAACTTTACGTTGTACAATTCTTAGCGCCAATCCTTCTGCAATTGCAGTTTTACCAACTCCCGGTTCACCAATTAAGACGGGATTGTTTTTTTTCCTTCTGCTTAATACTTGAGCAACCCGTTCAATTTCCTGTTCGCGACCAACAACAGGATCGAGCTTATCTTCAATTGCATATTTTGTCAAATCTCTCCCAAAGTTATCTAACACAGGAGTTTTGGCTTTTTCCGGTTTTTTAACAATTGGCGGTAAATTAGATTTATCAGGATTTTTACTACTAAGTATATTACTTAATTCTGAACGTGCACTTTCGTATGTTACATTAAATTGATGCAGAATCTGTGTTGCAATATTATCTTCATCACGAAGAATTGACAACAAAACATGCTCGGTGCCAATTACTTCAGACTTATAAATTTTAGATTCTATTTGTGTTATCTTAAGTACTTTTTCTGCTTGTTTTGTAAGCGGAATATTGCCTATCATCATTGTGCCGCCGGAAGCCCGAACTGTATCTTCTATAACCTTTTTCAATTTATCAAGATCTACATCTAAGTTACGAAGAATAGTAATTGCAACGCCATGGTTTTCTCTAATGATTCCAAGAAGCAGATGTTCCGTTCCAATATAATCGTGACCAAGTCGTAAGGCTTCTTCTCTGCTTAATCTAATTACTTCTTGTACTCTTTCCGAAAAATTACCATCCATTTTTATTTATCCTTTATTTTAATTTTTTTACAATTAACAATACATTAAAAGAAATGTTTCAATAAAATATATCAATTAGCAATGCTCTAGTCAAGGCTAATAATTTTAAATTATTTTTCCTTCAATTATCGTGTGTAAATTTACAAAAGTTAGAGGTAAGATATTTTTTGTAAATATTATATAATTGTTATGCTCATAAAGTATTCTTAAATTTGTTTTACTTCTCATTAATTTGATTATTTCCAAAATATTCGAAATAAAGAAATTTTTCAGTCCTTTAATAGCAAATTTATCCATTTATTCAAATATATATCTATTAAACCTTCTGCAAAATAAAGCTGTTTAAAGACAAGACAAATTATTATTTTTCATTAGTGTCCGATAAAAAAAATAAGACAAGGGAAAAATCGGATAGAAAATTCCCTTGTCGTGGCTAAATTTGTAATTGACAAAAAAACAAAAAAGAGCCCTGAACAAATCTACAAAATTTAGCGGACAACCGATTATAAAACAAGTATTGAGTTTTATAGATAACAAAATTATTTATCGTACAGCAAAGAAGCATAAAAGCGATAGATATACAAAAAAGTTCACAACCTATGAGCATTTAGTAACAATGATATATACCGTATTAAGCGGTTGTAGTTCGTTACGTGAACTTGCAAGTATAATGTTAG
>BDSW01000154.1 GCA_002898175.1 bacterium BMS3Abin04
CATTAGACTCGACTCATATTTATTTTGCAGACGGTTTAATTGTTGAGTACAAAGATAGAAAATATACTGATATTGATTTTACTCATTTGCCTTGGGAAAGAAATCAAAGGGTTGAAAGACTTTGGGGATCATCGGAGAGTAATATATGGGGAGTTGGACCATGGGGAACAATAGTACATTATGACGGGAAAAAGTGGAAGAAGATTGATTTTGATACGGAAATGTACTTCTATGATATTAGCGGTAATAAAGCAAACGGTATTGCTTATGCTATAGCCAGAAACTCAAGTCATGTGACAAAAATTATAGAACTTAATAACGAATCTGCTAAAATTATTTACAATAACGAGAAAAACGTTAATGAGTTTGGATCTTGGACGTTAACTTTTGAGAGTGGGGAAATTTATTTGGCAGATACAAAAATCTGGAGTTTTAATCCTATAACTAAGGAAAAAACAACATTATACAAATTACCATACGGAGTAGGAATATTAGACATATCAAGTAATAGTAAGAATGATATATATTACTGGGGAAGTACCTATCAAGGCAACGATAAACTTATTCATTTTAATGGAAACAGATATAAAGTATTTGAGATGCAGCTAATAAGTGATAATCATGGTGGTTCCTTTGCTGTTAATAATATGGGAATAAGAGTAGGTTTTGCAGATAATAAAGCTTTTTTAACTATGGTAAGAAGAATAGCCAAATGAAACCAAACAACCTAAAACACGGTTTCTTCCTCCTCGCTTTTTTCTCTTTAGGTAATCAATTCTTTTCAAAACTTCTTGATGTTTTTAAAAACGGGAACATAAGGTAAGTTATGGAACCGGTTCGTCCTACTAAGAAGGCTGTGGCTGCGGCTATTACGCCCACAAACTCTAAATGTTTTATGGTTATAAATAAAATTAAAAGAATTCCTACCACCTCAATGATAGTTGCAAATGTAATTGGCGATGTTTTTCGGGAATAAACTAGTACGGATCTTTGAAATGTAATTAAGACCGAGAGACCGGGCATAACGGCAATTATCATAAGCGGTATTTTTGCAAATGAAGATAACTCCAAGGACAACCCCGATACATTATGAAACCAGATTTGCGACAACGGAGTGAAAGCAACAATTGCCAACAAACAGGTTGCTATAATTCCCAACATTTGAGCAAAGTTTTTTAATTGTCTGTAATTTTCTCCGTTCTTTCCCATCAGCGCTATTGCAACTTCCTGAAATGATAAACCGACGCTTCTAAAAATGAATACAAGTGACGTTATAACCGGTAATACTGCTAAGGATTCAATAGGCATTTTACTCTGAGCCAAGAAGAAGCTAACCATTGGTTGAACACCCAATGTTAGCATTGACGTTAACGCCAATGGATAATAAAAATTAACCAGACCTCTGTAGTCAAGACTGTTCTCGTTTTTATCGGAAACCATTCTTAAATTTTTCAACGTACTCAAAGTCATTAATTTAATTACTAATGCTTCGGAAGTAACCCCAACACTCATAGCGGTAGCGCCCACAACAACCCCGTCGGCATTTGTGGAAAAATAGAGTATAAGCGCTGTTACTGCCATTGTTACTAATCGAAATATAGTCCCGAATGCAACTCGTCTGGTTAGGTTGTTTCTAATTAATATTCCCTGGTAGAATCTTCTGTAACCAATGGAAGCAGGCCATGGCAGTAATATTGCCACCGCAATATGTGTTAAGTGTGCAATATGGAGAGGTAACGTTATTAAATCTATGGCTATATAATTAAAAACCTGAGGAATTAGAACAATCAACATTAGTAAAGTTATTACTAAATTTAAGAGATAAGTAAAGTTCCTCAATTTCAAAAAAGAATTTCTATCCTTAACTAAAGCTGTGGAAGCGCTCATTATCATAATAATTGGTGATTCTATAATTAAGGCGAAGGAAAAAGCAACTCCATATGCAGCTAAATTAAATTTTGGTTCCGGTAAGCGCGCTATTATTGCCGCGATGAAAGGTCCTTCTAAAGACATCATTAACCATGTAGATGCTAAAGGATACCAGAATTTTAATATCTTTTTATTTGTTAATGACGACATAAAATATATTCCGGAAAAATAAATTAGTATACCTAAACTAAGGCGCTTTCAAGTCCCGAATCTCTTACAAATAAACATGAAGATTTTGATGATTCTATTGAATATTTGGTTGAGATTCAAATTGTAAAGTTAGTTATAAAAGGTTTTATTTGTTTTGCTATAAAAATGTTATGTCAAAATTATTTAAATATAAGAACAGTGAAGAAATATAATGTTCTTCTGCCGACCAAAATATCAATGAAAATAAAGATAAAAACTGTAACGGTTATACGCTTGATATTACGTACATAATTACGTACGTTTGCTTATAAAAAGGAGTTATTTATGATTACAATAACAGCTACAAAGGCGCGGGAAACTTTATATAAGTTAATTGCTGATGCTAACAAAGAGAGCATTCCAATACAAATTACAGGTAAAAAAGGAAATGCAGTATTAATCTCCGAAAGCGATTGGCGGGCAATTCAAGAAACTTTATATTTAGTTTCCATTCCTGGAATGAGAGAATCTATTCTAAAGGGTATGGAAGAACCGATTAGCAAATGTAACGATAAATTAAAATGGTAAAATGGAGATTAGTTTTTACAAAGCAAGCACAAAAAGATGCTAAAAAACTTAAAGCAGCTAAATTAAAAAATAAAGCTGAAAACATCTTAGAGGTTTTAGAAGATGATCCGCTTCAAATTCCACCCTCCTACGAAAAATTGATTGGTGATTTATCAGGCGCATACTCAAGGAGAATCAATATACATCACAGAATTGTTTACCAAATTTATAGTGAAATTAAAACTGTAAAAATCATTAGAATGTGGACTCATTATGAGTGATAAAAACTTTATTTGCGGATAGAAATGATTAGGGAAGCTTTCTTTATACACTAATTGTGCCATAAAACCAATTTGCAGGCAACTCTTTTTTATGTAATCTAAATAGCAGGTAATATTTATTATCAGTTAAAATGATTTTACTTC
>BDSW01000155.1 GCA_002898175.1 bacterium BMS3Abin04
ATAACAATTTATGGATTGGAACTAACGGTGCGGGTTTAGTTAAATTTAAAGGCGGGTTTAATTCAAATTAAATTTTAATTTTACTATCAAAACCGACTGGAATTTTTATTTTAATCCTTCTTCATTACTACTATTTTAGAACCTTCCACTGCTGTTACAACAATTATTGTTCCCCTTTTAATATATTCTCCGGCTGTAACAACATCATATCTTTTATTATTTATAATTGCCGTACCTGAAGGTCGCAGCACCGTAAAAGATTTTCCTTCTGCTCCAATTAAATGATCTAATCCAACATTTGAAGTATATCCTGATTGAGCTTCAATATTTGTCTGCAAAATAAGTTTATTCCATATTTGCGTCTTTGGTAAAAACTTTGTGAGGAAATAGATTACAGCGCCAGCTAAAACGAAAGACGAAGCTAACTGAATAATAGCTTGAGATAAAATTCCCATATTCAACGTAGAAAACGAAGGCAGTAATCCTAAAAATAATCCGGCAATCATAAAAAGTATTCCTAAAACCCCAAATATGCCGAAACCGGGAATTACAAATACTTCAATTAATAACAGGATAACTCCCACAATAAATATTACTATTTCTATAATTGAAGCTAATTGCAAAATATAGCCTGACCCAAAAAACAGTATCAGTGCAACAACCCCTGCTGTACCCGGCAAACCCCAACCGGGTGTTTTAATTTCTACGAACAGCCCAACTAAACCAATCATAATTAGCAGAGAAGATATTATCGGATTGTGTAAAAACCTTACAACATCCTCAGCCCAATTACTTTTAACATTTATTACTTCGGCATCCTGCAGGTTATCAGCTTTCAATACTTCAAGAATATTAGAAAGTATTGAATCGGCAATACCGTATTTAAGCGCTTCTTCAGATGTTAATGTAATAAGCTGGGTACTGTCAACAATTCCCTTTACTACTATTCTTTCATCAACCATTCCTTCGGCAATATCTTTTCTGCGTCCCCTTCTTTCCGCAGTTGATCTCATCTCTGCGCGCATATACGATTCAACTTTTTCCGAAAGCTTTTTGCCTCCTTGGTCAACTGCCGTTGTTGCGCCGATTGTTGCTCCCGGAACCATAATAATTTGTTCGCACGATAAGGAAATAAGCGCCCCGGCTGAAATAGCCCGTTTATCAATAAAAGCAATAGTCTTAACCGAACTGTTTAAAATTGCATCTTTTATTTGAGTTGCAGCATCAACTCTTCCGCCGAAAGTATTAATCCTGAAAATAATTGCATCGGCAGAGTTTTTTTCTGCTTCTTCAATAACACGCTGCACATAAGGAGCTAAACCCAAATCAATCATTCCTTCAATATCAGCTACATAAACTTTTTTATTTTGAGAATAGCTGAGTTGAGAAACGACTAAAAATACAAGAATTATAATATTTAACTTTTTCATTTTTATTTCTCTAAAACTTGTACGTTAAAAATACTTGGATACTTGCTATTTTTGTTTTAGAAATATAATGAATGTAATACATAATTATAACAAATAAAAATAACCGGGCTTTATTTAAAATAGCTCAGTGTGATGTAATTAATTATGGATTTAACACGCACGATAATAAGATATAAGGTAGTTTAATCAAATAAAATTCTAAACCTTAACTAATTTTGAGAACTTAAAATGGCAAATATTTTACTATTGAATAATACGTAAATTTTAATTAAGTTATTAATAAAATCAATTGCGGATGTTTATGCTCTACCCCATCCCCTGAACAATCTTTCCAAGAGTTTAATGTGGATTAATAAAATAAAAGTAATAATAAATCTCCTCAATTAAAATAGACTTCTGCAGGCGTTTTATAATTTAACGACTGATGAAATCTTTCATTATTGTAAAAATAAAAATACTCTGTCAATCCGGCTCTCAATTCTGATATAGATTGATAGCCTTTCAAGTAAACATCTTCGTATTTCAGTGACCTCCAAAATCTCTCAATAAATAAATTATCTAAAGCTCGTCCTCTAGAATCCATACTCAGTCTTATGTCCTTCCCAATTACCGTTTGAGTAAAAGCATTACTTGTAAATTGGCTGCCTTGATCTGTGTTTGGCATAGCCATCCCTTCGGGAAAATATTTCCGGAAGAATTGTAATACGGTCTTTTCCCCCTTTCCCGTCTCGTACAATTATTCTGTTGTTACTAAAATCAATATCTTTTACGCGTAAACGAACGCACTCCATCAAACGCATCCCGGTGCCGTAAAGAAGTGATGCCGTCAGTTTATTTATGCCGCTCATATTTGACAATACATTTTTAGCTTCAGCGGGTGAAAAAACCACAGGAATTTTTCTCCTTCGTTTTGCTCTTTCAATATCATCAAGTTCACCCAGCTCAATTTTTAATACGTGTTTGTAAAGATATATTAAAGCATTAAATGCTTGATTTTGAGTAGAAGCCGCCACCTTTTGTTTTATGGCAAGGTGAGATAAATATTGACGAATGTGAGTTTCCGATAATTTGGAAGGATGTGTTTTGTTGTGAAAAAGGATATATCTTTTTATCCAATTAACATAAGCTTCCTCAGTTCGGATGCTATAGTGTTTTAAGTGTAATGATTCTCTAACCAAATCGAGCAATTTTTTACCGTGCATACTAAATTTCCATATTGATAGGAGTGCTATATTGCAAACTGCAATATAGTTATTTTTTCAATATGATACTAAGTAATAAAAATTAAATCAATATTCTTTTGATTATACAGAATATATTGATTAAGTTGAAATAATAAAATTTTATACTCATAATAAATCTAATATATTATTTATTAGACTGTTATGTTATTATGGGTAGTCTAATTATATGTTATGTGCTTTTTAAGATAAATGCAAAAGATTCTATTTAATAATAAATAAGGCAAAAAAATGAATTACCCATATTCTACAGCAACTGGAAGTATTCCAAAAATATTG
>BDSW01000156.1 GCA_002898175.1 bacterium BMS3Abin04
GTTGTGTATCTGCATTTTATTATATTGCTGTTAAAACCACCCCTGACTATATCGGTAAGCCGACATAGTCTTTCCCCTCCTTAGCTAAGGAGGGGAAGATTTTTTGACTTCGTCAAAAAATCAGGGGTGGTCAATTTTTTATTCTTCTTTCTTTGCGCGCATGGAATCCCAAACCATATAAGCAATAATAGCGGCAAACATTACAATTCCCAACATTTCCGCACCATGCGTTTCAGGCCATTTCTGCAACCGCCAATCCAATCCTGCAGATTTAAGAATTACACTTATAACACCCATTAAAGCGCCGCCGGCAATAAATCCCGATGCAATTAAAATACCTCTTTCTTTTCTTGCCCTGTTTAATGCTCGATCTTTACTTCGCGTAGAAACGAAATACGCAATTAATCCACCGACCAAAATAGGCGTGTTTAATTCAAGTGGAAGATACATTCCCAGTGCAAAGGCTAACGCGGGAACTTTTATCATGGTTAAAATTAAAGCGAAGAGAGCACCTGCAATATACAACATCCATGGAGCAGGCTGATTTGACATTAAGGGCTTAATAACGGCAGCCATCGCATTTGCTTGAGGAGCGGGTAGTTCGTTACCGGTAAAACCAAATGTATTGTTTAACAATAATATAACCCAGCCTACAGTAGCAGCAGAAACTATCGTACCTAAAAATTTCCAAGTTTCCTGTTTGTAAGGAGATGACCCAATCCAATAACCGATTTTAAGATCGGTTATAAAAGCCCCGGCAACCGAAAGAGCAGTGCAGACTACACCTCCAATAATTAAAGCGGATGTCATGCCTGCCGGGCCTGTTAATCCAACGGCAACTAGAATAACAGAAGATAATATCAACGTCATTAAGGTCATACCGGAAACAGGATTTGTACCCACAATTGCAATTGCGTTAGCCGCAACAGTTGTAAACAGGAACGCAATTATCAAAACAATTAATAAACCGACTATTGCCTGCAGCAAATTATGAACAACACCGAACATGAAGAAAATAAAAATTATTATTGCCGTAAAAGTTATTCCCACAGTAATTATTTTCATTGAAATATCACGCTGGGTTCTGGCTGTTGATTCTTCGCCGCCAAGCTTACCGCCTAACAATTCCTTAAACCCCAGGCTAAAGGCAGTTTTAATCACACCGGAAGATTTTATTATTCCAATTAACCCCGCCATAGCAATACCGCCGATACCAATATGCCTGACGTAATTACTAAATATTTGTTCCGGGGTCATATTTTTAACAAGCATATGAATATTAGCCCCGACAGGGATCGTCATTGCGCTTCCCAAATATGCAAATACCGGTATAATTACATACCATGCAACAAATGATCCCGCAGCAATTATTGCCGCATATTTTAAGCCGACAATATAACCCAGCCCCATTACGGCAGCGCCGATATTCATTTTGAAAATCAACTTAAATTTATCTGCTAAAGTTTGACCAACTTCAACTACACGGGTAGAAAATACTTCGCTCCACCAACCGAAAGATGCAACTATAAAATCGTATAAGCCTCCGATTATACCGCTAACAACTAATACTATAGCTTGTCCGCCTCCTTTTTCACCGGCTATTAGAACTTCGGTAGTTGCTGTAGCTTCGGGGAACGGAAATTTACCGTGCATTTCCGAAACAAAATATTTTCGAAAAGGAATAAGGAAAAGTATCCCTAAAAATCCGCCGAACATTGAAGCTAAAAATATTTGTACAAACGTTACTTCGAGATTTAGTATATATAAAGCCGGTAATGTGAAAATAGCGCCCGCTACTATTGCTCCGGATGCAGCGCCGATAGATTGAATAATTACATTCTCGCCAAGTGCGCCTTTTCTCTTGGTTGCAGTTGATAAACCGACAGCCAAAATAGCAATAGGAATTGCAGCTTCAAAAACCTGCCCAATTTTCAATCCCAAATATGCAGCAGCAGCAGAGAAAAGAACCGCCATTAGTAAACCCCAAGAAACGGACCAAAAATTAACTTCGGGATAAGTTTTTCCCGGAAGCAATATAGGAACATATTTCTCCCCCGGTTTTAGCTCAGAATAAGCATTTGCCGGTAAACCGACTTTTGTTTTAATATCAGCATCACTCATTTGATTCTCCGATTAAAATTTGAAAAATACCGGTATCTCTAATTCCGTTTTGTCATTTGATGTATTATTGAAATAAATTTTCCCGTAAGGTTTTACATCCTTAGGTAAATTCTTCAAAGGTTTATAAGTACAATTTAATTCCTCCGTTACCGATGGATAAAATGTAACTCTTGACGAATTATTATGCATAACTCTAAACGTTTCTTTATTCTTCAGTGAAGTTATTTCTTTAACATGAATAGTCATTTGACCTGCGGCATAAGCAAATGCGGGTCTTAAAACTAAACTAAACTTTGCCGAATCGGGACCAAAAGAATTTCTTAATGAAATTGTTTGTGAATCATAAGTCAACCCGTCTAAAGCAACCGATTTACCGGTAGAATCATAAATCATCATTGCAAAATCGGTGGTTTTATTAAAGTCTTCTTTACTAATAGAGACTTTAAAAGTTTTGGCAGCTTCATTTTCTTTCACGATAAAAGGAATTTTGTAATAATCTTTCTTATTCAAACGAATTGTATAATCTTTCTGGTATCCAAGAATTTTACCTGAGACGGAAAACCTTTTCATTTCATTAAATTCATTTACAAATTTAATTGAGTTGTGATCGCTGCTTAGAACATTATCATCGATCATATTTACCCCGCTGAACTCAACACTCAAGTTACAAGTTGAAAGTCCGCTAGCTCTAAAAAATCCAAGAACATCAAGCTCATAAACGCCGGGAATTAAGTCCGAATAGTATTTTACAACATCTTTATCATTATTATCGGAATTTAGAATGGCTACATCTTTCTGTCTGCCGTCGGGTTCATGCAGAAAATACCATGAATATGTATATGCTTTAGGATCCGAAGACATTTTTATCTTCATTGATGTTGCGCCTGCCGGTACTTGTATAAAATATCTTCTTAGTTCACCGGGTTTTAATTGAATATTATCCCAACTTTGAGTGTATTTATTCGCTTCATTAAATTCATAAGGAATAACTACTGTCGCCATCATATCAAATTCAGGAAATTTAGATCTATCGGCACGGTAAGCATAAATCATTCCGTTGTACAATCCGGGTTTTGTTAGTTTGGATTTATCGATTTTAACACCGACTCTTATTTCTTGATCGTTTCTTATATACGTCTTTCTTTTTAAAGGAAGCAGCCAATCACTATCGCTTTTTAATCTGTAAGTTCTAAAAAACCTATACTTGTTAATTGTATTGTTCCGTTTAACCGTATAATTGTAAACTTGATTTTTTGTAATAAATGAACCGTTTCTAATATATAAGCTCTGTGCAGTATTATTAGGCATGTTCGGTGCGAAAGATGAAACAGTATAAGTTTCAAATTTAGCAACTTGATTTGATTTAATATATTTTTTCAATACTTTCCATGCATTCATTACATTGATATAACCGGAACCTTGATCGACATAATCATATCCCTTCATCTTCACAGCGCCTTCTTCAATAGCTTTATAAAGTAAACGTGAAGGAATTTTAACATCGGGATATTCTACTCTTGCAGCGCTTAGTAAAAGCGACATTACGCCAACAGAATATGGTGATGCCATACTGGTTCCCCAGAACCTATCGTGCTTACTGAAATTAGGAACCGTAGAGGTACAAGCGCCGGGTGAAACAATATTGGGTTTATTAACTTCCCCGCCTCTTGAACTAAAATGCAAAATTAT
>BDSW01000157.1 GCA_002898175.1 bacterium BMS3Abin04
GACTGAGTTTGCAATGCTTCTATTGCTAGGTATAATCGGAGGAATTACTTACGTTCTTAGAAAATAAATAATACTCATTAAACTCAAAATTGATATGAAAAACAAAGATTTTAAAATTCAAGATACTGTTGCCGGTCAGAAAAAATCAAAACTCAATCGTTATCAAGAGTTAGTAATTGGGAGTACTAAATTTTCGGATTTGTTAAAGTATGAATTAATAACACTATTTTCCAGTTGGGTGCCCGGAGCATTGGGTGTCTTTTTACGGACAAAACTTTACCCGTCTTTGCTTGGGGAATGCGGTAGCGGTGTCGTATTTGGTTCGGGTGTGATTTTAAGACATCCTCATAAAATAAAGATGGGCAACAATGTTATAATAGATGATAATGTTTTGATTGATGCAAAAGGTGTAGATAATGATGGTATAACTCTAAAAGATGATGTTTTTATCGGGCGTAATTCAATACTTTCTTGTAAAGGCGGAAATATTGAATTAGGTGAAAGAGCGAATTTGGGATTTAATTGTTATATTTTTTCTTCTAATAATGTTAAGCTTGGCAAAGATACTTTGGTGGCTGCATATACCTATTTTGTGGGCGGTGGAAATTATAAATTAGATAGAAAAGATATTCCCATAAATCAGCAATATGATTTTAACGGAAAAGGTGGAGTTGAAACCGAGGAGGATGTATGGATTGGCGCTCACTGCATGATTTTAGATGGCGTTAAAATTGGGAGAGGATCAGTTTTAGCTGCCGGAGCGGTAGCTACAAAATCACTGCCCGAATATAGTATTTGTGCCGGTATCCCAGCCAAGGTGTTGAAAACCAGAGACTAATTTATTTTTGCATTATTTCTAAATAGTAATTATGGTTTTGCCGAGGATAAATGTTTTTGAATTTAATAAGTCCTGCTATAGCTAGCTTAACTGAGTTCTTAAATAAATTTTATTAACCGTATCTTCTAATTATTTTTTTATTTTCCGGTGCTAAAGAAGATTTGGTTGTTATCATACTTTTAAAGTAGTATGATCTTTATCATATTATTTTTAAAGTTTTTCAGTTATTTTTAGTTAAAAAAACTGACAAAAATGTGTGGATGATGAAAAAATACTCAATTTTATTTTTTAGTTTTATTTTGTTTTTTGTTATAAACGATTTTAATGCACAAAACTTAAGTTTTAGGGTTATTTCACCAAATGGAGGAGAAAAACTTCAAGAAGGTTTTCGGTATAGTATCTCTTGGAACAGTCCGGAAGAGGATCGTGTTGATATCTATTATTCAACATCATCGCAACCTGAATGGATAAAGTTGGCAGGCAATATCGATGCACAAATAGGAAGTTATAGTTGGAAGGTTCCCAACACAATTACTTCAACGCTCAAAATTAGAATTGTTTCATCCAACAACAAAGATATATTTGATGAATCCGATCAATTTAGTTTTATTACATCATCAGCAATGCCTTTGTATAAAGTTAATTCTGCCCAAGGTTATAAAAAAATTAGAATTATGCCTTTAGGAAATTCCATTACTTTTGATAATAGAATAAATGATCCTCGTGTTGTTGAAGATAAAATTGGTTATAGATGGCCGCTTTATAATTTATTAACAAATGCCGGCTATATGTTTGAATTTGTAGGAAGCGAACATGCAGGCAGTAATTTTTTATCAACCGGCTATGATGCAAATGCAGGTTTCCCTGGCATAAAAGATAGTGAATTATATACTTTGCTTCGAACAGGAAGAAGATTTCAACCAGGGTTTGTTGATGAGCAAATTACGTCAGGCCCCTATTTAGATACTTATCCTACCGACATTGTTTTATTGCACATTGGAACAAACGGAAATAATGAACCCGATGGTACAAGTCCGTGGGATGTTCAAGATATATTAAACGAAATAGACAGATATGAAGATTCTACCGGAACACATATTACTGTTATATTAGCAAGAATAATAAACCGTTCCCCAAATGAAAATTTTGTAACTGTATTTAACGACAGTGTAGAAACGATGGCGATGGATAGAGTAAATAACCCGGGTAATCCCCATTATCCTGACGATATAAAATTTGTTAATATGGAAACAATAACGGGGTTTGATTATACAATTGATTCTATGGGAACAATTGGAGATGGTATTCCCGGGGATATGAATGACTTGTATCATCCAAATGATAAAGGTTATTCGAAAATGTCAGATGTTTGGTTCGATGCATTAAAAGCAGTATTGGGAACACCCCCTTCAATAATACAGCAACCGGTTGCTCAAGGAGCAATTGAAGGTGATAATGTAACCTTTTCCGTAACTGTTGCAGATACACAAGGGATCCGTTATCAATGGTTTAAGGATAATGTTATAATAAACAGTGCAACAAGCTCTACTTACGAAATACCAAACGTTTCTTTAAGTGATAATGGGTCGGTTTATAAATGTGAAGTTTATAATTTAGGAGCCTCCGTTTTTTCCGATGAAGCAACTCTAGTTATAACCGGTTTAGATCAAAGAGTTACATACGGGAGTCAAGTTCTATATTATTTTAATGAGGGTACCGGTACTGCGATAAATGATAGTTCGAATGTTGGATCTCCGTTAAATTTAAAAATTAATCTTACCGATAAAGTTGAATGGGTTCCATTCGGATTAAAAATAAAATCCGGCTCTTCGATTTCATCAACTTCAACCGCTTCTAAAATTTTTAATGCATGTACAAGTTCAAATGAAATAACCATAGAAACATTGATACTGCCTTCCCGGCTAAATCAGCCTGGTCCGGCTAGAATAATTACTTGTTCTAAAAATGGAAATGCAAGAAATTTTACTCTTGCACAAGATGATACTAATTTCCAAGCACGGTTAAGAACAACGTCTACTACAATTAACGGTATTCCTGCGTTAAACAGTAGTAATGCTATTACACAATTAAATCCAACTTACGTAGTTTATGTTCATAGGAAAGACGGAACAACAAAAATATATATAAATGGAATTGAGGAAAATAATACAAATTTAGGTGGTGATTTTTCAAACTGGGAT
>BDSW01000158.1 GCA_002898175.1 bacterium BMS3Abin04
ACATAGATATTCTTATGCTTACTATTTATGAAGATAGCAATATGGTTTTCGAAGCTTTATGTGCAGGTGCTTGTGGTTATCTGGTAAAAAAAACTCCGCCAAGTAGATTATTAGAAGCAATAAAGGAAGTTTATAATGGCGGCTCGCCAATGAGTTCTCAGATTGCAAGAAAGGTTATCGGAGTTTTTCAACAGAATAAAAATTTTGCTTTTGGGAATGACAAATTTGGTTTATCCGACAGAGAATTAGAAGTCCTGAATTTACTTTCTACCGGGAATAATTACCAAGATATAGCAGACGGATTATTTATTAGTGTTGATACGGTTCGGCATCATATTAGAAATATCTACAGAAAACTTCATGTTCATTCCCAATCTGAAGCAGTAGCCAAAGCCATAAGAAAAGGGCTTATTTGACCCAAACTGCATATTCATGTAGAAAACATGACCAATCTAATCAAGTTACTTAAAAAAACCGCATGTTCATGCTGTTGTAATAAGCTACTAATATGGTTATTTATTACTTGAGATTTCTAAGTATTTTATTTTTCAATTCTAAATTAAAAAGATTTAATAAAAACTAAAATCAATTATTAGTAAATGCACATTGGAGGCTGATATGTCTGAGGTTATTGGTGATCAACAAGTTTTAAATCCTATTCCTGAACTGATAAGTGATGAAATTTTTGAAATTTTGACCTCAAGAGGATTAATTCATGAGCGTTCTGTTAGAGATTATTTAATACGGAAAAAGTTCAGAAATCTTCGCCTGACAAAATTGAGTGCCGGAGATGCCATCGATACGCTACGTGAAGAGTATCCCTATCTCCAATTTGACACGATTAGAAAAATTGTATATCAGCCGGTTAGATAAAAATAGAAAAGTTTGTGTAAAATAAGTAATAGATCGTTTGGTTTATTATTTTTATATCGAATTAGATGTAAACTATTGCATCTTATATCAGAATCAAAGTTTTTAGATACTATCCAGAGTTCTAAAAATTGCAAATGACAACTTTTTGTTTATAAGTATTATATATCTGCTCTTCTTGTCCTAATAAGTTTGGAGGCTGTTCAATTTGGAAACAGCCTCTTTTTATTAATTATCAACTATCATTTTTATTTTCTTCTTGATCGTTTTTAGGCGGTTTCGATGTTGTAATTTCTACCTTATTTGTCTTTTTCTTTCTATAAATTATAAAGAATGCTACCAATGCAATTATTATTATGAATACAATTAGAATATAAACCATTTTTGAAGTAGTCTCTCCGGCTTTGCTTTTCCACAAACTTAGTTTTTCTTCAATAACAGTTTTTTGGTTTTGGCTGTAGAGTTTATCTTTTATTAATATCGGAGCCCACTTGTTCGAAAATTCTTCTGTCCATGCTGTTTGAAAATAGACAAAATCTTGGTGATTTTGAATTGGTTTAATTTGAGAATTGTCATTTATATGTTCATCGATGTAACTTATTGCATTTTTCTGAAAAGAAGTTCCATCAGAAAATTTTCCAAGGTCTATATTATAACCTTTAAAAATATTGTTAATTGATCTCCAGAAAGTACTATCTATGGAATTAGCCCATTTATTAATAAGGCTGTCAACAGTTGAAATCTGTGAAGATTCGGTCCCGTCATTTGTATAAATTGTAGCTAACCGCGGACCAAAATATTCCCAACGAAGTTTGAATCTACTTTGTTCATCTTTTATAGATTCTAAATCCTCCGGTTGGAAAACACCTGCACTTAGCAGATCAATATTATCTATTAAAAGGTTATCCATGTTTTCAATTAGATTTGTATTTTTAATTTTTGTCAAAATCTCTTTTTTCTCGACATCATTCATTGATTTAACTCTATACTCGGCTAAGAAAATATTATCCATGACTTCCATGATTAAAGAATCTCGTGCTGTTATTCCTATTCTTAGCTTGGCTACTAAAGTAGAAAGTGAATCAATTGTTTTAGCATTCTTAGATGGGAGTCTATTAAGATGTAAAATTTTGGATAATAAATGTCTATTTTCTTTTTTAAGGATTGCAATTTCACTTGATAAACTATCCAACTCTTTTTCTAAATAGCTGACGTTTGTTTTTAATGAAGTAACATTTTTTTCTAATGTTTTAATTTTAGCCAGTTTAGCTCCGGTTGTATTCAATTTATTTTCAAGTACTTCAAAAGAAGAATTGAAATTTTCGGGGTATAATGCTTTATCGAGTAACTTTTTACTCGGTAAAAATTCTTCTCTAAAATGCTCTATCTCAACTTTTATGTTATTTAATTCTTTTAAATTCTTGGCATACTCAATAGCAACTTCGAATGATTTTTGTTTCGATTTAAAATTTTGGGTTATTTTATAATCAGACTGACCGTAAATAACGGAAACTCCGGTTGATATTAATAACAACAAACAAATAAAATGAAATTTTATTTTGCTCACTATTTTTCTCCTTGTTTACCCTCTGCATTAAAATAAAATAGATGTCTTTCGCCGTCTAAAAGTTCGATATTAGGTGATCTTTGATTGAATGCCGGTAGTTCTACTCCGATTTCAGAGATAAAAATTTTGTTATATAAAACCATAGTCCCGTCACTAACGTTAAACGAATAAATGTTTTTGAATCCGGAAGCAATCATATAATAATAACCTTTAACTCCCCTAATAATTCTAACAGTATTCATATTCAGATCAGTCGAATCTTGTTGCTCGGCAAAAAATAATGGTTTTACGTTTACAGAAAAAGAGAATCGATTATCTTGAACCATCCCGGTTTTATCAACATTTAATACTGATTCTACTGGCCATGCAAAATCTGCCGGTTCCAATGTTACAGACGCACATCCGAAAAGCGAGAGAGTAATAAAGAGAGATATTAAAAATCTCATTTCAGCTCCTTGATTTTATGTTTTAGATGCTATTAAAATATAAACAAAAATAAAAAAAAATCGAGAATAGAAGGGAATATTTATTTTATAAGAAAATTACATAATTATTTGTTTTTTTCAATATATTATTTATAGCATATGAAATTAATTTAATAAATTAAATTATATTTTTTTATTGTCTATTTTTATAGGAATAAATAATTGAGTAACCGTTTTTTATTGTATGTTTTTTTATTTAAATTTTTACCATTATGTATATAGTGAAAATTTCTCAACTATTTTAGAAGTTTTCTTTTAGAAGAGTTAATTAGGGTTTGGATTTGGGTCTTGACGAATTAAAAAAAACTAATAATGAAGTGCAGACAAGTAGCTTATCGGACTTAAAGTCTGTGTTTTTAGATAATATGAGTCATGAATTAAGAACACCGGTTACGGTTATACTTGGATATGCCGGTATACTCTATGAGGAACTTGACGATCCTGAATTGAAAGAAATGGCTGAAATTATATTAAAAAGTAGCAA
>BDSW01000159.1 GCA_002898175.1 bacterium BMS3Abin04
AGATATGGAAAAAATTTCTAATCGTAAAATTGATTTAATTGAATTGAAGGATCTTTATAAAAAATCACCTCTTTTCGCTTATAATGTCATTATTGATTATAAACTTCTTTTTGCAAAAGATAAAAACGAGTTTATTAAGTTCAAAAGAAATATATTTTTAGAATACTTTGATACGGAAAAATTAAGAAAATCAGTACATTCAACGTTTCATAAACGTATTTCATCTGCAAAATTTGGAAAAAGGAATTATGCTTGAAAGACTGAATCAACTTGAAATAAATGTAGTTGAACTGGGAAAATTTCAAAAAAATACTCAATTGATGAAATAAAATCCGATCTCCAAAAGCAATGGATTTTAAGATATGGATTATTTGAGTCGATTCAAATTGTCATAGATATTAGTTGTCATTTGGTAACTAAATATAATTTGGGCAATCCTAAAACTTATGGCGAATGCATTGAAATTTTAAAACAAGAAAAATATTTGAATACTACAATTGCTAATAAACTATATGGAATGGTTGGTTTAAGAAACATTCATATTCATGAATATGTTGAAATAAATATGGGAAAATTGTACGATTTATTAAATCATTTGGCAGATTTTAAAACCTTTGCTAATGAAGTAAAAGATATTATTTAACTTAAGGAAATTAATGAAAATTTAATGTAACCTAGAAATCCACCTTCTTCGAAGGTGGTTATGTTCTTTCGGCTATGCCTGAAAAATGTTAAATTTAATTTACTGTAATTTCTGATTTCCTCATATTCATCTGATCTGATACTGATAATACAAAGTTAAAGAAAATATTTAAGGAGAAAAAATGGAAGAAAAAGAATTTAAACCAAAAAAACTATCGATGACCAACACAAAAAAGGAACTTCTTGATTCGTACGGTGAGGTTGTGAAGCAACTGTTGGAAAAAGAAAAAGCACAGTTGAATCCTCAAAAAATAGTTGAGGAAAAACAAAAAAAAGAAGCAGTTGCGAAAGTAAAAGAATTTTCTACGGAAAAGATTGATAATAATATTTCTGCCTTAAATAACGAGACTGCAAAACTACTTAATGATTTGAAGTCAAAATTAAGGAAGGAGATTAACCAATACGAAGAAATACAAGCTGCAATTTCGGTTAAGGAATTAGAATTAAAAGAAATTTTTGAGATTGAAAAATCGGCATATACTCTTGCCGCCTTAATTGAAACTCAAAATATCAAAAAGGAAGACTTCGAGAAAGAAATGTCGGATAAGAAAAAGAATCTCTTTGAAGAGATTGAATTACTAAAAAAGGCATGGGAAAAAGAAAAAGCCGAACACGAGAAAACTGTTACGGAATTGAAAGAAGAAGAGCAGAAAAAACTCAAACGCGAAAAGGAAGAATACGAATACATTTTTAATAGAGAAAAGTTATTGGCAAAAAACAAACTTGAGGATGAACTCAAAGTCCGCGAAGCGGAAGGGATGAACAAATTAAATGAAAAAGAGATAGAATTGACTCAAAGAGAAAAAGAAATTGCTGAAAAAGAGAAAGAATTTGCAGATTTAAAAACAAAATTTGAAAAATTTGACAAAGAAATTAAGCTTGCGGTTGATAATGCCGTCAAAGAAACAATTGAGAAAGTAGAATTTGAAAATAAGAACAGGGAAGAATTATTAATTAAAGAATACGAAGGGAAAGAAAACGTTTTCCAAACAAAAATTCTAAACCTTGAAAAATCAGTAAAAGAACAAGAGAAGCAGATAGAAGAACTATCGGCTAAGTTAGACAAAGCATATCAAAAAGTACAGGATGTAGCTATCAAAGCAATCGACGGTGCAGCAAACTTAAAATCGTTCAACGATTTGCAGAAAATATTTTCAGATAAAGTAAGCAATAAAGGGAGTGAATTATAATCAGCAAATAGTTTTTTTTCAAAAAAACTGTCATCCTGATAAACCCGGCAACTACCGGACAGAATCTAAGATGCTGGATCGAGGGTTATGCATTATAATTGGAAAGACCTGCAGGAAAAAAAAGTACGGAATAACTGTCCGAAGTTGTGTCTTATATGCTGAACCCAAAAGAGTTATAATTATTAGTTAATTTAAAAAGGCATTGAAAGTGGTCTAGCTCTTCTCCCTTGAGTTCCAATATGAAATTAGTTGTATATGTTTTTTAACAAGAATCGAGCATTTTATAATTCTGCAATGATAATTAAATAATTAGTGTATTAAGAGAATTTGATTTCGGTGGACTCGAATTTTCTATTGATGATTTCCTTAAATTTGCAGACTTAAATTTCTCCTATTGAGTATACATTTCCCAAAATGGTTATCGGGAACTTTAAATTCTTAATCACAACCGTAATCTTTTTTTTATTTGCTTTTGTAGTTATTTCAGATTAAGAATAACCCAAAACCATTTTGTATATTATTATATATACCTAACATAGCGAATCTGTAAGTAATTCTTTTTTAACTATATAAAATTAATCTAACTAAATCATATTAAATTATGACTAAAAAAAATTCTAAAATTTATATTGCCGGACATAATGGAATGGTCGGTTCTGCTGTTCTTAGAAAATACCGGCAAGAAGGTTATGAAAACATCATCACTAAATCTTCTTCCGAATTAGACTTGAAAAATCAGAATCAGGTTGTTGAATTTTTTAATGAAGTAAAACCGGAATACGTAATAATTGCTGCGGCAAAAGTAGGCGGGATATTAGCTAATAATACATACAGAGCTGAGTTCATTTATGATAATTTAATGATTGAAGCAAATGTAGTTCACTCGGCATACAAAAATAATGTTGAAAAATTGTTGTTTCTCGGCAGCTCTTGCATTTATCCTAAATTGGCTCCACAACCGTTAAAAGAAGAATATTTGTTATCCGGTTATTTAGAGTATACAAACGAACCTTATGCTATTGCAAAAATTGCAGGAATAAAACTGTGCGAAAATTATTTTAAACAATATGAATCAAATTTTTTCTCTGTTATGCCGACGAACCTATATGGACCAAATGATAATTTTGATTTAAAAACTTCACATGTATTACCGGCATTATTACGCAAAATACACGAAGCAAAAATTAAAATGGAAGAAAATCCCAACATACTGAGCGAAGTCGAAGTATGGGGTACGGGAAAACCGAAGCGCGAATTTTTATACGTGGAAGATTTGGCGGATGCTGTTTATTATTTAATGGAAAAGGTTGATGCGGCAGATTTGTATGAAAACGGAATTTCACATATAAATATCTGTACGGGAGAGGATTTATCAATTTCCGAATTGGTTGATATAATTAAAAAAGTCGTTGGTTTTAACGGAGAAATTAAATATGATAATACCAAACCCGACGGAACTCCCAGAAAATTACTAGATGTAACAAGATTACACAATTTAGGATGGAAACA
>BDSW01000160.1 GCA_002898175.1 bacterium BMS3Abin04
TTTATTTCGTTCAACTTTTCAAATTCGGAAATGAAATCAATTAGTCTGCGATTTATTTATGCGTAACCTCAGAAATGATAATTTAAAGATAGTTGCCAATTATCAAATGATTTACTGCTATAGGCAGTAATTAAATTTCCGATATCCCTATTTAAGAATGAAGCGCCTTTAAGAACCGGGAAACCGAGCGCTTCTTTTTTTCCGTTTAGTCCCAATATAATTCCCGCTAAAGTTCCGCCGGTTCCACACGCAGAACAGACATAATCAAAATCGATATTAATATCATTAATAATTTCCGCGGCTCCTTTTAGTGCAAGTAAATTTGTTCCGCCTTCGGGAATTAAATAAACATCACCGAACTTTTTATATATATTTTCAATAAAGTCGGAATCATATCGACAGCGATAATCGGTTCTGCTTACGTAATGAAATTCCATTCCGTTAATTTTCGCAAATGTTAAAGTTGAGTTCAGCGGTAAATGTTCTTCTCCGCGGATCAAGCCGATAGTTTTGAAGTTAAACAGTTTACCCGCAGATGCTGTTGCGTAAATATGATTTGAATACGCTCCGCCAAATGTAAGTAGAGTGTTTTTGTTCCGTTTTTTTGCCTCGATAAGGTTGTATTTAAGCTTCCGCCATTTATTGCCTGAAATAGCCGGATGAAATTTATCTTCCCGTTTGATAAAAATCTTCACTGTTGTTTTTACTCCGGGTAATTTTATTTTCTCGAGTACTGCAGAATTAATAGAAATATATTTTTCAAAATTCATTTTTAATCATATGACGGGGCTTCAATAGGAAGACTTTTTCCGGATTTAACAATATCAACGCCTTGAGCAAATTTTGAATGAAAGGTGGATTCCGTTAATCCTGTTGCTATGTTCGTCGCCATTTTTCGTTTTGTAACAACAGTAACTTTTGAATGAGAATCATCTGCTTTATCAACCCAAACTCCTATTAAAGCTCCGGCGGATACAAGGTTTTGGCTTGTTTGCGTCAGCATATAACCTTTATCCTTGTGGTGCTCGATAGATTCAGCGCCCTCCCACCTTAAAACCGTTGTGGCTATATCCCAAGCTTTATCAATGTTAACAGGATATACTTGTGCCGTTCCATCATCTTTGCTTGAAAGAACATCGCTCATTGTTGCACATGAGTTGAGAAAAAATAATATAAAAATTGCGACTGCCGGCAAAAAATGCTTTTTCATAACAACTCCTTTTTGTTTTTATCTCAGTGATGACCTTGTTAGTGACATGCAAAATAAAAAATCGGACTTAATAAATAAAGAAAATAGTTTTGCTTTGTTTAATATATCTATTTCTTTTCCGGGTTGCCATACACTTCCGTAACATTGGCTCCGGTCACGGTGCGACTGTGACTGCCGAAGTAGTTGAAAAAAGAAAATAGTTTTTGCTTGGTTTAAAGAACCATTTCTTTTTTCGGAAATATTTTATTAGAGCTACAATACTCGAAGCAGTGGATTCAGAAAAAACTCTTTTCATATTGTTAATCGTTAGCGAATTTTTGTAAATTTATTTTAATTCTAAAAAGACTAACGAAAGGATCTAAAATGAGGCAAATAAAAGACTTACTATTGTTTGTGCTTTTTACTGTATTATTTCTTTCCGGTTGTAACAAACAATCTCAAACTAAAAAACCGGTTGTACAAAAAGAATTAACAATAGCTGAAAAAATCGCAGATGTTTACGGAGCTTCTTCTTTCGGAAAAATCAACTCAATTAAATTTACGTTCAATGTGCAAAAAGGCGACAAGCAAGTGTACAGAAGCTGGTATTGGGAACCTAAAACAAATTTGGTAATGTTTCTTTCGTATAGCGGCAGCAAGCCGTTTACATATTTACGAAAACAGCTATCTGAAAATCCTACCGAAGAGCTTAAAAGTATAGATGCCAAATTTATTAACGATCAATATTGGCTGCTCTTTCCGCTGCATCTTGTTCTCGACAAAAATGTAAATGTAAGTTTAGACAAAGGGCTTTTCAAATTACCAATTGGCGAAGGAAAGACAAGAAGAGTAATTGTAGAATATACCGGGGGTAACGGTTATACTCCGAACGACAAATATGAGCTTTACATCGACAAAAATTATAAAATAATCCAATGGATTTACAGAAGGAATAATTCTCCTACTCCAACGAGATTAACAAAGTGGGAAGATTACAAAAAAGTTGGTCCGTTGTACTTATCGCTTAGCAGACCCGGAAAAGATGAAAGTTTTAGAGTTTGGTTTACGGATGTTGAAGTAAAATAAAGTAATAGAATGCAGATAATATCCGTCAAAAGCCGGATTGTAAACGTGATTTTTTAGTATTTTCACTAATTCAAAAAGGGTATTATGTCAACTTTGGTTGTTGTTTCAACCGTTCTAATAACACTAGCATTGGTTTTCTACTCGCTTGGAGTTTGGTCGGAGCGAATTGCCCGGTACTTAAAACCAACGCATGTTGTGTTCTTCTGGATTGGTTTTATGTTCGATATTTCGGGTACATTTGCGATGCATAAAATTGCAACCGGACCTTTCAACATTCTTGAACCTCACACTTTAACCGGACAAATTGCTTTATGGTTAATGTTAATACATGCAATTTGGGCAACTCGTGTTGTTAAAAAAGGAACAGATTCGGCACGAAAAAGTTTTCATAAATATAGTTTAACAGTTTGGTTAATTTGGCTTATACCGTATTTCGGCGGAATGTATATGGGAATGGTTCACTGAGTTTCTAACTCGTTCTCCGATTCTTCCTTCAGCATAACCTTCATAATTTGAATGCGGTTATACTTCGACCGTAACAACTGGGTAAACCGAGGAGTAAAAATCATAAATCAATCTTATTAAATCAGCATTCTATTTATTTCCTTTCGTAAACCAGTTTACCCTCATTAATTTTATATAAAATTATTGTATTGGTATCAGTTGCCACGGACGTTCCGTGGCAATAAATACGCCAGCTA
>BDSW01000161.1 GCA_002898175.1 bacterium BMS3Abin04
ATAGCAATGAAGAACTACCATTGGTTTTTATGCTAAATCAAAACTACCCTAACCCGTTTAACCCTACTACAAATATTAGCTATTCTTTAGTTAATTCTGTAAAAGTAACGCTAAAAATATATGATGTATTGGGAAATTTAATTCAGACGTTGGTTAATGAACAACAATCGGCGGGAAATCATGAGATTAATTTTAGCGGGACAAATCTTGCAAGCGGTTTGTATATTTATAGAATCCAAGCCGGTAGTTTTACTCAGCAAAAGAAAATGATACTATTGAAGTAAAACCATTCTCAATAAACCAAGTTCCTTTGAGGAACTTGGTTTACGTATAAACTTTACATTCGTAAAAAGCACCTCATTTTTAAAGTACGAATATTTTTCTCTTGCATTTGCATTTTTTTTTTTAATAAGTTTAGAATAGTAATTAAATAAATTTGTGTATATAAGAAACAAATTATTTAATTTGTTATTACTTTATTACGGTTACTTTTTTTGAAGGGAGAAATGTAATTGTAATAAGTGTTTGTGGATTGCTATTTTTGTAAATCTTTTTTTGCGGGTAACTTTAATGTTGTTTTTTATACACAGTTGCTTTAGTAATACCTTTTTCCCTTTCATTCCAAAAGAGACACTAATAAATCCATATTCTTTTTTGACCTCTAAGGTAAATTATTTTGTCTTTACTAAAAACTTAATATTTAACAAAACTTATTTAATTAAAAGGCTCTTAACATGAAACCTAAATATATTATTATAATATTAGCTATGGTGGCGGTAATTACCGTTTTTTACTCTTGTAAAGATAACCCGGTAACCCCTGATATTAAACCGGGGAGAAGAGATTATACGTGGACGGTGGATACATTATTTATTCCTTTTACATATTTAGAAAGAATTTGGGGAAGCAGTCCGAACGATGTTTGGGCAATTGGACCCGGCGGTGATTTAGATAAAACCATATACCATTTTGATGGTAAAAAATGGAGTAACGACGGGATTTCGCGTATGATTTCACCAATATCAATCTGGGGCTTCGGTCAAAATGATGTTTGGCTAGGCGGTTTAGAAGGAAGAATTTGGCACTATGATGGTCATAGCTGGAAACAATCTCTATGGATTGAACAAAAAGAATTTGTTTATAGCGGCTTTATGGATATCTATGGCAATAGACCTGATAATATTTATGCAGTGGGTTTTGTAGATAGCAGTAATGTACGAAAAGGTATAATTTATCACTATAACGGTAAAGAATGGTCCAGAGTTAATATTGCATTTACAACTGCTACATTAACGAGAATTAAAAGAGGATTAAAAACAAGTGAGAATTATTTTATTAGGGGTATAGTTGAAAGCAACTATGTTGAAGATACAACAAAAATATTTGAGTTTAATGGTAATAGTCTTGTACAACTTTATTCTGCTATTAATTTAAAAAATAATACTAATTTTTTACAAAATATTAATTCAGAAGTGGTTTTTGTAATCGGCTATTCTTTAAATGAATATACTGAAAATAGAGGTTTTCGAAAATTTTTGGATATAAACAATCAAAATTTCGGCATTCAGATATTTGGAAGAACTGAAAAAGATATTTTCTTACGAATGGAAAATGGGATAGCGCACTATGATGGAAACAATATTAAATATTTATATACTTTTAGTGAAAAAGATAATATCGCTGACGGTATTATTTTTAAAAATGAAGTGTTCTTTTTAGCTAATAATTTTAGTCAAGGTTTGAACATAATTTACAAAGGAATTCTTGAATAAACACAGGAGGTAAATGCTAATTATTGAATTAATAAATTAATAGGTTGGAAGCGCGGCAACGCTCCCAACCATTTTAGAAAAGACCCAAAGGCTGGCAACCTATAACAATTTTCTTAAACATTGGAGGAAAATAATGAAATATCTTGTTAGAATTAGTTATGTATTAATAATATTTTTTATACTTGTAAACTTTTCCTATGCGCAACAATATTCAGCTTCTTCACTGTTATCACCGAACCAAATTGTTCAAACTACATACTCTTATGGTGGTTCGGCCACTTACTCAAGTAGTGGTTATAACTATGGATTTAGTTCAATCGAATTTTCTGGTGATAATCCTTATATAGAATATCACGAAATTGTAACATTCTACAAATTCAGCTTGAGTTTTTTACCAAGCGATGCTTATAATATTCATGCAAAAGTAGAAGTTTATCGTACAAGTGGGAGTGGTAACTCAAAATTTGTATTAGCTTCTGACATTGCACATCCAAATAATGATGAAGATAAATTTTATGCAGTAACGTTAGGTTCCGAATTGTTCGATGTAGATTTGTATTCCGGTACTTGGCATGATGTTACATCTTATGTGACACCTAGGATATCTCAGGGGTTCATTAATTTTGGTGTTAAGCGTTCTGAGACATATATAGGACAAGTATTTGCTTCAATATTAGTAGAATGGGATGCACCAAGTCATATAACGGCTAAAAATAATTTTGAAAACGGAACTATAAAAATTGGTGTTAACAAGGCAGCTGAAAATAAAAACAGTCCATATCCCTTCACCGCAAATGTTGGGCAAACTGTAAACTTGCAAGCTGTTGCCCAAAGTTACGGTAATTATAACTGGATTTGGAACGATACCGAAGCACCGCTAAATAAAAGCAAGTGGTATAAAACAAAAAATGGATAGAGGACATATAAGAGTGCTAATTCATCATTTAGTTTTAATGTTTCAACCGATGATGCAGGAGTTATCTATGAAGCAGACTTAAGAAAAATTACTAACATAACATTCCAAAATTACCGTAAAGGCATCAGCAACGGAGGCCCTATTGAAGTAAACGGTACAAGTTACAATTCACCTACCTCAACATTTAACGTTGTTGAACAGAATGAAATTTCGGCGTCCTATGTTTACCATGTTGTAAACGGTATAGAATATATGTTTGACCATTGGAGTGACGGAAGTACGGTCGCATACAACCATAAATTCTATCCAACCCAGCATAATACTTACACCGCTTACTTAAAAGGGAGACCGAACAACAGTTATAGAAATCTACACTTTAACGATAGTGATCCCGTCGGTACTCCTGTTAAAATAATGTGGAATCAGCACCCCGATACTAATGTTACAAAATATGAAATTTGGAGGCATGAAAAGAATGAAAGTGCCCATAAGATAGCAACGGTAAATAGAAATAGTAAGAGACTGTAAAATAATTTGTGTAAATGGGAATTTATTAGATTAAAAATCATCAAATCTATCCTGAAAATAAATAGAAAAATTAGAAAGAACAATAGCCCAATTCCTAATAGGCATAGTCCACTTTTTAGATAAATCTCTGTAAGCTAAAAATAACATTTTTTTAAGCGCATCGTCATTAGGGGAAAAGAGCTCTGTTTTTAGTTACTTTTCTAAATTGCCGGTGAACAGCTTCTACGGCATTTGTTG
>BDSW01000162.1 GCA_002898175.1 bacterium BMS3Abin04
CTAAATTCATTTTTGTTACTATTATTATTTTCAATAAAACTTATCTAATCGTATTGTGTTATTAAGTTTAGTATTTTTTAATTAGTATTATAATTTACAAAAAATTGAAATAAACTCTAAATGCTCAATAAGACACCGATAAACATTCGTCAACAGCCGGATTATAAACATGATTAATTATTATTTTTTACGGATCAAATTAGGTAATGATTTGGAATTGAATTTTGGGAACCAGCAAACAAAAAATCAATCATAAAAAAGTGAGTATGGTCGGTTTAATTCTTCTTTTAGAATTGGAAGGTTGATATTTCTTGATTTTCTCAGTGTCTCTTTCCCATCAAATAAAAATAGGATTGTCGGGACAGCAAAAATTTGATTCTGAGCAGCTAACTCTTTTGCTTCGTTGCAATTTATATAAGCAAACTTTAACTCAGGAAATTCTTCTTCTAAAATTTCCATAAGCTTTGGTTTTAGTATTTTGCAAACATTACATTCAGGCGTACTAAAATATAAAACCGTACCCGGATGCTTTTGTACAAAATTCGAGTATTCTTCTATGGTGTAAAGATCTGTTAGTTTCATAATAATAAAAAAAGGCAAGTAATAAAATGTACCCCGCGAAAGCTTCGTATGTTTCCTATATTTTTGTTAAAAAAATAGGTAAGCTATTACACTTACCTATTCTAAAAATAATATTCTTAATCGACAAAAGGAATCTTTAGTTTTTGCCCCACTTTTATTAAATCCGGATTACTTAATTGGTCTCTGTTAGCTTCAAATATTTTTGTATACTTTGAAGCATCCTTAAAATATTCTTTTGCGATTTTACCAAGTGTATCACCGCTAACAACTTCATGAACATGGTAATAGTCGGTTGTTTCTGTTTTAATATCAGCTTGAATATCTGTTGGCATTTCCCCGCCGACTTCTTTAATTTTATCCCAAATTTTATTCTTTTGATATTGATCGTGAACTGTGCCGGCCAGTTTTAAAACGCCCTCTTCTTCATTTACTTGTGCGCCTTTCATTCCGAATTGATTACATTTGTCCAGCACAGGACCATATTTCATTGTTAATGCCATTTTTACCTCCTTGTTTATAATTAAAAATAATTTCTTTGAAGTTTTACAAAACTTTTAAGTTTTAAGCAACTAAATTGCATTAAATTATTTTTAACCAAAAACAAATTCTTATAATTTAATTAATATAATAGGAACTTATAGTTACATCAAAAAATCTATTTAATAGTGAACTATTTTCAATTAGATCTTTATAAACTCAACCCTCCTGTTATTTGCTTTCCCTTCCGGAGTGGTATTGTTGTCTACAGGTTTGTTTTCTCCGTACCCCTTCGATTCAAATCGTGAAGCGTCAATTCCATTGTCTATCAATAAATCCATCACTGCTTTTGCTCTTTTCCCGGAAAGGGCTAAATTGAAAACTTCGTCACCGTCGCTGTCTGTATGTCCTTCAATCCGGAATTTCAAATCGGGATGTTTTTTCATCAGTTTTACAATTTTATTTATCACTCCCATCGATTCAGGCTTAACATCAGCTTTATTTACATCAAACAGAATTCCTCTCGTAACAAATTTTCCGTCAGCCATTATTCTATCGTATAATTTTTTGCCGCCTTCTGCTAGACGAATATTTTTAATTGCGGCAACATTAATATATCTTTTGTCGAAATCCGCTCCAATAGAAAACTTTTGTGGCATATAACCGAGCTTTGGAATATTAAGAAGTCTATTTTGATTAACAAATAACTTTAGAGATCGTTTATTAAAAGCTATAGCAACATGCTTCCATCCACCATGCCATGCTTTTTTCTCTTGGTATGATTTTTTAATCTCGTCGCCAAAAACATTCATTTGAACCTTGTTCCAATAAATTCCAATAGAATATTTTCTTTTTCTACTATTTTTAATTGTTCTATTATAACCGCGTCCTTCGAAAAAGCGCACTTCATATCTTTGAGTTCGTAGAGGCGACTCTTTATCAAAATAAGCATCGAATTCAAGGGTAAAAACTTCAGGGAGGTAACTTTCTTTTTCCATCAAGGGTTTAATAATAGTGCCGTCTCTATTGAAGTTAATTATATTATCATTTCCTAGCATGGCATTTTCAGCATTCCCAGCAGTTAAGTCCCATCGAGAAGGAAATTCACCGTTTTCTTCGCTTATCAAATTGTCCTCAAAAATAATTTTATCGCCGGGAACAAAATTATATTTCGACCAAACCGTCAACTCTTGTTTGTTTTCAACCTCTCCGGTTGAATTTGTATTGTTGTTAGTTATTTCCTTGTTGTTGCTAGAAGAATTGTTTCCTTTTTGTTCTCCACTTTCTTTTTTACCTGAGGCACCTTCTTTTACTGCTTTATCAGCTTCGTCTATACCTTTGTTCATTCCTTTATCTATTTCACGTTCAACTTTTCTTTTCACTTTTTCCTTTGCTTTTTTTAACAAATTATCAAATTGTGCATTTGTTGTTGAACACAGAATAATCAGACCGAGGAATACAAAAATTGTTTTTTTAATTAACATGATAATTCTCCGTTTTGAATGGTTTGTAATTGTTTTTTACTATCTGGTTTTAGTGACAGGAGATATAAAAAAAATTATAATATTTTATAAAAATCAAATAAAATCAGATTAGGAGTTATATAAAATTACGGGGTGGTTGATTTGTATATATCAAACAAACCCCGTTTTTATAAGGATTTATTTAAGTAATGTCATTTTTCTTGTTTGAACAAAATCACCTGCCTGCAAATAAATAAAATAAATTCCGCTGCTTAAATTCGATCCGTCAAAAGAATACTTATAAACACCGGCAGGTTGTGAATTATTAACCAACGATGCAACCTCTTTCCCCAACAAATTATAAATTTTAAGCTTAACAACAGATTCCTTAGGAATGGAATATCTTAATGTTGTAGACGGATTAAATGGGTTTGGGTAATTTTGGTACAATGCAAATTCTTTCGGTAATGCATCGAGCTTTTCTACAG
>BDSW01000163.1 GCA_002898175.1 bacterium BMS3Abin04
ATCTACAAGGTCATTATTATTGAGTGCATGTATAGATAATCCTTACAGTATTATTTTCCTTGCTACGGACGGCATTTTGACTGAAAAAAAATTGAATGTAAAAATAGGAAATGGATTAGGCGAATGGGAAGAATTAAAAATTAAATCCGCACAGGTGCTGCAATCCGGAGTCTATTATATAATAGATAGTACCGGAAAAGAAATTAACGGGAGCAGAGGTTTTAGAAGGGACGTTAAAGAAATTATTAAAGACATAAAAATAAACGGGAAAGCCGTAATTGAACAAAATATATTTATAGGTAACAAATATTTTGAAAAAAATAAATTTGCATTTGCAGGATATCGTTGCTGCTTTAAAAAAATAATAAGAGAAATAGTGCCTGAAAACCAAATAAAAAGGCTTTTTAATATTAATAAATTTGTAGTAAATAAAAAATATAATTCGTATATTTTAGACGGCGAAAGTTTATATCAACTCAATAAAATTGAAAAAATAGACTTTTCGGAAGATGACAATATTTTAGAATTATTTTAACCGGAGCAAAAATGTCAAAAAAAATAAAAAAAGTTATTATATGTTCTGAAGTTCAAACGGCAATTAAACAATTAACACCGGATTTTATCGAAATTGATTTTGAACTTTTAATGTTAATAATAAAAAGAAATAAGGAATGTAAAAAAATCGTATCAAATTTAATCAAGGAAAATTTATCAAGAGTACCTTTTTTCTTTAGACCTACCGTTAGAAAATATATTAATGAACTATTAGACAATTAAACTAAAGGGAGTAATAATGTCAAAATTAAAACAGACCGATAAAGAAATAATTATAACATGTGATTGCGGAGTAGTTAACACTTTAAGCAAAGATGAAAACGGGAAAATTAAACTTACAAGTGTTGTAAAAAAGAAACCGGAATCTACAGAACCGCCTAAAAAGGGGAATGTGTTTGATGATTTTTTTGGAATAGAGGATTAAAATGGGAAGAACACCAGGCGCAAAAAATAAGAAAACCATTGAATCTGAAACGGTTAATCCGCCGCTGCGGATAAATACCAACGAAACCGAACGCTTAAACGCCGCCGGTACACACGAACCGCCGCAACAAAAGGAAAAACTTAATTCGATAAAAGAAGAATATAATAATATTAAAGTTGATTCCGAAATAAAGGAAGAAAGTAAAAAGGAAAAGCGAAGCGGTTATAAAAGTAAAAAGATACGTGAGCAGGAATTTCAAGATTCAATATCCGGAGTGGGCTCGTTTCTTTTAAGCATGATTGTTGAACGACTGCCGAATCCGAAACCTTTAACGAGTGAGGAAAGCAAAAATTTTGATACGATGTTCTCAAAAGTTGCTTTTAAGTATTCGGCTTTACTCGGAGAATATCAAGAAGAAGCTGCTTTGGTAGGAATTACTTTAATGGTTATAATTCCACGACTTAAATCTGTTGAAGAATGAAACGTGTTATAGGACTCATTTACGGTAAGACCGGATCGGGGAAAACAACTTTAGCAAAACAATTAATTAAAGATTATGATCGTGTAATCATAATTGATTCAATGTCCGAATATAATGACGGGTTAATCTTTACAAGTTTTGACGAGTTTATCGGTTATGTACTGGAAAACAATATTTTTGAAAACGAAAAATTCATGTTAATATGCCGGTTCGAATCAGACATTGAAATTGAATTTTTATTTAAAGCAGTATTTGAAATAACAAATTTACTGCTTGTAGTGGAAGAAGCCGAAGTTTACATTTCGCCGTTTGCAAAGCAGTCTAATTTTTTAAGAATTGTTAGATACGGACGGCATAAAAGTATATCTATACTTGGAATTGCAAGACGTACCGGCGAACTTAGTTTAACCTTTAGAAGTCAAACAGATTTTATTAATAGTTTCATTCAAACCGATGTAAACGATCTAAAAAACATGGAAAGTTTAGGGCTTACCGGATTAGATCAACTTCAAAAATATAACTATCCGGATACTTTAACCGAAAATATACATTATAAAGTTGTACAATATTAACCTATTGGTTATTATTACACATTTTACTTGCTTTTAACCTACATTTTTACTAAACTGGATTTACACAATTTTTTCAATAATAATAATAAGGTGCTAAAATGCAGAAATATGCAATCATGATAGCAGTAACGATTACAGCTTTATATTTGTACGATAAAGTTGTACTACCGGCATTAGCGAAAAAGTCGGCTTAAACAATTTTAATAATTAACAAAAAAAGGTTAAATAATGAAACTATTACATAGTGTACCGGCTGCGAACGGCTCGGTATCTTTTTTTCTTCCTAAAGGTCAATTTGGAAACTTTTTTATTCGTTATCAAGTTGTGGCTGCTGCGGGAGTTACATTAACACGAAAAAATTTCGGGAATGTGATTCTTAACTGGAACGGTCAAGATGTGATTAATGTTGATGCTGACATTATTAATAGATTAGATAACGTTTACGGCGGGACTTCGGAATTTACTTCGGCTGTGGGTGCATCTGCAAAATTATCATGTTTTCTTACTTCCGGATTATGGTTTGATAATTCAAATGTATATGATATAAGTGGAAGAGATAATGTTTACATCAAATTGGATTTCTCCGATTTAGCGGATTCGGCAATAACCGCCAGCGGTAACGTGCAGATTTTCGGTAAAAATAAAACCGGTGTAATGACTTACTTACATAATATGATAGCAAGACCCGTTACGTCCAGCGGTGCGGGTACAATGGCTGATTCATATCCTATTAATAACGTAACCGAAATTTATCTTAAAGACCCAACCTCATTATTATCATCGGTACAAGTTGTAAAAGATAATGAGACATTAGTAGATGCCGATCCTTCAACATTAATAAGTTATTCGGACTTTATACATCAATTAGAAACAACGAATAACACTTTAGCAATCGATTTTGTTGAATCGTTGGATATTCGGGAAGCGATCGGAGCAACCGTGAATTACAAATATGTATTTACGGGAGCGGGTATTCTTGAACAATATTTTAGCTTTATTGATT
>BDSW01000164.1 GCA_002898175.1 bacterium BMS3Abin04
CTAATTGCCAAAGACCCGAAAAGTTCGGAAATTATTAAACCGATTTTACGAGGCAGAGATATTAAAAGATATAAAGCGGAGTTTGCGGATTTGTGGTTGATAAATACACATAACGGTTACAAAAATTCCGAGGGTAAAAGAATACCGCCGATTGACATAAATGATTATCCGGCAATAAAAGAACACTTAGACCAATATTGGAACAAGTTGAAAAAACGACAAGACAAAGGAAAAACACATTACAATTTGCGCAATTGTTCTTATATTGAAGAATTTGAGAAAGGAAAGATTGTGTATATGGAAATTCAAACAGACAACAAAAAAGAAGGTTATGATTTCCCTAGTTTTGCTTTTGGAATGAAAGGCACTATTGTTTTAAATACAGCATATGTTTTAACAGGAATAGGATATAAATATATTTTGGGGTTATTAAATTCTTCTCTTGGTGAAAGATTAGTTAAATTTTATGTTACACAATTACAAAAAAGACAATTTAGAATGTTGGCAATGTATGTTGATAATTTTCCCATCCCAAGAATTACAAAGGAGAGTCAAAAACCCTTCGAAACTCTCGTCGATAAAATAATAACCAAAAAAGAACACGGTGAAGACACCACCGCCGAAGAACGCCAAATAGACATAATGGTTTATAAACTATACGAACTTACTTATGACGAAGTACAGATTGTTGAGCCGGAGTTTGCATTAACAAAAGAAGAGTATGAAAATTATAAATAACCATTCGTGCATTAGTGGCTTTCTTTTCTTTCGCCACGAATTCACGAATAAAATTTAGAATTTGTATATTAGCAAAAAGATGAAATGAAAATAAAATAAGATGCTTAAACTAACAAAAATAAATAGCAACATATTAGAATGGGCGATAAACTTTTCCGCAAAAGGAAACGAACTGACAATTAAATTTCCAAAACTAGAAAAGTGGATTAATAGAGATGATTTCCCTACAGTCCGGCAGTTGGAAAAATTTGCAAAGGCAACCAGCGTTCCATTCGGTTATTTCTTTTTGGATAAAGAACCTGAGATAAAACTATCCATCCCCTTTTTTAGAACCATAACAGAAGAAATTCCTCAATCTTTTTCTACCGAATTGATTGACACGGTAAAAATTGTTGAACGCCGAAAAGAATGGCTTCGGGATTATTTAATTCAAAACGGAAATGAAAAACTAGAATTTGTAAGTTCGGAAAAAAACAATAACGATTTTCAAGAAATTGCCGAGGAAATTAAAACCGAACTTGGATTGAATAAATTATGGGCAAAGAGTCAACCGAATTGGGAAACTGCATTAAATTACTTAATAGAAAAAACAGAAGCAGTTGGAATAAACGTTATAAGAAACGGAATTGTAGGAAACAATACGCATAGAAAACTAAACTATAAAGAATTCAGAGGTTTCGTTTTAGTTGATGATTTCGCACCTTTTCTTTTTATCAATGGAACAGATTATAAATCGGCTCAAATGTTTACGCTTGTTCACGAGTTAGCTCATCTTTGGCTTGGAAGCAGCGCTGTTTTCGATTTAAGGCAAATGATGCCGGCTGAAAACAAGACAGAAATACTTTGCAATAAAGTAGCGGCGGAATTTTTAGCGCCTGAAAAACTATTAAAAGAAAATTTAGAAAAATTTAGAAGTTCTAACGATATTTATCAAAAGGTTGCCGAGTTTTTTAAAATAAGTAAAATAGTTGCCGCTCGCAGGTTACTGGATTTGCATTATATCGGTAAAAAAGAATTTTTCGATTTTTACAATGATTATGTTATCGCAATCACGAAAAGAAAAAAAGAAAAAGACGGCGGTAATTATTATAATACTCAACCGATGCGCATCGGTAGAAGATTTGCTAACATTGTTATTACCGCTGCAAAAAGAGGAACGCTACTTTATCGAGATGCTTATAGACTTACCGGACTTACTGCCAAAACTTTTAGCGAATTTGAAAATAAGTTTTACAAACCGTAGTGAAAGCAGAAACTATAAAATATATTCTTGATACAAACGTCTTTATTGAAGCTTTTAGACGTTATTATTCATTTGACATTGCTCCAAGTTTCTGGGAATTTTTAATTAATACAGCAAAAACAAAAAAGATAATTAGCATAGATAGAGTTTATTCGGAACTGACCAACGGAAATGATGTTCTTGCCGAATGGATTGAAAAAAAATTTAGGTTTGCTTTTATAGATACTAAAAACAACTCTGAAATACTAAACAAATATGCCGAATTAATGAATTGGGCTGTAAACCAAACGCAATATTCTCAAAATGCAATTGATGAATTTGCTCGTGTAGAAAACGCAGATCCTTGGCTTATAGCAATAGCAATTGTAAATAATTTTACAATAGTTACGCACGAAGTTTTTGATACACAAATTAAAAAGAAAATTCCCATTCCCAATGTTTGTAAAGAATTCAATGTTGATTACATAAATACTTTCGAGATGTTACGTAAACTTAATTTTAAATTCAATTGAAAACTTGTCAGTTCAAATAACTATTCGTGCATTTGTGGCTAACTTCTTTTTGCCATGAATACACGAATTGAAAACGAATATTCGTAAGCATTATTTTTACAAAATATGTAAAAAGACAAACGTATTATTACATAAAACTTGTAAAAAACCAAATATATTATTGCATTTATTTTGGTAAATTAAATTTATGCCCAACAATTTTATAACAAACACATCTGAAAGCATAACATTAAAAAACCGCTTGCAAAAGCTTATAAGTGCAAGCAGCGAGTTAAAATTTCTCGTCGGGTTCTTTTATTTTTCCGGGTGGCAGGAAATCTATAAAGAGCTGCAGAAAAATGAAAATGTAAAACTGAAAATTCTTGTCGGTCTTCAAGTAGATAAATATCTATCCGGTATTGTTGAAGTTGAAAACAAAGACGATAGTTTAAGCAGAGAAGAACACTTTTCGCAGTTTATAAAATCTCTTGGTTATGCTATAAACAATGCCGAAATGGATAACGAAGAGTTTTATAATCAGATAGAGTTTTTTATTAAACTTCTTGAAGACGAAAGACTGATTATTAAAAAAACTCTTAACCCAAACCACGCAAAAATATATTTATTTAAATTAGCCGGTCAATTTCAAGATTTGTTCAATATTAAAGGACAATTTATAACCGGAAGCAGTAACCTTACCAAAGCAGGTTTACATAGGCAAGAAGAGTTTAACGTAGAAATTAGAGATTACGGTTTTGAAACGGCAGAGCAATATTTCGATGAACTTTGGAAAACTGCAATTCCTATAACAGAAGCTCCGAACGGAACGGAAATTATTACTGATTTCCTTAAAAACAGAACCCAAACGTCTTTGATCACACCATACGAAGCTTATGCTTTAATTCTAAAAACATATATTGAGTTAAATGAAAGTAAAAAGATAAATCC
>BDSW01000165.1 GCA_002898175.1 bacterium BMS3Abin04
TTTTTATTAAGATTGTTAATCTTCATTTCAGAATAACCCAAATACTGTGCATAAGTATACATTGTATTCAGGTTAAATTTGTTAAATAATTTATTCAATGATTATCCATTTATTGGTTTTTTTAAAAAAGAAATTTACAAATAAAAACTATTTTATTTATACTATAAATTTAATGTTGCACTAATTACGAATATTATATAAATTGATATCAGAATTTTTATTCCGAATAAAAGTTATTTTCTCACCTTTCAAACGGAGGACCAATGAAAGCTAAGTTGGTAGCATTATTTATCTTAACTCTTTTTGTCACATCGATCATCAGCGCTCAAAATTGTATTGACTGCCACAAAAAAGTTACACCTAAGATCGTAAAAGATTGGCAGATCAGCAAACATTCACAGAATGATGTTGACTGTTCTACATGTCATGGTGATGAGCACACAACCATGACCGATTTTGCAAAAGCAGATTTACCAACCTATGAAACGTGTAATGATTGTCATGAAACCCAGGTAAAACAATTCCTCGAAGGGAAACATTCAAAGGGCTGGGGAACATTAATGGCTATGCCGACTATTCACATGCAGCCTTCCCCGTTAGTAGAAGGCGAAAAAGGATGCGGATCATGTCATAAAATTGGTATTAAATCCAAAGATGAGCTTGCAAGATTAAAGAATGAAGGCTCGATGTATGGGCATGCTTCCTGCGATGCTTGTCACACTAGACATACATTTTCTGTTAAAGAAGCACAACAGCCGCAAGCATGCCAAACATGTCATATGGGATTTGACCATCCTCAGTGGGAAATGTATTCCAGTTCTAAACATGGTGTTCGTAATTCACTAAAACAATTAGGAATATTATCGGAAGATACACCCGCTCCTACATGTCAAACATGCCATATGCAGAACGGCAATCATAATGTACGTACAGCTTGGGGATTTTTAGCAGTTAGATTACCTTTGCCCGAAGATAAACAATGGGCTGCCGATCAAGTAACAATTTTACAGGCTTTAGGTGTTTTAGATCCTCAAGGCAAACCGACTAAATTACTTGATGTTGTTAAAGCAGCTGATATTGCCAGATTAACACAAGAAGACTGGCAGAAAGAAAGAGATAAAATGTTAAAGACTTGTCAGAGTTGCCATTCTAAAAGTTTTGCTAAAGGTGAACTTGAAAAAGGCGACCAGATGATAAAGGCGGCAGATCGTCTAATGGCTCAGGCAATAACGATTGTTGCTGATCTTTATAAGGACAATGTTATTCCTAAACCTAAAAATTATCCGTATGCATATCCAATGCTGTTAACTTTCCATGATGCTCCTACGTCAATTGAGCAAAAACTTTTTGTAATGTTTTTGGAGCATAGAATGAGAACTTTCCAAGGTACTTTCCATGCTAGTCCTGATTATGCTCTTTGGTATGGCTGGAGTGAAATGCAAAGAGATTTAACGGAAATAAAAGAATTAGCTCACTGGATGCGAAAGGATTATAAAGCCAAGATGTGATAATTATAAATTAACTTTTGTTCCAAAAAACCTTCGAGGAAAAATATTTTTCGAAGGTTTTTTATTTTAAACCGTATTTTTGAATGTTTTTATAATGTTATAAATAATTTAGCATTTTTAAAACTTGTTTACACAAAAGAAAAACCGGCTTATTAAGGGCTTGTTTTTCTGTTGAAAAATTTAGGTCGAATAAATAAGCTTATTTTGCAGCCGCTTCGGCAAATTTCTTAAGAGCGCTCTTAATATTAGCAATTATTTTTCCATTACATTCTTTCAAGTGGTGTCTGTTAACCAAATAATCGGGATTATTGTAAGATATCCATGTTTGATCCTTCGCATCCTGCCAAATTAACATCTTCTGAGGTAAATCAATTCCTACTTCCTGGTTGCACTGCATTAGGACAGTACCAATTTTAGGATTACCGAAAATAACCAGTTGAGTCGGTCTTAATTCCTTACCAACCGATTTTGCGCCTTTAGCATGATCGATTCGCGCAAATACAGTCATCCCTTTACTATTTAGAACCCTCACAAGTGAATCTGTAGTAGCTTGAACATTATGAGAACTTTTTACAGTAATAATTCCGTTTTGTCCTTGAGAAATCGATACAAATAAAAGAAAGGAGAAATAGGTAAAAAGTATTTTTTTCATTCAAATCCTCTGTTTTTTATACAAATTTTAGTGATGATGTCCATCGGAGCCATGAGCATGTCCATGGGACAACTCTTCTTCGGTAGCCTCTCTAATTTCGGTAACGGCTACATCAAAAGTTAATTGTTCTCCGGCAAGCGGATGGTTTGCATCAATAGTAATATTATCGCCTTCTACTTTAGTAATTACAATTATTTGCGGATGACCTTCAAAGTTAGCTTGAAATTGCATCCCCGGTTCAATTTTTTCTACTCCCTCAAATGAAGAATGCGGAATAACTTGTAATAATCGCTCATCTCTTATTCCGTATGCTTCTTCCGGAGGTATAGTAATAATTAGTTTTTCGCCTACTTTTTTACCTTCTAAAGCTTTTTCAAGACCCGGTATAATATTGCCTTTTCCGTGAATATAAGTTAAAGGTGCGTGCCCTTCCGATGTATCAAGAACTTTACCTTCCGCACTTGTTAAAGTATAGTTAATTGAAACGACTTTATTGCTTTTTATTTCCATTCTCAATCCTGTTAAAATAATTTTTAATAATAATTAATATAATAAAAATATTTACTAACAATTAAGGCAAAATAGCTCTATTTATAACCAAAACAAGAACAATCTTATTCCTTCCGTCTAAAACAGAAATAGACACAGTAGTTTTTAGTGGTCAATATTGAGACATATTTCAACCCCAAATATTTCTTTTCGAGACAAAAATAAGTTACAATCCTTAAAAAAACAACCGAAAACAAAACTTTTCCAATGGCATGTTACTTGTAATGTAATTGTAAAAATCAAAATTAAGGGAAAAAATGAATAACTCAGCATTAAATATGGATAACCGAGGAATAAATAAACTGAATCATAATTTATATAAGTCTGCCGACGGTGAAATTTATTACCATAGGATTAAATTCAGCTCTGAAGATGAAGAAGTAATAAGTCAAATTAACCCCGACGTAGTTTGGGCCCTTGGATTCGATGAAGAATTGATAAAAAAACATTATTTGAAAAGTAGACGATGGTTAATTAAAGAATTAAAAGAAGTTATTTAAGTTTTTCATAGCATTCTCCTTGTTGTAATAAAAACCCGACCAAATATTTGTCGGGTTTTTGTTTTTTAAAGAATATGCTAAGTTAAAAATATCAGCGTGGAGTAAGTTTTAAATTTTTCCGAAAGAATTTTTAGGGAGCCAACCAACTTTTCCATCGGACAATTTAATTTTTGTCCAATTATTTAATTCATCCTCAATTTTAAATTTAATTCCTTCGTGTATTACAAATGCATCGTTACTTTGTCTAGGCGGTGATATTTTAACCACTTGTGATTTATTTAATAGAATTCCA
>BDSW01000166.1 GCA_002898175.1 bacterium BMS3Abin04
TATTGTTTACTTAATTTATTAAAGTTTATTGGTTGTTAAAAATAACAGTAATGCTTTCGATAATAATTAAATTATTGTTTTTAAATAGATAATTTTTGGGCATGATTTATGTTTTGTATTAAGACTAATATTAAAAAATATTTATAAAATTATGGACCTATCGATTGTTATACCGTTTTATAATGAAGAGGACTCAATAAGACCGCTTTATAATGCCGTAACTAAAGCAATGGCTAAACTGGACTATTCGTATGAGTTAATTATTGTTGATGACGGTAGCCGTGATGATACCTTGAAAAATGCAATCGAATTGGTTCAAAATGATACAAGAATAAAAGTTGTTAAACTTAAAAAAAATTATGGACAAACAACCGGTTTGCATGCAGGTTTCCAGAATGCAATTGGACGTTATATTGTAACAATGGACGGTGACTTACAGAATGATCCTGAAGATATTGGGAACATGCTTGCAAAACTTAACGAAGGGAATGATATTGTATTAGGATGGAGATACAATAGACAGGATAAAGCTCTATCTAGAATTATCCCGTCAAAAATTGCCAATTGGTTAGTTAGAACAGTCACCGGTATTCCTGTTAAAGATAATGGCTGTGCAATACGTGCATATAAATCGGAAATAATTCATAATTTCCCTATGTACTCTGAAATGCATCGATTATTACCTGTAATTACTGCGCTGGCAGGAGCCAAATTTGCTCAGATAAAAGTTAAGCATCATTCCAGACAATTTGGTTCATCAAAATATGGACTATCTAGAATTTACAAAGTAATTCTTGATCTTTTAGCATTAAAAACTGTTTTCTCATCGTTTTATAAACCTATCTTTGGATTTGGTACAGGGGCTTTAATAAGCGGTTTATTATTTTTAATTTCTCTCGTTCTGGCTTTGGTTCAGATTGTTGGGTATCAACAAGAAACAATTGTTGTAACTTTAGGCAGTAGTATATTGTTCGGAGTTCTGAGCCTAACACTTTTGTTTTTAGGAATAATTAGTCATCTTATCTACCAAAGTGGAAACCTTAAAATAGAGAAGATGTATCAATTCAAATATAAACAACAAAATAATTAATACGGAGTTAATGAATGAATTCAAAAATAGATTTATCGGTTATTGTTGTTTACTATGAAAAATACGATTTTGATGATCCTATAAAGCTTTTTTATGATTATAAAAAAGGTGTTGAAGCTACAGGTCTTAATTATGAATTTATCTATGTAATTGACGGTGCTTTACCGGAAGTGCAGGAAAAGTTAAGAGAGTTAAATAAGGATGGTGAAAAAATAAAATTGCTTAAACTTGGAAGATGGTTTGGGGATGCCACAGCATTAGAGGCAGGGTTCGAAAATTCTTACGGTGAGTTAATTCTTACTCTACCTTCTCACTATCAAGTAGATGCCAAAGATTTTCCCAAGTTAATAAATGCACTGCAAGATAAAGATATGGCAATCGGGTGGAGGTTTCCACGAATAGATGGATTTTTAAATAGTATTCAATCAAAGTTTTTCAATTTACTTATTAAATTATTTGTGGGCACTAATTTTCATGACTTAAAATGTAATGTAAGGGCATTTAAAAGAGATGTTCTAAACAAAATTTATATATATGGAGACCAAGATAGATTTTTACCGCTTTGGGCATGGCGTTACGGTTATAAGGTCGTAGAAATAAAAGTAACTCAACATCAAAAAGATTTTCGACAAAAATTTTATCCCTTTCGCAACTATATTCAAAGATCACTTGAGTTATTGTCTCTCTTTTTCCTCATTAAATTTACAAAAAAACCAATTAGATTTTTTGGTAGTTCCGGACTGGTAATTTTTGGTTTGGGTACATTACTGGGTTTCTATTTGTTTATCCAACGAATCTTTATGGGAATTCCTCTTGCAGATAGACCAATTGTTCTGGTAAGTATTCTATTATTAGTTTTCGGCGTGCTTTCTTTTTCTATTGGATTAGTTGGGGAATTAATAATTTTTACCCATGCAAAAGATATTAAGGATTATATTGTGGAAGAAGTCATTACTTCAAAAAATGTTGGCGAGTTTGAAACTCAGTTAGAACAAAATAATTTAACAAATCAAAACGGAGTAAATTCATGAAAAAAACAAAAACATCAATCTTAGCAATAATACTGTTATTATTTGGTGGTTTTATATTTTCTATAAACGCACAAACGCCAACTATAACACAGCAACCTTTGGACCAAGGGACGATTGTAAATAATACTGCAACATTCTCAATAGCAGCCACGGGAGCAGACACAATACTATATCAATGGAGAAAAGACGGTGTGGATATTGCCGGAGCAACTTCTTCATCTTATACTACTCCACCTACTGTGGCATTAGATAACCATTCGGTTTTCTCTTGTGTCGTCAGCGATACTCTTGGAGCATCTACTGTTAGTGATAATGCAACTTTATACGTGACCCAAACAGGTGCTCGGGTAACAGAGAGCATACAGACTCTATATGATTTCAATGAACAGGCGGGATCATATATTAATGACCACTCGGGAGTTGGTACAGCGCTTAATTTTAAAATTTATACTACTTCTGCAGTTTCATGGACTTTATATGGCTTAAAAATTAATTCTCAAGCTACCATCAAAACAAGTGGTGCAGCTACTAAAGTAATAGACGCTTGTAAATTATCAAACGAAATAACAATTGAAGCTTGGGTTAAGCCTGATGTAAATGATGTATCCGGTTTAAGAAATATAATAACTAATTCCAGCGGGCTTAATGAGCGTAACTTTACGTTGGGACCTTTGAATAACGATCTTTATGAAGTTAGAATGAGAACTACCTCAACGGATAATAACGGACTTCCTTCTGTCGGTCCTGCTAACGGTACAGTAGGAACAGATTTGGTTCTTATTGTTTATGCTAGAGCTAAAGACGGGAGTTGGAAAATATTTATTAACGGAAACGAAAATAGTTCCGGAACTTTGACCGGTGACTTTTCCAACTGGGATGATAGATTTTTAATGTCTTTGGCAAACGAATTGCATGCTAATTTAC
>BDSW01000167.1 GCA_002898175.1 bacterium BMS3Abin04
TTGTTTTGTTATTGTCAAGATGAAAATCTATTTTTTTTAAATCTGTTTTTTCTTGACAATAATATATTTTTTAATTATGTTTTGACTGAACGTTTAGTCATTATAAAAACAAGGAACTATTATTTTGCGAAAGATATTTTTCCTGCTTTTGTTTGTTTTCATGCCGTTTTTATTATTCGGGCAGAATGCAACGGAAATTGTCAGGAAAGCAAATGATCTTGTTATGGGGAAAACTTCGCAGGGAATTAACAAGATGAAGGTTGTTCGCCCTGACTGGTCGCGTGAAGTTACAATGAAAGTGTGGTCGAAGGGAACAGATTATTATATGATTTTAATTACTGCACCGGCGCGGGAAAAAGGACAGGTGTTTCTTAAACGAAAAAACGAATTGTGGAACTGGATGCCCTCGATTGGCAGGATGATAAAAATTCCGCCTTCAATGATGATGCAATCCTGGATGGGCTCCGATTTTACAAACGATGATCTGCTTAAAGAGTCATCTATTGTTAACGATTATGTACACAAAATAATAGGTTCGGAAGTAGTGGATGGTTATGATTGTTATAAGATTGAACTAACACCAAAGCCGAACGCAGCGGTAGTGTGGGGTAAAATTCTTATGTGGGTATCAAAAAAAGAATACTATGAATTGAAAATAGAATTCTATGATGAGACCGGTGCTTTAATAAACATGCAATTAGGCAGTGAAATTAAAAAAATGGGCGGTAGAACTTTACCTACAAAATTAATTATGATTCCTATGGATAAAAAAGGAAACAAAACAATTCTTGAATTGATAGACGTTGTGTTTGATAAACCGATACCCAATAGTTTTTTTTCTCAACAGAATATGAAGAGACTACGATAGAAGATGAATACGATTTTAAAAATGGCGTGGAGAAATATTTGGCGTAATAAAAGGCGTACAATTCTAATGATGTTTTCAATTTTAATTGCCATTGTCCTTTCGCTTTTTACTCGTTCGATGCAAAAGGGTACTTATGCAAATATGATTGATAATGTTGTAAAGCTTTCTACCGGGTATATACAGATACATAAAAAAGGTTATTGGGATAATAAATCGATAAACGAAACTTTTGTAGAAACTACTAAGCTCCGCAGACTTTTAGCGGGCGATAAAAATTTAACACTAACTATCCCGCGTCTTGAATCTTTTGCCCTAACTTCTTCAGGCAAACGTACAAAAGGAGCGGTAATAATCGGTACAGACCCGGAATTAGAAGATAGTTTAAACCATTATTCTAAAAAAATAATTAGGGGAAAATATTTCAAAAGCGGCGACAAAGCGGTTCTTGTTTCGGATAAATTAGCCGAGTTTTTGCAGCTTGGTGTGGGCGATACGTTAGTCCTGATTGGTCAGGGTTATCACGGTATAACGGCAGCCGGTAAATACCCGATTAAAGGAATATTCCATTTTCCAATACCGCAATTAGATAATCAGCTAATAATAATGCCGTTAGAGGAAAGTCAGTATTTTTATGCCGCACCAAACCGTATTACTTCTATTTCGTTGATGTTAAATAATCCCGGGAATATGGATAAAACAATAACAATGCTGCGGGAAAAATTGGGTGCGGATTATGAAGTAATGCCCTGGCAGGAAATGAACCGCGAAATGGTGCAAGCCATAGAAAGCGATAATGTCGGCGGTATAATTATGCTTGCTATTCTTTATATGGTAATCGGGTTCGGTGTTTTTGGAACCGTTATGATGATGACGATGGAAAGAAGGAAAGAATTTGCGATTATGATTGCTGTAGGAATGAAGAAAACAAAACTTTTGACTATGGTTGTTTGGGAAACAATTTTTATCGGTGTTGTAGCAATATTAGCAGGATTATTAATTACTTATCCTATGCTCCTTTATTTATTTTACCATCCGATACCTTTAACCGGAGATCTTGCATCTTATATGATTGCATTCGGGGCTGAACCGATACTTCCTTTTTCACTTAATCCGGATATTTTTATTATTCAAACAATTTCAGTGATCATTATTTCCATTATTGCGGTAATCTATCCGCTTTCGGTTCTTTTAAGATTTGATGTTTTAAAAGCTATGAGGAGTTAAACGTAAATTATATGTTATTTTCAATTGCTTGGAAAAATGTTTGGCGGAATAAATTAAGAAGTCTTATTGTAATTCTTTCTATTTCGCTCGGATTATTGGGCGGCTTGTTTTATCTGGCTTTTGCTAACGGAATGGTTCAGCATCAAATTGATGCAACCATCAAAACGCAAATTTCCAATATACAACTTCATAATCCGAAATATATGTTGGATAACGAAGTTAAATATACCATAAGTTCACCGGATTCGATTATTAATAAAATTGAGGAAATAAAAGGCGTACGGGGAGTAACTTCGAGAATAAAAAGTACGGCTATGGTTAGTTCCGCTATTACCGGTGCCGGAATAACTATTATCGGAATTAATCCTGTAAAGGAAAAAAACGTTACAAACCTTTACAAAAAAATAATCGAGGGAACTTATTTAATACCCGGTAAAAAATATCAAATTTTTATAGGACAGAAATTAGCCGATAAATTAAAGGTAAAAGTAAGATCGAAAATTGTTATTGCCGCATTAGATATGTCCGGTAATATTATTTATGGGGCTTTCAGGATTGTTGGAATTTTCAAAACGGAAAGTACGAATTTTGATTTGTCCAATGTGTTTGTCTTAAAAAACGACTTGAGAAAATTAATTGGTTTCCCTGCAAAACAAACAACAGAGATTGCTGTTTTGTTAAACGATAACAATCAAACAAATTATGTTGCAAATAAAATTAAAAAGATTTTCAGCAAGGCAATAAGCGAAAAAAAATATGAAGTGGAAACCTGGGTGGAAATTCAACCCGCATTAAAATTAATTAATGAAATGTTTATCCAATATTCGATGATATTCCTTATAATAATTCTTGTAGCGTTAAGTTTCGGTATCGTTAATACAATGCTGATGGCTATAATGGAAAGAGTTAGAGAGCTTGGTATGCTGATGGCTATCGGGATGAGTAAGATGAAAATATTTTTAATGATAATGCTTGAAACTATTTTCTTATCAATTACTGGGGGAGCGGCAGGACTTTTTATTAGCTGGATTGCAATAACCATTACTCATAAAACCGGCATAGACCTATCGGTTGTTTCGGAGGGCTTGAACGCACTCGGTTACAGCTCGTTTGTGCATCCGATGCTTGGTTTGACTTATTATATTTTGATTGGTTCATTGGTAATTGTAACTGCAATAACGTCTTCAGTTTTACCTGCCAGAAAAGCTCTTAAATTAAATCCGGCTGAGGCTGTCCGGCAGAATGTATAATTGCGGTGCTATACTGTTATTGGAAGGTTAAAACAATTTAGATAATACATATA
>BDSW01000168.1 GCA_002898175.1 bacterium BMS3Abin04
CAGGGAAAAATGAGTAGTTATGTTCAACACCATTAATATCTTCATAAAATTTCAATCCATAAATATTTTTTAATCTCTCCCGATAATAAAAAGTAATATTTTTTCTTTTTTTAATGTTATCATTAAATGTCTTTAGCTGCAATAAGCCGAAAGCCGACTGAATTTCATTCATTTTTGCATTAAGTCCGGGTCGAATAACATTTGTTTCTCCCGTGAATCCAAAGTTTCTTAAGTAATCTATTTGTTTTTTTGTTTTCTTGTCATGGCAAACAATCGCACCACCTTCAATCGTAGTAAAACTTTTTGTTGCATGAAAACTCAAGATAGACAAGTCCCCATAATTTAAGACTGAGTTTTCATTTATTTTAACTCCAAAAGCATGTGCTGCGTCATAAATAACCTTTAAATTGTAAACATCACTAATCTTTTGTATTTCGCCAACAGAACAAGGATTTCCATAAATATGAACAGGCAAAATCGCAGTTGTTTTTGGTGTAATTGCTGCTTCAATTTTGTCTGGATCAAGAGTATTCGTTTTCGTGTCTATATCAACAAAAACCGGTTTAATGCCATTCCACCATAAAGCATGAGTCGTTGCAACGAATGTATAGGGTGTTGTAATCACCTCTCCCGAAATTTTTAATACATGCAATGCAGAAATAAGAGCCAACGTTCCATTGGCAAAAAGAGAAACATATTTTACACCCAAAAAATCAGCCAATTCTTTTTCAAATTTTTGATGGAATTCTCCAATATTTGTAACCCTTTTTGTTTTCCAAATTTTTTTTAATGATACAATAAACTCGTCAAGATCAGGTAAATCAGGTTGGGTCACATAAATTTTTTTATTCAACATCTTTTGTTATTCTATTAATCTTTGCTGTTATATCAGTTTGTTAACAATGCGAATCAAGGGTTGGCTTAATCCTTTTAAAATAGTCTGATAACTTTTCCAAAGTTCGGAACTTTGGAAAAGTTCAAAAACTATCTTATTGACTACAAACAGGTTTATAAATTCAACCCTTGATTCGCATTAACAGTTATTCATTATGTGTATAAAAATAAAGTTGAGTTATTTCAAGACTCTATTTATTAATGTTTATTTATTGTATCTGTACTTTTAAACTTTTTTTACCCCAACCTTAATTGGATTTTCCAACATCATGGACAAACATTAATTATACTCGAATGGACTATAAACAATGTAGTTGAGGATGCAATCCCATACCTGATAATATTTTAGAAATTTCTTCTTTATAAACTCCATTCATAATTATTATCTGGTCAGGTTGATATTCTTTTAGGAATTCCGGTGATTTATATTGAATTCCTATTCCAGGAATAAAGTTATTTTACATATAGGGATTAATATCAACAACAAAATCAATCAATCCCAAATCATTAAATTGTGTTAAAAAGCCAACAGATTTTGATCCGCCCCCCCAAATAATCACTTTTTGTTTTTCGTTTTTGAACTTTTTAAGTTTTTCTCTCCAAAAGTTTAATTGTTTTGCAATTGCTTTATTAAAATCTTTTGTCAGTTTCTTCAAATCCTCTATTGATTCTTCAAGTGGATGAATACTATCTGAAATTTTATCGTTTGCCTTGGCTTCAACAAAAAGATATTGATCATCGTTTTTAATATATAAATCCTCAACCTTAAATCCATTTAAGCGAAATAATCGGGCCAATGATCCGGGACTTAAATAAGTACAATGTTCATAAAATATATCCCAAAAAGCCCGGATTTCTAAAATACGAATAATACTTGGTACCTCAAAAAAAAGTAATGTGTTTTTTCCGGGAGTTATTGACTTTTTTATTGTTTGCATAAACTCACTGGTTGCATGAATATGTTCTAATGTGTGCCTACAGCAAATACAATCAGCATTCAGTTCTCCATGCTTTTCGTTATAATACTCCTTAATAAAATGTACGTTTTTATTTGGTTTTGTTCTGCCGGGAACCCATGCCGGATCAATACCAATTCCTTTGTTATTACCCAGTTCTGCTAAAAGATTGATAAAATCACCTTTTCCGCAACCAATTTCAACCACGGTCTTATTATAGAGATCATATTTATCAATAAACGTTTTGGTAACACCTGTAATAAAATCGACAAAAGTTTGTGAAAATCCCTGCTGGTCTTCGTAACCTTGTGTAAAGTAATCAACAGATGTATCAAAAGAGGAATTAAAAATCAAGCCGCATTTATTACAGAAAGATAACGTGATGTCTTTCCGTGGTATATTAAGTGCTTCGTCTTTAGATTTTAATGTAACCAAACTAAATATTGGTGCATTTTTTATTTCAAAGAAGACTTCAATCTCTTTTGAATGGCAAGTTGGACAAAGTTTATGTTTCACTGATAAAATATTGTTTAACTATAAATTTTAGGATGATTTAAATCTTTTTCTGAAACCGATTTAATCTCTATTGGCCATGTTATTTTTACTGCAGGATCATCATATCGTATACCTCTTTCAGATTCAGGAAAATAAAATTCAGTTGCCAGATAATAGATTTCACAATTGTCCTCCAAAGTTAGAAATCCTTGCGCAAAGTTTTCCGGAACATAAATCATTCTCATATTTGTCTCATTCAGCTCAATACCTATCCACTGCAAATAAGTAGGGGACTGGGCCTCAAATCAACAATAACATCATAAATGCTGCCCCTGATGCATCTGACTAATTTAGTTTCTAAATGCGGTTCAACCTGATAATGAAGCCCCCTTATTGTACCTCTTTTTAATGTTTTAGAGGTATTTATTTGGCAAATATTTGTTTTTAACCCCTTTTGTTCAAATTCATTTTTACACCAGGCCCTGCCAAAAAATCCCCACGAATCTTCTGTTTTCTCTATCTCAACAACAAAAGCACCTTTGAGTTTTGTTTCAATAAATTTCATTCTTCGATATACTCTTTAAACCGTTTGCCATTCAAAATTTTTATTTAGCAGACCCTGATCTAACAGATCTGTTATTACTTTCAACCTTATGAAATCTGACTCTCTGAAATTTGAATCATTAAATTTCATTTTAATCAGGCTTGTTTTTATTTCAGCAATAGTAGATTCTAAATTATGTATCGGTTGAAAGTCTGGTGCTAATTTTTTAAAAAGATCAAAATTAACCCTATAGGATCTTTTATCTGGTGCAGCATTTGAGTTCACAATAATTTTTATGTTTGGAATCAGTTCTGATACTGCTTCTGCCAACGGTTTAATTTGATTATTCCATCCATTACTTCCGGCGTTAACAACAAGAAATTCACCCCCATTAGATTTTTTTCTCAATATAGCCCAATTAATTGCCCGGGCCATATCCTTTGTATTTATCATCGGCCTCCATGGTGTTCCATCACTTAAAATTGTTATTTCACCATTAGCTAAAGCACTGGCAACAAAATCATTCAAGACCAAATCCAGGCGAAACCTGTCGCTCCACCCACACGCTGTTGCAAATCTCAAACAAGTGACTGTAAAATTTGTATCAGCCATTGGTTCTAACTCTTTCTCTGTATAAACCTTTGATTTAGCATAAGCCGTTAAAGGATTTATTTCATCGGTTTCTTTTTTGGGATATTCGCTGGCCGCACCATAAATGCTACAACTGGAGGCATAAACAAAATGTTTTACACCCGTTTGTTTTGACAATTGGGCTAATCTAATAGCTGCTTTATAATTAATATCTAAGGTTATTTGCTCAAATTTATTCCCCATCGGATCATTGGATATTGCTGCAAGGTCAACTACAGCATCTATTCCCTCCAAATCAATTAATTTAACTTTTCTAATATCAGCAAAAATTTGCTTGTTAAGGAAAACTTCTGGAGAGAGCTTGGGGTGAGTTAAACAATGGGCAAAATAACCAATGTCATAGCCAATCAAATCAGCTTCAGGAAATGAATGTCTCAGTTGTTTTACAACACTTGCGCCCACATAGCCCAAGTTACCAAATATCATTATTTTCATAAAACCAGTATAAAAAATTAATAAAGTGTATAATCTAAATGGGAATTTTTATTTTAAAATAGAATCTTACGTGCATAAAAAGCTTCTGAATATCGTGATGCCGATTCCATACCTCTTAATCGTAAAATAGCGTTAAAACTCTCTTCTGTAAACCAGTGTTTTTTGATTTGTGATTTGAAAGAGTTCATAATGATTTCATTTTTCTGATTTACGATGTCTTCGTCCAATGGGATATAAAAATTAGGTATCCCAAAATCACCATCATATTTTGGTATCTCATATTCAAGAATTAAATGATTTCTGAATGTATTCCATGTAAGGTCACTTAGAAAGCGATGATCCTGATGACGGTCTTGACGGTAATGAGTGAAAATAATATCAGGATTGAAACTTTTTTTGATTTGTTCAAAATCATTTTTAATTTCTGTTGCTGAAAAAGGAAGAAATCCATCACGGTATGATCTGAATTCAATCATTTTATTCTCAACATTTTGTAAAAAGTTTTCAGCACTGATCTGAGCCTCTTTTTTCCTAACCTCGTTTGATGAAAAAACAATCCACTTAACAGCATTAACACGATAATTTCTAATAATTTTTAAAATTGTACCCCCGCAACCTATTTCAATATCGTCAGAGTGCGCTCCTAAAAACAATATGTTTAATTCTTTTTTTGTTATTAATTCAACCCCAATCATGTTTAATATTTATCATTGTTATGAAGATGTTTTCCATTTGAAATTATGCCGTTTCTTTTTTTATGGTTCCATACTTCCCAAGGCCTGTCACCATGTTCATATTTTTCATCCAATAATTGTTTATCTTTATAAGTGTCCATACTTGCCCAAAAACCTTCATGTTTCCAGCTAACCAGTTTTTTTTCTTTAATCAATTTTCTGAATGGTTCTTCAACAATTTCTTCTCCATAATTTATATAATCAAAAAATGTTTTTCTCATTATAAAATAACCTGTATTAATGAATAGCCCGGCAGAATTAATATGGCTGATGTTTTTCACAAGGCCATCTTCTTCACGTTGAACAATATGAAAGCTGTATTTTGGTTGATACGCCATAAAAGACGCGACTTTTTCGGGTTGATTTTTGAACCATTCAATATAATTATTTAGATTCATATCTGTTAAACCATCACTGTAATTAGCAAGAAACATTTCTTCACCTTCAAGATAATCTTTTACAATCACAAGCCTTTCACCAATACTTGTACTATTACCAGTTTCAACAAAAGTAATTGTCCATTCATTAATGTCTTTATTTAATAATTCTACTTGATTATTTCCCCCTTTTAGTATAAAGTCATTTGAAATGTATTCATTATAATGAATAAAATATTCTTTAATAACATCTGCTTTATATCCCAAACATAAAATAAAGTCTT
>BDSW01000169.1 GCA_002898175.1 bacterium BMS3Abin04
ACAATAGAAAGCTTTACCTGTTTGCTCCGCGGCTCGGAAGCTAACTTAGGGCAGTATCGCTTCTTTTAAGAGAATAAAATTAAAAATATTAGCAAGGAACCAAAAATAAATACGTTCCTAAACTTTTCTTATTATATCTAATTAACCAATTCTTTCACTTGATTGAAATATTTTTCGATGTACTTTTCAGCTTCTTCTTTTGTTTTTGCCTCTGCAATACATCTAATTATAGGCTCCGTATTGGATTTTCTAAAATGCACCCAATGATCTTCAAAATCAATTCTTAATCCGTCTTCCGTATTAATTTTTCCGGATTTATATTCATCGACCAATTTCTTAATTATTTCGTCGGGATTGTTACTACCAATCTTAATTTTCTCTTTTACAATTGTATATTCCGGCATTACATTTTTTAGCCCGGAGATTGTTCCGCCGAATTCAACTAAATGCTGAAGAATTATAACTGTCCCTACAAGTGCGTCACGCCCGTAATGCAAAGCCGGATAAATAACTCCGCCGCTTCCTTCACCGCCAATTATTGCTCTTACTTCTTTCATTTTCTTAACTACATTTGCTTCGCCGACAGCAGAACGAAAAACTTTGCATCCGTATTCCTCGGCAATATCATCTACGGCTCTTGTGGTAGAAAGGTTCACTACTACGTTTCCTTTTTCTTTTCTTAAAACAAATCTAACTGCTTGAGAGATTGTATTTTCCTCACTGAAAGGTTCGCCTTTATCGGTAATAAGAACTAATCTATCTACATCTGGATCAACAACAACTCCCAAATCTGCGTTGTTATTTTTAACAGCTTTCATGGTTTCTGTTAAGTTCTCGGGAATCGGTTCGGGTAACCTTGGAAAGATTCCTGTCTTTTCGCAATTTATTTTAATAACATTACAACCTAATTCCTCTAACAATTCCGGCATTACATAACTGCCGGCGCCGTTTACACAATCAAGTAATACTTTAAATTTTCTTTTTCGTATAGCTTCAACATCTATACTTTTTAACTTTAATACATCATTGACGTGCATTTCCAAACCTTCCGGGTATCTCCTTGTCTTTCCCAGCTCATTCCACCTTTTATATGTTTTAACACTTTCGTCAAGTAAACTAAGCATTTCTTTATTTTCACCGGGTGTCATAAATTCACCGAGATTATTAAGTAACTTTAGTGCGTTCCATTCATTTGGATTATGACTGGCGGAAATTGAAATGCCGCCGGCAGCACCGAGTTTATTAACATTATATAAAACCGTTGGAGTAGGACAAATACCAAGATCAACAACATTATTTCCTTTAGCTAATAAAGTACCTACAATAATATTTTTAACCATTTCTCCGGTTATTCGTCCGTCGCTGCCGATTATAATATCACCGTTGCCGCAAAAATCGGCATAGGCAGATGTATATTTAACAATCACATTCGGATCAAGTCCGTCGCCCACAATTCCTCTTATACCAGAAACACTAACCATTAATGTGCTCAAAAATCCTCCTGTTTTTTTTATACGAATTTAATAATAAAAATCATAATGAAAAAATTTTATTTTTTTTAAAAATCCGATACCAATATAATTTTTTAATTGCAATGTTGACTTTAATATACTAACTATACTATTTTTACAAATCACAAAATAACACGCCATATTTAGGCATACCAAAATAATAATTTTTTGAGGTGTTAAATAATGAAGCTTCATACTAGGTTACTAATTTTAATTTATTTTGGATTACTCAGTTCTTTAGTTTTCGCCGGTTCAACAGGTAAAATATCAGGAAACGTAATTGATGCAAGTACCGGAGAGGGTTTACCGTTTGCAAACGTTTTTATTAATGGTACCGGGATGGGCGCGGCAACGGACATTGACGGTCATTTTACTATTTTAAATGTTCCACCCGGAGTATACTCTGTTACTGCTTCTGTTGTCGGTTATCAAAAGCAAACTATTAAAGACATTCGGGTAAACGTTGACTTCACTACCAATTTGGAATTTAAGCTTAATCCAGGTTCTGTAGAAATGGCTGCAATAGTTGTTGAGGGAGATCGTAATCCGTTAATTAGGCAGGATTTAACAAACCCCACTGTTGCAATTACATCAAAAACAATTGACGAACTTCCTGTTGATCAGATATCGGATGTTATCAGACTTCAAGCAGGCGTTTCGGTTTCCGATGACGGTAAAATCCATATTAGAGGCGGCTACGGAAATGAAATAGCATACACTCTTAACGGTATATCGCTAAACGATCCTTACGGAAATCAAAGATCAATCGGACTCGCAACTAATGCGGTTCAGGAAGTCTCTGTTTCAACCGGTACATTTAATGCAGAGTATGGTAACGCATTAAGCGGAGTTGTAAATTATGTAACAAAAGAAGGCGGAGATAAATTATCTTTCAGTTTAAGAGGTTATGCCGGTGATTATGTCACCTCTCATTCTGATCTTTTTACCAATATTGACGATATTGATCCGGTTAATAGAGGCAGAATGGAAGCTACTTTGGGCGGACCGATTCCGTTTACAAATAATAAATTAAAAATATTTGTTTCCAGTGTTTATGAAAACTTTAAAGGTTCGCTCTATGGGAAAAGATTATATAATCCGTCTGATTCTTACCTGAGTCCCGAATCTTTCCGTGATGGTGATCCCAGAAAGGGCACACCAACGGATCCTTACATATTTAATCCGTATAATTCAAATAGTAAAGGCTTACCGACCGGCGGCGGCGCTATTGTGCCTATGAATCCATCGGAAAATTGGAATCTTCAGGGCAACATGAGTTATAGGTTAAGCAGTTTGGTTAAATTAAGGTATGAAGCGGTCTACAATAAAGGTAAGTATCAAAAATATATTAGATCATATAAGTTTAATCCTGATGGAAGGAGAACTTGGAGGGCGGAAGGTTTGATTCAAACACTGGATTTAACTCATACGGTTAACGCAAATATGTTTTATACTTTAAAAGCATCCTATGGGTATAACCAATCAGAAGCTTATTTGTATAAAAATTTAACGGATTCTCGCTATTTACCGCCTTTATATAGAAGAACAGTAGGCAACACAACTTTTCTTGCCGGCGGAACCGACAATCGCAGATTTTATAGAAAGACGGAAACGGCAACCGTTAAAGGCGATTTAGTTGCACAGTTATTTACCAGTCATGAAGTTAAAGCAGGTTTCGAAGCCCGCTTTCATAAGCTTAATGTTGAAAGTTTTAGCGTAGAGATTGGTAAACAAAACCCGGATGGAAGTTTTGGTACATTGACCAATGATGATATACTTTACGATTCAACTTTGACGCTCATTAGAAGAAAACCTACTTCGCCTGCGTTAATTACTCAATATACTAAGTACCCTGTTGATGGTGCTGTATATATTCAAGATAAAATTGAACTGGCTAAAACCTTAATATTAAATATTGGATTGAGATATGAATATTTCGATCCTAAATCTGTTTATAATCCGGAGTTAAATCAGGATTTATTATCTGAGCAATTTGGCTTTATTACTAAAAATGCGGAAGCGGCAAAAATAAAGCAGCGGCTTTCTCCCCGTATAAGCATTTCATATCCAATAACGGATAGAGGTGTAATCAGATTTTCATACGGGCATTTTTACCAAAACGGATCATTGTCTAGACTTTATAGAAATCCCGAATTTTTTGTAACTAACGTAGGATCAACACCTACCTTCGGTAATCCGAATGTAAACCTCCAAAGATCCGTGCAGTATGAAATAGGTTTACAGCAGCAGCTTACCGATAATTTCAAATTTGATCTTACCGGGTTTTACAAAGATGTGCGTGACTATATTTTTACTCAGTCTGTATTTACAACAACCGGTAGAGAATTTAGGATACTAACAAATTTGGCTTATTCAAATGTTAGAGGACTTACTCTTTCATTAACTCAGAGAAGATCAAGGGATGGAATGTTTTATGCTAATTTAGATTATACATTCCAAGTTGCCGAAGGTAACAGAACCTACCCGGCTGATGATCTTTTCTTTAGTGAGGCATCGGGAAAGCAATCGGAAACTTACTTAGTTCCCTTAAGTTTTGACAGACAGCATATTATAAATGCAAGTTTCGGTCTCTATGACCAAGGTAATTGGACGCTTGGTGTGATCGCTAATTTCCAAACGGGAACACCGTATACGCCTATTCTTCCAACTACGATTCCCAGGGTTATAACTTATATACAAAATTCGGGTAGAAAGACGATACAATGGAATGTAGATTTTAAGTTTGAAAAATATTTTGAAGTAGGAAATTTCCGTTACTCCCTGTTTTTACAAGTTCAAAATCTTTTTGATACTGAAAATGAGCGCTTGGTTTATAATAGTACGGGACGAGCTCTTTCGGCAGTTGAGGAAACGTCAAACAGTTTTCAATTTACCGATATTAAAAAAAGAATAAATAGAAGTGACCCTGGATTATTCGGTATCGACGAAATAAACGGCTATTATTCTAAAAGACCGGAAAGAATTAGTCGTCCCAGGGAAGTAAGACTTGGATTTTCTGTAATATTTTAACAACGTAAAAATTTAGAGGTATTAAGCAATGAAAATAAAACTAATATTCTTTTTATCCATTATTTTTTTTCTAAGTACACTGGTTGCTCAAGAAAAAGATGAATATGGGAATTGGAAAATTAAGGAAATGAGTGAACAGGATATGATAAGGATTTTTGGAAAATTTCCTACATTTTTCAAGACTAACGGAGATCCTCGGTTAATTAAGCAATCTATTATCAGCGGAAATAACATTACTACAGTAGTGTATAATTATGGATCTATAACAAGACCTAATACTTTAGGCAATATAGCGGATCTTGTTTGGAACGGTTTGGGTTATGGTTTTGAGTTCGGACCGCTTGCTGCTGCGGAAGTAATTGGTGATTCAGGTGAAGTTGAACATATTGTCGATGACTCACATGTACTGCCTACGCAAGGGGATTATTCTCCGGACGGGACATTAAAATGGGGCTGGCTGCCGAAACCCGGCTTTGTCGATACTACTCAAAATGAAATT
>BDSW01000170.1 GCA_002898175.1 bacterium BMS3Abin04
TTGTAAGCTTACCAAATTTCTGTGATCTAATACATCATCCAAATCTTTTACGGAAATTAACTTCAATTTCCTTTCGGGATAAGCTTTATTTAATTCCGCTAATTTTTCTCTTGCTTCCTTTTCATCATTCTTTGGAATTGCAAAATTTGTTTTACAAGAATAAAATACAGTTTCAATTTTTTTAACAATAATATCGGAGGATATTGATTTAACAATTCCATCTTCATCAATACCGCCGGTAAAAACAGCGGAATTATTAACGTGTACATCGGTGGGAAAATTGTAAAGTTTATGCAATTCCTGGATAAATCCGATTGTTAAGGCAACGCCGAGCGATTCACCCACATAATTTCCGTATTTTTCTGAAAATCGAATAATAATTTCATGCCGGGGATAAAATTTATGTATGTATTTTTGACAAAACTCTTTTGCAAGTTTCCAAGAGATTTGTATTTGATTAGAGAGTCTTTTTTCTAAATTTTCCTGGCTTGGAATAACGGTAATAGAATCTTCACTTTTTCTACTTCCTTTTCTCAGTATTATGGTTATATGTTCTATCAATCCGAAATATTTATTATCGAAGGAATGTTGTTCAATAACAGGGAAAGAAATAGCATCAAAAATATTTGTACTTCCTTCAACTTTCCGACCGTCAAGAATTTGAAGTATAATTAAGTTTTTCTTTTCCAAATTATTGATAGCAATGCTCAAACTACCTTGATATTCTTTAAATATATCAAAACGAAGCAGCGTTTTTGCATTTTGAATAACATCTTCTATAAAGTGCGGATCAACGCCTGCAGGTTTGAAAGATTTTAACTGATCTATGTATTTTGATAAATGTTCAATGAAATAACTTTCATAAACAGCAATATCGTTGATGGAAATTAAGTTGGAAAGGAATTTGTTTAGATAGAAAAGTACAACTCTCGGAGATTTTTCTTCTTTGAGAATAGATAATAACCGGTTGTGTTCTATTTCAAGATTTTGTATATCCACACCGCAGACATGAAGTGGGAAAATAAATGATTTACATACATTTTACATACAATAAAAATACAACAATTTTAAAATAAAAACTATAAATAAATACGATTTTGATTTATATTATATTAAAATGGGATAAAAGGACTTATTTTATATAATAATAAATTCACTTGGCACGGGGAAAAAATTTTTACGCCTATCGATAAATTTCAACCGCTTACCTAATTTTTTGTACAAATAGTTAAAATTCAAGCATATTTTCCCTATGAGCTTATTGAATCTGGATATTTAGTGTCTTAAAGAATGATATTAAAAGTATTAAATAATTCAAAATCAATTAATTCATAAATAAATGGGAGTAAATTATGAAACTAAAAATACTATTATTATTAGTTCAGCTAATTCTGTTTACTAATGAAATTTATGGAAATGTCGACAGTAGATTAGTATATGTAAGTAATACTTATGATTCACCGTCATTAGGAAAGGGAACGTTGGTCTTTGATGTAGAAGCTTCTTCCGACACCGGTGATGTCTTAATTAGCTATTATGGAAATTCAATTAAACTTGATGCAAATTTTAGCGGACAAAACCCACTAGTCAGCTTTAGCGATCAATTTTTTAGTACTCCCGACTATTCAGTAACGCAAGAATATATTAATACAAATATTAAATTTGTTTATGATATCGATTCTGCAGGCACAAGAAAAACATTAATTTCAAATTGGACTAAAATTGTAAGAATAAGTATTGAATACGATATGGCAAACGTAACAACGTCACTAAGTTGGAATAATTCACTTTATGCTTATATGGTGACAAATGAGGATAGTTTAATAATTGTAGGGAATAGGGAAGATATACCGGCTGAATTAACCAATGTACCCTTACCGGTTGAACTAACTGGTTTTAATGCAAAATTAGTTGCAGGTAATTCGGCAAAGTTAGACTGGCAGACGGCAACAGAAGTTAATAATTATGGTTTTGAAGTTGAAAGGTCAAATGTGAAAAATCAAACGTCAAATGAGATGGAATGGGAGAAAATCGGTTTTGTGGAAGGAGCGGGAAACAGTAACTCGCCTAAAATTTACAGTTTTGTAGATAATAATTTATTAGGCGGCAGCCGCTTTGCTTATAGACTTAAACAAATTGATGTTGATGGCTCGTACACTTATTCGGGTGAAGTAGAAATAAATGTTGTCCCGACTAAATATGAATTATATCAAAATTATCCCAATCCGTTTAATCCCACAACAATAATTAGATTTACATTAAAAAAACCGGAAAAGGTAAATATCAAAATATTCAATTCTTTAGGCCAGGAAATTGAAACTTTAGTAAATAAAAATTTCAGTGCGGGAACTCACGAAATTAATTTTAATCCTGATTATTTGAGCAGCGGTATTTACATTTATCGGTTGCAGGCGGGGAAATTTAAAGAAGTAAGAAAAATGATTTTGCTGAGATGATAATTAAAAATAATAAAGTAATCAAAATTAAGATCCATGCATTAATCGAATCCGCTTATCAAACTTGATAAACTAATGTATGGATCTTTTATTTTTAAACTAAACACGGATTAACAATGTTTACTGCTGATTTAAATCAAATTAGAATTAAAATATTTCAAAATCATTCTTTTTTGGGTTATTAATAGGATAGAAATTAAAACAAAACTGTAGGAAAAATGCAAACTGCAACAGCGGGTTATTCTAAATTAAATAGTTATGTCTTCAAATTGCCTCAAGGTATTATTAAAGTAAAAGTAATCTCACTAATTTCAGGGAATCAAGCAACTGGTTACGGGCATTCCTGGACAAAAGCGCTTGAAAATGCTATAAATCATTATAAAAAACAATATGGTCACTCAAGAAAATTAGCAATTTTAATTGATTGAAGTTTTTTTTCAAAATCCATCATTCTTGGACTATATAATAAAATGTGTGATTTTACGAAAAAAAGCGAATTTCCAGGCATATTTTCAATTGTGAGAATTTAATGTGCACTAAAATAGTGATTCCGATAATCTGTCATTGAATTTCCCACCTCAGCCCTAATGACCCCTGTAAGTGGACCCGTTTCACTTGTGGGGGTTTTTTATAATTGAGAATTAAAAATGTAGAACGGATAAATAAGAATTACGGTTTTAGAGTTAAGAGGGAAAGATTTAATCTGTGCAAATCATATTTTTTTCTGTGTTTATCCGCGTTCTATCTTTTTAACATTCCAACGTTTTATTCCGGATTAATCATCAAATTATTT
>BDSW01000171.1 GCA_002898175.1 bacterium BMS3Abin04
ATATTTAACGGCAGTTTTACAGGGGCAAATCCTTTAACAATCGGGTGTTATAATAATGATTTTTATTTTTCCGGTGAACTTGATGAATTAGCAATTTATGATAGATCTTTACGGAGTGATGAGATATTAGCTCATTATAATGATGGACTTCGGGGCAGAAGTATTTGCAACGAGAATGAATTTTTAGTCGATGCCAATATCTATCTACAGGGTAGTTATACTTCCGGAGTAATGTCAACCAACCTTAATGTTTCGGGTTCGTTGCCGCTTAACCAACCATACTACACTTCACAATTCAATTATCAAGGGGCTGAAAGAGTGACTGCAATTCCTAATAATGAAATAGTTGATTGGGTACTGTTAGAACTTAGGAGCGGTACCGGTTCATCAACGGTTGTTAAAAGAAGGGCAGCATTTCTAAAATCAAACGGTAATATTGTTGATCTTGATGGTTCAAACCCGGTTAGTTTTAGCGGAATTCAAAACGGAAGTTATTATCTCGTTATATATCAAAGAAATCACTTAAGTATAATGAGTTCAAATCCTCTGTTGTTTAGCAATTAAATCTTTGTCCTAAGAATTTGTAGGTTGTATAATTAAAGTTTATACGATCCATTTATGTAAAATCTGCAACTTTTGGGAAAAAACTACTATTTTAGTCAATCCTGAAAAAGCCGGGAAACAATGGATGAGAATATAAAAACGGAAACAATGAGAAAAATAAACATTGCAAGATCTAAATAAATTGGTTCAAAAAGCTTGCAAAATAATAACAGAAATAAAAAACCAAAAAGATAAAAGAAAAGAATTCCCATTGTTAACAGATTACGATGATTCTTAGTTTAGAGGGTTTACTCAATCCTAACGAAGCACTTCATAAATTAATAAATAAATTCCGCTGGAAGAATGGAAAAAGAGCTTAGAGGAATCTATTCAAAAATAGGACGTCACTCAAAACCGGTAAGATCAATAGTATAGTATCATTATTACTGTTAAAGCGTATTTATAATCTTGGAGATGGAACGGTTGTAAGAGCCTGGACCTATAATCCGTATTAGCAGTATTTCTCTGGATTTAGAACAATTCAATAGAAATATCCAATAGGGCCAACACATCTCATAACTTATATTCTGCTTTTAAAAGTAACATAGTTCGTGTATATGCATATTTATCATATGTTGAATTTTCTTTCTTGTAGAGATAAATTGGAGTAATAATTAAGTTTTGCATAAAATTATATGAAATTTGAAAAAGCTGAAAAAATGGGATGGATTAAAAGAATATGCTGCAAATACAAACCTAAATAGTAAAGAAGTAATTGCAAACTTTAATAATCTATGAAAATTGAAAGAGCATTTAGAATATCCAAAACCGACTTAAAAATTAGACTAATTTATCATAGGTTACGTAAAAGAATAGAGGCTCATATTTGTATTCCTTTTGCGTCCTATTTGCGGTGCAAAGAATTATAAAGAATACTCAAAGATTATAAATTAGATATTGTAATAACAAAAGCAATAGAATATAATAAAATGTACACAGTGGTTTTTCAAAATAATGAACAAGCTGCTGAATCTATCAAATTTAAAAATAATGGCATTCGGAATTAAATTATTAATGCAATAACTAGCTATTTCTAATTTGGGCGTCGTTCGAACAAAACAGAAGATATTGGATAAAATGATAAACCCTCAAAATTTCTTTTGAGGGTTTATTGTGGGCCCAGATGGACTCGAACCACCGACCCTCTGATTATGAGTCAGATGCTCTAACCAACTGAGCTATGGGCCCATATTTAAGAGACTCAAAAATAGTATTTTGAACATTCTAAATCAATAGTTTTTTAGGATATATTGAATATTCGTTTATATCCCTCACATTTTATAATCTTAATCCATTTTCTTCCTCTTGTACGCTATTTGAGGGCAGATCAAAATATCCGGCAAAGAAATATGGTGATGAATTTAAAGAATATGCTGCTGGAACAAAAAGTTAATTCCGTGGGTTTATTGATAATCCCATTTTATATATTTTACAAATATAAATCAAACACCTATTTTTTTTGACATGAAATGCATTTAAATAAGTTTATTGCAATTCTTTTATTATCCGCGAATGGAATTATAGTTGACTTGAAATCAATTTCATAAAATCGTATTCCTAATAACTTACTTGTATGTTTTAATATTCAAAATAATTAGACAAGTTGATAATAATTTAATACTGTTGGGAAGAGAAGGGTGAGTTGCTAGGTCATAAAGAACCTGATAACCGGTTTCTTCCTTCCCATCGGGTTAAAGTCGAGGAATAACTTTGCTCATAAGAAACCGCATATCCACAAGGATGGTGATACCCGATAATCTGGTTCTTGTCAATTTAAACAAAAGGGACGAAAATGAAAAAATATTACTTAGGCTGTTATGTTTCAGAAGGCTAGGCCGATTTTGTTATTCTTGATACAAACAAAAAAAATATCGAGAATAACTTTCAGCTAGATGATACATTTAACTATCACAACAAACTCTACGAAATACTCACGGATTTCTATAAACAGCGCCCTAACTCATCTATTCTCTCTGCTGTTGAATCTACCGGAGGATACGAGGACAATCGGTTTAAATGAGAAAAAGTATCGAAAATGAGTTGCTAAGTAACTTGAAGTTGTAAAAAAAACCTTCCTAACAATTAAGTTAAGAAGGTTTAATTAAAAGGTTATTTGAAAAACTAGTCTAACGGAATTGGTGCGGGGAAGTTAAACTCCGAACCGAAATTCCATGTTTTTAATGATGGTAAGTTATATATCTGATAGAAATTAGGAAGTTCTAATGAATAGGTTTTTACTAAAGAACCGTTCATGTATACTTCAATAAGACCTGTTCTTGAGTTATTAAACCTAATTATCATTTTAATATAAGCATTCTCCGGACCGTTATAATTATTAACGTAAGCAACAATATTGCCGTTTAACGTATAATCATCTGCATGGAAATCATATGTGAATACTAAATTTTTAAGAACCATTTCTAATTTATAATGTAATTCGGTATCTTCACCATTATAAACACCAGCCCATCTGCGTTCATAAGTACCATGACCATTGATTGTAGTTTGATCGGATAAAGGAGTTGCATTTCCTTCGTAGTTGTACCAAACTTCGTCACCGTAGGGTTGTCCGTCTACAAAACCGAATGCTGCGTGTGCTTGTAGATACATTCCCATATATGCTGCACTATCAGGGAACTCTTTTACATTATGGTTGCTGTCTTTAAATTGGATTTTAGCCAAATATTCAGCTGCATAAGCTTCCGGAATACCAAATGGATTTTTGTCTATTTCGCCTCTCCATATATGCCATCCGTCAAAGTAATAGTAATCTCTGCTATCTGAAACTTTACCGAGTGCTTTATGGGGTGCAACCGGAATTTTTGAATAACCGGCCATTGATTCTGATAACTGTTTAACAGTTTCGTTTAATATAGCGTCGGACTGCTGTTGTGCTTCCTGAACAGTTGGATTGTATACCAATTGTTTCGGTTTAACCGGTTCTGTACTATTTGTACAAGAAGAAAGAAATAAGCCCAGTAAGAGAAATAAACTCAAACCGATTTTTGAAAGGATCTTGCTGTTCAT
>BDSW01000172.1 GCA_002898175.1 bacterium BMS3Abin04
TTTTAACTTATCGTCTACTTTTAATTCTTTGCCTGCCGACTCAAACTTTTTAACACCTTATTCCCAAGATAAATTATTTTATTTAAATATTTCCGATATTTTTTTCCTGCCGTAACCGGAGCCTTCAATATATTTAGTTTCTACGGTTGAAACAGGGTTATTAACCATATCCTTAATTTTTATATCATTATAAATTTTGCTGGGTGTAACTCTGTAAATAGCTGCTAATTTTTCAATTGTCATGCTTGTATCCGTAAAAATATATCCATTCCCCGAAAGTAAGTTTTTAAATTCATCAAACGGCATTTTAATTGTTTCGGCAAATTTAGTAACAGTTAATAATTCAGCATGAGGAACCGGCGGTTCATTTTCTTCTGTCGACCACGAATCCGTAATCTCTTCACCAATATCCATAACAGTACTGAAAGGAGGGAGTTCAAAATATGTAAATCCGAATATTACTAAACTAATAATAATTGCTAAAGACAATTCTTTATGCAGTTTTAATCCGGTTTTTGTTTTAGATTTGAGATAATGAATTAGGGGTTTCCAGTTAAAAAATATATGAAATCCTAAAAATCCGGCAAAAATAAAAGTGAATATTGTATGAACAGCTTGCCATTCGGTTTTTGTTAAACCTAATAGTACCCAATATGACCAATGAGCAACTCTTCCCGGAGGCGCTATGTATAAAATAATCCCGGAAATAGTCATTATTAGAAATGATAAAGTAATATACAAACTTACAAAGCCCCGCCAATTGAATTTGTTTTTCCTGCTCATAAAATATGCATCCCGTTAAAATTGAAATTTTATATTTACTGATGTTTTATTGGTATCATACTTGTACCAAAAGCTGTTGGATTCATTATTAATGATTTGATAGTCCAGTGAAATTGATAAACTTGTGTTTGCATTCTTACTTAGTTTAATCATTTTACTTAATGATAGATAAAAAATTTGCTGGCTATCTTCTCGCTTGGTTACGTCGTCATAATCGTCGGCATTTAAATAAATACCTTGTGAAGGATAGTTCTTGCTATTATAAAAGTAAGAGCCTCTAAGTGTTGCCTCAAAAGGTAGAATTTGTGTCAATTGAATTTGGTATGTGTATCCTTCATAGCTGATAGGGTCATCAAAAAATTGAGATTCATCTCCATACGTTACCCCTAATGAACTGGCATCTTTTGCAAGACCGCTGAGTATATTCCTATTTGTATATTGAACTGCTAATCCGGTAGTCGAAGTAAGGGATTGAGCAATTCTACCGTAAATATTAAAATGCGATGTAGATCGATCCACGGTTTGAGTTAAAGAAGAGTTTCGTCCTCTTCCGAACGTCCCGGATAGAATAGAACCGGCATTTGAGTATGTCTTGTAATTAAATACAACACCGCCGATTAGAGTAGTCTTTGTTTCAAAACTCTTTGCCGATCTAATACTTGTTGTAAATAAAAAATTGTTCAGATCAGTAAGCTCCCGGTAACTCGTATAAGCTAAAGAAGAATTAAAAAGGAAATGGAAACCGGATAAAGAAAATTTTTGTTTGAAGTAGAAATCAAACGACGAATAATCGTAATAAGAATAATCTTCTTTGTTAATTCTTTGTTCATAGTAAATACCAAGCATAGAATTGTCCGAGGCAAACCAAGTACCTAACTGGTGCCAATAGTAATTTCTTTCCGGGATAGACAAAAATTGTGAATAATTGTTATAGTAACCGAATCCCCAATTATTCGGTTCGTATTCTAAACCCAAATTATAAGAACTTATAACCGATTCGCTTGGAGTAGGAGAACTGAACGGGTTTGAATTATATTCTTGGTCCGTAGAAACACTTAGGCTTAATTGCGCCTGAGAGTTATGAAAACCAAAAAATGAAAACACTAATATGTACAATGAAATCTTTATTATATTTTTTGCAATCATTTTATCACCTTAAGAAAAGGGGAGTTACAAGCTGTAAACTCCCCCGGGATGCTGAATTATGTTAATTATTTTCCACCGCCTTGACGTCTTGCACCTTTTTGATTTCCTTTAGGTCCTGTTCCATCACAGTTCCCTGAGCCTGATCCGTTTCCATATCCGGTTCCGTTTTGAGGTTTTACACCTTGATTACCCATTCCGTTGCCTGGTCCGAATCCGCCTTTTTTACCTTTACCCATTTTTCCTCTTCCCATTCCTGCATTATCATTAATACCGTCACCGTCCATATCAACAAATCCCATAGAGCCTTTTTTACCTTTCTGCATTTTAGGTCCTTGGTAATCCGGGTCTAATCCGTTTGGAATACCGTCGCCGTCTGCATCGGGAGCGTTATCATTATAACCATCACCGTTTTCGTCAACAAAGCGATGTCCGTGTTGAATATTATTCTTGGCTTGATTAGTGATTTTACCTTTGTTCTTAAATCTTTTTTGATTCTTAATCTGTAAAGAATCCTGTGCAAGTATGCTTGAGAAAGAGAATGCAACTAAAAACATTGCAATAACTGATAGGGAAATTAGCTTTTTCATTTTAATATCTCCTTTGTTTGACTGATATTGGTTGATTGTTGCTCAAGCAATAGAAATTTACGTGCCAACTTTTGCAGAAGTGTATAACTGCATGAAAAACAAGCTGTTAGGGAATAAGCCGGTTCCCGAACAATTTCGAATACATACCAAGCAGTCGAAGTGTTCGACCGGGATGTCGAATTAATTAACAAATTTGAAAAGAAAGTTGGGTTTTCTCTGAAAAAAGGACATAATGACTTTTGGCACGTTCATTGACTAGTTGTCTGCAAAAAATCGGAATAATCACAATAACCAAAGAGGCACAAAATGAAACGAATTAAGAAATTATCGGCTCAAACATTACTAATATTTGGTTTATCTCTTTCCCTGGTAAACTGCAGTTCACCTGTTGATCCGGAACCGGTAAATAATTCTTCTGACCAACTATTATATAGTGTTCTTGATCAAACAAATACGGAGGACTTATCAACAGCAGAAAGAGACGGACTCATTTACATGAGAGAAGAAGAAAAATTAGCAAGAGATGTTTATT
>BDSW01000173.1 GCA_002898175.1 bacterium BMS3Abin04
TCATCTTCTAATATTTTCATTATTTCTTCAGGTGTATAATAAGCAGCAGTATTACCAGTTTCATTTTCATGTTGTGTCCATTCAAGAAAATTATCCATATACTTTTTACCCATTTCAAAAGCTTCTTTTTTAATATCGGGTAACGGGAAAAGAACAAATCTTTTCTCTATATCAATAATAAGTCTAAATTCATCTATAATAAGAAATATTTCATCTTCAAGTTCAGAAAGTTTTTCAATACCGGTGATATTGTCTAATCTATCAATTTCCGCTAAAATATCATTACATTTTCCAATACCTTTAAAATATTTCTTCTCGGCACTAATGATTCCAATTTCTTTTACAACAAATCTAAGATCGTTTTTTCGTCTATCAAAAATTGTTTTTATATCTGTTTTCATTGTATTAAAGAAAGTAATAAACTTTGCAAAACAATATTTCCTGATATATTTTTAATAAAAGTTACAAATAAAAAAACTCCTATTTCACCGCGAATAAACGGAATGATAGGAGTTATTAATTCAAATTAAATTTGGATGTTACCAGACGAACTCCATCGTCATATTTTTATATTTAAAAATATTTATTTTGCTAATCAAAATCTTCTTTATTTTTAAAAATATCAGCGCCTGATTTCTGAAAGGTCAAGCAAAGCTTATGTTTTGAACTGTAGGGGAATTTATTGAGTAAGGTACAACTTTAAGCTGGAAGAATATATTTTACTATCTAAACAAATTATTGTTGGGGTAAGCATAAAAAATAATGTCACACCGCTGTTTTATATTTTATAAATTAAATATGGGAACTTTTATTCGATTCGGCGGTTTTATGAAAGTAATGAAATTACCCTGAATCATTGATTTATGCATATTGTATTGAGTTTAAATAATTGTAAGATTTAAGAAAGCGATGGAGTTCGCTTATAATCTCATCAAAGATATTAATAACTCCTATTTTATATTTTAATAATCATTTTTGTTTGAATGTATTTCCTCTTGATATCAATAAAAAGGAGTTATTAATGAAAGCTTTAATTATATCGGATATACACGCTAATTATCCTGCTCTTCAAGCTGTGTTAAGCAAAGTAGGTTCGTATGATAAACTGATCTTTTTAGGTGATGTAGTAGATTATGGACCACATCCGAAAGAATGTGTAAGATTTATAATAGAAAATGCCGATTATTATGTGAGAGGCAATCACGACAATGCCATTGCATTTAATGTTGACTGCCACAGTATGGAGTCGTTTCATGAATTTTCCGTTGCTACAAGAGAATGGCATAATACTTTGTTGAATGAAGAAGAAAAAAGATTTTTAGGAAATATGCCGGTCATAGATAAAGTACATTTTGATGGGAAATCATTTTTATTAGCTCACGCATCACCTCAAGGTGATATTTTCAAATATTTAAATAAAAATGAAATATTAAATGAAATCGATGATATTATCGGTGAATATATTCTTGTCGGTCATACCCATCGCCAATACAAGATAAAATTCGGCGATAATCTTATTGTTAATCCGGGTAGTGTAGGACTGGCAAGAGACAGCGGAAAAGCTTGTTACGCAACTTATGAAAACGGTAACATTCAACTGAACAAAATTGACTATGATGTAGATAAAACTATTTCCGATCTAATGAAATCTCCAATCCCGAATTATTGCAAAGAAGGATTAAAGAAAGTTTTATTGCATGAGCAAAGTGAGACTATAGTTTGAAAAATTTAGTATAACTGATTTAATATTTTGTATAAATATATTTATTGAAAACGGTAATAATATTCAAATAAATTTGATGCGGTTTTTATAATTGCCTGACAGTTCAATTCAAGTGTTAATCCCAATAGTGAATGTGGTAATGCTTATGTTCAAGACCGTTGTGTTTATGTTTGTGTTTATGAATAAGGTTGGCTTTCAGTAAACTTTCTTTATCATCAAGCAGCTGTTCCAAACCGCCGTCGTAAATTAGTTGATGATTTTCTGAAAGAACTATTCCTCTTTCTCCTAATTCCATTGCTAAACTAATATTATTAGTAGCAACAATTGTAGTTAAATTTAACTCATAAAAAAAGTCAACAAACCACCCTGTTGTTCTCGGATCTATGTGGGCAGTAGGTTCATCCAATAACAATACTTTAGGTTCTAATACTAAAATTGAAGCTAAACAAACTTTTTGTTTTTCTCCGCCGCTTAAATTATAAGGAGGTGTATCAAGATAATTAAATATATTAAGCCTGTTTGCCCAGTATTTTACTTTGTCATCAATATTATCGTAACCTAATTGTTTTAATCCGAAAGCGATTTCATCATACACAGTAGGATTAAATATCATCATATCGGGATTTTGAAAGAGGAGAACAACTTCGCTCCTGAAATTTTTGTTATTTGTTTTATCTGAAATAAATTTTTTTGTAATTCCCTTGCCGTTAAAAGTATACTTTCCTTTTTGCGGATAAATTAAACCGTTAAGTATTTTCAGCATAGTTGATTTCCCGCTTCCGTTACTTCCCAACAATACGGCTCTTTCATTCTCCTTAATCTTTAAGGAGATGTTACTAAGCACATTTTCTTCACCGTAATAATATGAAACTCCGTCAAGATTAATCATTGTTAAAACACCTCGATTTCATTGCGAGAGAAATCTCTTTAGAATTATGAATAGACTTATTAAAAAAGAAAATGAATGTGGAACGAATAAAATTATACATCTGCTTTTTATCAGGCCGAATTAAATTTCTGCTGTGAAAGGAATATCTAAAATTTTCATAATTCCTTTTATACATTATTATTTGGCTGTAAGATAATAAAAGCAGAAAAGAAAAATTTTTTGATGATGAAACCGCTCTGAACAGGTTTACTTTAGAAGCCAATAAAAAAGTTAAAAAAGTTGCATCAAAAACTCTAAGATTAATTAAAATAATGTACTCACGCCAATCTTTATTATTCATAACAGACATAATTATATAACTGACGGAAACAATTAGATTAAAGAATATTAAGGAGAATACCGTTTTTTTGAGAATTTTGAAAAAATCTTTATTAGAAATAAGAATAAATAAAGGAATTAACGCGGTTAAAAAATAAATGTTATTAAATGATGTTATAATTATTATAAGTACAAAATAAAATATCAGTAAAACACGATTTTTTAGCAGATCTTTTTCCATTAAAAATATTTATTATTAGTTATTTCCCTTATCATCCGATTTCTTTGTTATTAAAGTTAAACGGACCAAATAAAAGATCATAAAGATTATTACAGCGCCGATAAGAGCCGAGAGATATTGATTAACTATTTTAGAATTACCGGAAACGCTATAATCGGGAAACAAAGGAACAATTAAGTCCGAAGTTTTCTGAATCCCTTCCGGGATAAAACCTAATACCTTTGTAAAGAAAGAATTTTCCCATTCCCCCCAAGCCGGACTATTAGTCAATATTCCCAATGGAGTAATAATTATTACAAATACTACAAAGAAGAGTATCTTTTTTGTCTTCTGTTTCATAACGGTAAATTCATTCCGATTTAATTTTTTTCATAAAGGTTATAACAATTAATGTATAAATTCCCTCGATGAATCCAAAATAAATAATATGACTGCCTACAATAGCAGGAATTGTTACTTGTAATCCAAAAGGGAAATACAACGGTTCCCCCGAACTTTTCGAAGCAATTAGAGGTTGAATTCCTAAAACAACCGCAATAACAATAGATGTTGCTACGATTGACAACCAGCCCGATAAAAACAGCGCCGCTTTTTCATTTATGATTTTACTCGATAACTTATAGGTAAACTTTCCGGCAAATGCGGCGATGAATCCCATAGCAAATGAATTTACTGCTAATGCGGTAATACCTCCGTCACCAAAAATAAATGCTTGGATAGTTAAAACAACAGTAATCGATAAAAATGCTATCCATGGATTAAATAATATTGCAATAACGGCGGTGCCTATTACGTGTCCGCTGGTGCCTCCGGGAATGGGAATATTCAGCATCATTACTAAAAAAGATAATGCCGTTAGAGCAGATAATAAAGGAATTGATTCGTCGGATAAATTTTTTCTTGTTTTTTTCAACCCGTAAACAAATAAAGGAGATGTAACCGAATAGCTGGTAATATAAGTTAACGGTGAAAGGTAACCATCGGGAATATGCATAAAATT
>BDSW01000174.1 GCA_002898175.1 bacterium BMS3Abin04
GTTAAGATTGTGCTTTTAACACTGCGTAAAGTTAGATAAAGAACAAGGGCAATAACTAAAATTACAATCGGAACCATTTTTTTCATATCGGCGGGACCGAGCAGAGCCATAGTTCCTTCAACAATAGGTCGACCTGCAACATAAATCTTGATATTATTCGTCTCAAATTCTTTAGATGTTGCTAAAATTCTTTTATAAAATTCTTGCGTAAAAACGTTATCATTTATTCCGGCTATTACCACTGTAACAGTCTCATCTTTGGATACAAGTCTACCCGAAATCATTTCGTTAGATTCAACTTTTCGTTTAATCTCTTCTAACTTCTCTTTCGATTTCGGAACCCGTTTAAAGAAAGCCTTTACATCCATACCGTCTTCCGTCCCAACAATATTATCGGCGGTATAAAGCGAAGTAACATCCGCTTTCTCAATTTCCTTAAATTTCTGTAGCTTTTTAGTAAGTTTTTTTACTATCTCTAAAGTCTCATAATTATATATACCGTCCTTGTTTTCAACGGCAATAATAATTCCGTCTTTAATATTAAACCATTTTTCAGCTTTATTACTATAGATAAATGCGGGATGGTTTTCAGGCATATATTTATCGAGGTTTGTTTCCATCCTCGTATTTTCTTTCATCGGAAAGATGAATAAGACCGTAATTAGGAGAATAACTCCAAAAACGAGATACGGAACTTTCAACAGCTTGTTTAATAATTTTTCCATTAGTTACTCTTGTTTTTATTTCTATTATTTTTAATTAATTCCGGGAAACGGTTATGGGCATATTTTGAATGACATCCTATACAGGCATTTAACATTTTACCGTAAATATTTGTGCTCTCACTTAATTTGTTAATTTTTAATGCTTCGGATAATTTTTTTGCACTTCTATGGAAATATCTATCCATTTTAATAAAGTCATTAGGAAGTAATGATTTCAAATTCTTCAGCTCTTTTTTAGAAAGCGCCGATTTTAGAATAAAACTATTATGAATTTTTAATGCCGTTTCCGATGCTTTTTCAGATTCCCCCTTTACCATAAGCGGAACCAACTTCTGCATTGCGCTGTCTATTTGAATCATTTCCTGAACTAACAACAATCTATACTTTGAAGGAAGTTCCAATTTACCGGTTTCGGAAAACGGATATCTATTTTGCGAATATGCATTGGTCAAACTCACCAATATTAGTGTTAATACGAGATATTTTGTTTTTTTCACTTCAGCCTCATTAAGTTAGTTAATATTCACTATCATTTATTGCAAAATAAAACTCACTTATTCAGTGAGTTAATCCCAATATTATTTTTTTAATATTTTTTTCAATTCAGCGAATAACTTTTCACCTTCTTTTATTATATTGAAGTTGTTATTATTCATTTCCCATTTTTTTACAAGCAATCTTAACGATCCTATTATAAGTAGTGCGAGATATTTTTTATCAATATCATCCCTAAGTTCCTTTTTAGTTTGTCCTTCTGCAATAAGTTTTAAGAGCATCTTTTCATTAATATTCAATATTTCAAGGACTTTATCCGAAAGTATTTTTTCATTTTTAAATATCTCTTCGGCAAATATTACCGAAACCAATGACGGTGTTTCGGCAAACTTTTTATAATACCCGCTCAACAATTTGTGGATTTTATTCCATGAAGTATCGTCGTCATTTTGAATTAACTTTGTTGTTTCCAAAACCATACTTTTAAAATTGTCTAATAGATGAATTAAAATATCTGTTTTACTTTCAAAGTGTCTATAGATAGCAGGTTCCGAAATATGAATTTCTTTCGAAAGATTTTTTATTGTAAGTCCTTGAATACCCTTTTCAGATATCAACTTAATTGATGCCGTAATTATTTCTTCTTGTCGCTGAGTCATTTCATTTTCATTGTTAGTTAATATTCACTAACCAAAGATAATGGTATTTTCCGGGTTTGTCAAATAAAAAATGAACTTAAAAATATTTTTTTTATGATTTTGACACATCGAATATTAAAAACCCAACTTTTTTGAAAAGTTGGGTTTTTCTATATAGCTATTGAACTAGACGGGCTCAAACCGCCGACCTTCTTTTTTCAAGAAATAGGTGCTATTGAGAGTTGCGAAAGAACGGTTCTTAAAGTATTTATTAAAACTGTTGCTTCCCCTGCCTATCTTCTGCCGGATAAATAACCATTTCATAAAAAAGACAACATAGCATATTTTAATAAAAAGTTTTACAACATATACTACTTAAATTTTCACTTGATTAAAGCTGATAATTTTCATACTATCATTAAAGAATAATTAATATATCAGGGAAATATCAACAGAAATGTTATTGATAAACAATAGTTATAAGGCAAAAAATAATAGAGTATATTAATAATGAAAAAAAGGTTTTTATTTATTTTACTTTCTTATGTTCTTTTATCCTTAAATGCAGGATGCAATAATTCAGTATCTGAACCTAATTTAACTTTTACAGCGGGAAAATATAGTTATACTGCATTTAATAAAAATAACAATATTGTTGCTTCTGGTTATTTTACAATTTCAATCAATGATTCTATAATTAAGGGTGTTAAAAATATTCAAAATACTATTTCTGACGAACAACCTGAAGCTGGTGAAGGAGATATACATGGTAGGATTATTGGTCTTAACCAAATTGAAATATATTTAACTGAAACTGGTGGACCTTATTTAATTATAAATGGAAACTACAAAGACATGATAATTGAGGGACATAGAATATTTGGGTCTTCAACTAGTGCTTGGGTTGATACGTTAGGAATATTTAGAGCCGAACTATTAGAATAATATCAAGCTGGCTTATAACCGGCAAATCAACTTGACCGCCTTACTCGTGCGGGTTTTTAAGTAGTTTTGGGTTTTGTCGGGTTCATTAAAGTTTGCTTTTAGATTGGGAACTGTGTTGTGTAAAGTTAGTCGCAGTGTTTGCCTAAAGGAAATATAAACACTGCTTCGGTAAAATAAATATTCGTTGTTAAATAAACATTGTATTTTTGGGCGGCAAGTTATTTGCGAAGCCGTTATACAGTTGAATAAATAATTGGTATGCAAGTTTATGAAGACAATAATAATTTCAATTTTATTATTAATCTTATTCGTAATTGGATGTGATAATAGTGTAGTACCTATACCTCCAAAAACTTCTGGTGAGATTACAATAAATTCTAAAATTGAAAATAATAAAACAGCCGGCTTCTCTTTTTCCCTTGGTGGAAAGGTTGTTTATCCAAATTCAAGTAACATTTCACCAGACATAATTATAATGGTTCAAATCGATGCTAATGGAAATGTTTTGGGAGTTTACTTTGCTTCCAGCATTGGGTTAAAACCAAGTTTTAATTTGATTCATCAAGCAAGCAATATAGATTCAGCCCAAGTTTTTTTTAATAACCTAAATGAGGTTCCAGATTCAAATTATTCAGACTTAGCTATACCAGTAAAAGAAAATCAAATATGGGCTGTAAAATCAGTTGAAAATAAATTTGGTAAAATATTAATACTAAATACTGTTGCGTATATTGACAGCTCAAATTCCGGAGGACCGACTCCTTATGGTGAGGCAAATTTCAAATGGGTATATCAGCCGGATGGAAGTAGAATATTCTAAAAACTGTATATCCAGCTTTTCCACACAACCACTTACACAGAGTGGCAATTGAATTGTTTTGAGATTTATGCAGTAAGCAACATTACTTTTATAATTTGTAGTGCAAATAAAATATTTTAATAGATCTCGGCATTTATTTTTTAACTCGATATTTCCTTTAAGGGCGGAGCCGGGAGAGCGAATGAAAAACAACACTGTTATATTGCAATAAAAGAGAATCAAAATGCTAAATAAAAATTTTAAAACTTTTTTGTTTATAATATTTTTAACTACAGTACAAACATTTTATTCTCAAACCGGTCCTTCGGTAACTCTTATAGCCTCGGATATATTTTACACCGGTACTGAAGTTACAAAATCAAATAACCATTATGTACCTGGCAGCAAATATGCGGAATATATCGTAACAAATTATACGAGCGATCATTATTTATTGAAGTTTTCCATAATTATCAATAAGTACGGTAATCGTTCTGAAATACCTTTAGACATTCGCTTAATTAGCAAAAATGGTAAGGAAAAGATAATAAGAATTGAAAACGACATCTCTAAATTCGAATTAAATAAAATATATCAATATGAACATGATTTAGTTTTAAATGAGATTGGTTGGTATAAAATTGATATCGGCGATTATTCACAACCGGAAGGAAAGAATAACTTAGAAATTACTTATGATAAAAGTAGTATTTATGTACATAAATAAAAATAAGAGGTTAAGCTGCAAATAAACCCAACTCAAAGTCAAAGCAATCCGCCGACGAGGACAAACCTCTATTTCAATTTGACGGAATAGAGCTTTCTGCTGTCATGCCGGTTCCGGCTTTCGGCGGATATCTGCATCTCAGTTTACACCTTTTTATTTTTTCGCCCGTAAAGTTATAATTTTAAAAGAGATAACAAATTTTATTTTAATAAAGAGGCTTACAACATATACTACTTAAATTTTCACTTGATTAAAGCTGATAATTTTTATAATATCATTAAAGAATAATTAATATATCAAAAAAGAAGCGAAAGAACTGTTCTTTATAAATAATAATTATAAGGCAGAAAAATATGATAAAGTATAAAGACATTTTTG
>BDSW01000175.1 GCA_002898175.1 bacterium BMS3Abin04
TAGTCCGATTTATTAAATGATTGATAATCTTTAGTTGAGTCTTGATTTTCCTTTCCGTTCCTTTTTTCACCGGCTATTTTATCACCGGAAATAGATGCTGAAATGGAAAAATTCAGATTTTGGATTCTGAACAATCCCTTACCGGTAGAAGCTAAAAAAGTATTTATCTTATTTTTCTTATTGTAATCATAAAACGTATATGATGAAGATCCCGCGAAACTTAAAAGACTGCCTATCTGTGTTCTATAACCTATTTTTAGGTCGGAAAGTTTTAAACTATCCGCTGCAAAATTATAACCTGTAGAAACATTTAAATTTAATAGTGTAATTTTCTTTTGCCTGGAAGTAGTGTCTGCCGGATCTTTAATTGTTTTCATTTCGAATATATTCCCAACTGAAAGATTGATAGATTGACTTTCACCACTTCCGGCTCCGCCGAATATTTCGCGCTCATAAGGATCATATCTTAAGGTAGTTCCGTCAAGTCTTTTTAACGATTTATAATATCCCCAAAAATTCTTTGAGAAATCCGGTCTGTAATTATATGATATACTCGGTGTAATAGTATGTCTGAAAGCTTCAATACCCAAAATATTAGGTTGAAAAGTACCGTACAATTTTGTTGATGCGGAAACACCTAAGCTGAAGTTTCGTACCATTCCGATTTTGTGAACATCATTAGTAATGACCGAATCTCTATCTTCTAAGTTGTTTAATTTATAGATTCTAGTTGATCCGGTAGTAGGGTCTTTAATTAAAACAGTTGACTTCTCAATTTGTTTATTATACCACTTTTCGTTGTAACTGATTCGCGGCGAAATACTAAAATACCCTATCTTTGGAGAAGCATTTATTGAAAAGTTATGCTGAATTCCTCCTCTAATGTTCAAGTTCCCGCCTTCTTTTTTCCTTATATTCTTAAATAGTCCCGAATAATTATAGCCGATGTATTCATACCACTTCATATTTTTGGTGCTGGTTTTCCCCTTTTCCCTAAACGGGTAAGATACGATTTTATTAAATTTTAGATCGGGTAAAGTTTCGGTAATATTCCCGGTCTGCAAATTTTGAATTCTTGAATAACTAAGTGATAAACTATTACCGGACTCATCCCAGCGTTTACTAAAAGTAGCGTTCGAAATTATATTTTTTCTTAATTGATCATTAAGATTGATAGAGTTATTACTTAAATATCTTGAAGATTGAAAACTTAAATTTATATCTAATCTTGTAGTTGGATTAAATGTTTGATTGTGGTTAAGCGATATATTCCATTCCGTACCGTTTGTTCTATCGGGATCGTTTGCCTCACCCGTTTTAATTCTGGAATACCCTAAATTTAGATTACCGTTGTAATTATATCTTTTAACATATCTAAACCGGGATCTAAGACCAAAACCGCCTTTCAGATAATAATCTCCGGTTAAAGCTAAATCCATATAATCGCTAATTGCCCAAAAGTAGCCGAAATTTCTAAAGTACTGCCCTCTCGAAATATCCTCGCCGTATGCGGGAACAATAATTCCCGAACGTCTGCCGGATTTGTTCGGGAAAACCGCAAACGGAAGAGGAATTGGAAGCGGCACCCCGGCAATGTACATAAAAATCCAACGCGCAATAATTTTATCATTTTGAATAACTTTCATTTCTGAGGCTGAGAAGTATGTATCGGGCGGATTACCATCGCATGTAGTATAGATTCCGTTTTTAATAAAATATATATTCTTACTGACTTTCTTTACCGCTTCTCCTTTATATTTTGCATCTCCTTGGTCTTGTTCCGCTTCCGATATGTAACCTTGCTGAGTCTTATAATTATACCTCAAGCTATCACCCATATATTTTTCCGAACCCTCACTAAGAATAGGTGTTTCTTTAAATTTCTTTCCGCTTTTGGCTGAAGTATCAATAATACCGCGCGCATGAAGTAAGTTTTTTTCGAAATCTACGGTAATACGACCACTATTTAAATTAGTTTCTTTATACTTTAGTTTCCCCGTCCCGAATATTAACATCTCCTTATTTTTTAGATTAAAAAATAGTGAGTCGGATGCACTACTGTATATCACTTGATCAATATCATACTTTTTATTTTTAGAAAGTGAATCAACAGTAGAAGAATCGCCGACTACTTTATTTACATGCAAAGCAGCTTTTAATATTTTATTGGAATCGAGTTGAGCTGAAATTTGAATAGAATTAAGTACCAAGAAAAAAATTACTAAACTGCAACTTTTTATCATTTTAAAGATGTTAAAAACAAGTTTTCTCTGAGTATTCATAAATTCATTTGCAGTAATAATCTAGTAGACATTAAAAATTATTTCCTATAAAATACTAGGGCTGCAGCTCCTTTAATCCCCGCTTCATTCTTCAACTTGGAGTGTTTCACTTTCAACCTAGTTTTCAGCGGTTTTAAAACCCTCTCTTTAATGGCTGCTTCCAGCGGAATAAAAAGAAACTCGCCAAACCCTGAAACTCCGCCGCCAAGTATAACCGTTGAAATATCCAAAATATTTATTACGGAAACCAGTCCGTATCCCAGTTTTGAACCGAGATTTTTAATGAAATTTATTGAGAATTCATCACCAGCATTTGCCGCATCAAAAATTACTTTGGGTGTCAGTAATTCCATATCATTATTAAGGATATGATGAATTACGGAATCTTTATGCTCACTTAATAATTGTTCCGCATCCCGAATCATGTAACTATTACCGAGATACGATTCAACGCAGCCGTACGAGCCGCAATTGCAGCGCTTACCGTTTATATCAATTGTAACGTGACCAACCTCACCGGCAGCTCCGGTTTCTCCTCTAAATAATCTGCGCTCAAAAATAATTCCACCGCCGACACCGGTACCGAGAGTAATCATAATAAAACTGCCGATTTTCTTTCCAATTCCAAAAATCAATTCTCCTATTGCCGCTGCATTTGCATCATTTTCAACATAAACTTTTTGCCCGAGTGATTTTTCCAAACTTCGGCCAAGATGAACTCTGCCCCAATTAGGGAAATTCGGGGGATATTCAACAGTCCCTTTCTTCAGCTTTACGGATCCCGGTGCACCTATTCCAATTCCCAAAACCTTTTTAGGATCGTTCTTTAATAATGCATTTACCCCTTTCTTTATTTGTTTAACAACGGCGGCAGGACCTTTTTCGGCAAAAGTAGGCAGCACCATTTTCTTATAAATTTTCCCGTCATAAGAAACTATTCCAAACTTTATTGATGTACCTCCTAAATCAACCCCTATAGAATACTTGGATGCCATTTTAACCTTTCATTATTTTTGAAATAATTTATTTAGTGAAATTCACTATCAACAATCGTTAAAGATTCAGGATATTTTATGTCGCCTATCGGCGTGCCGAGCACAGGATCGGCAATAATTTTAATATACGATGTAGAGCCTTT
>BDSW01000176.1 GCA_002898175.1 bacterium BMS3Abin04
GATTCTGGGAACAATTAAATACTCAATTGTTTTTCTACCTGATACAATATTTTTCCTGTTTATCACTTGTGAAGTCTTGGGTTCATACTTTTCAAAACCAGGAGGTAATTTAAGCTTTGGTATTTCCAGTAAAGCAATGTTTCCACTCCCGGAAATAGTCAGCTTAAGAGAAATGGCTTCGTTAGCTTTTACTTTTTGCTTATCTATAGTTGCTTCAATATTAAATTTTCCTACTGATCCGTTAAAAGATTCGGGTTTCCCTTCTGTTGGTAGCGGAGCTACATTTATAGTTACTTTGTTAGACTTAGCCAAGTAATCGATAGTTTGTGCTTTTCCAAAAAAAGAATCATTAAAAAAATCATCAAATAAATCCGTGCTTCTTTTTTTTCTTACAATTACAGGTATTTTTAGTTCGAACGGAGTAATAGTAAGTCTTCCGCTTTTTGTTGGAAATAAAGCTACTTTTTTTATTACCGCAGACCTATACCTCTGTCCTTTGTACATTTCATAATTAAAACGGATAGTAGGTTTTGTATCCAACTCTTCTGCCCAAAAACCTTTGTTATTTGGTAATTTGGAAATTTGCGGGGACGAAATATTAAGTCTGGTATATAATTTATAAGTTACGGTAATTTGCTCACCTTGCAGTACATTTCTTTTATTAGGAATTGCCCGAATAAAAACATTTCTGGCAATCTCTTGATTAGATATTCCCGCATTAGAAGGTACGGTTTGCGGAGCTGAAGAAGCTTTTACAACATTAACGCGAATTGAATTGGAAGTTAATTTTTTCCCTTTATACTTAATTGAAGCACTTCCAATTGTAAGTTTCCCAATTTTATCAGGATGAATTATAAAAGAATACGTTAACGTACCCGATACTTGACCGTTAATAATCTGCATGCTTCGCGATTCGTTTGGTCCGCTTAGTAAATTTGCATTAGAAAAACTTGGGGGAGTAAATTCCGAGAGTTGATTTAAGTCCCCGTTGCTAAAAGTAAAATCAACTTCCAGATTTTGACCTAACCCAATAGTTGTTCTACCCACGCTGGCTTTAAAGCTCTGTGCAAAAAGATTAAAGCTCGTAAATAAAATAAAAACAGCTAAGTGCGATATATATGATTTTTGTTTCATACGTTGTATTTCTAAAAGTAAATTTACCAATCTTTATCTGTTTTTCTTACTTTACCCTTTCTTTTTCTTATTTGTTTTTGAATTTCCGCTTCGTTGTTTTTTAATGCATCCAGTATTCTATTTGCCTCAGATTTTGAAATTTCATCTTTCTTTGGTTGAGACTGCTGTTTCTGTTTTTGCTGATCATTTTTCTTTTTATCATTCTTCTGATTTTGCTTTTGTTTTTGCTTATCTTTTTTGTTTCGGTCTTGTTTGTTTTGCTGATTTTTATCTTTATTATTTTTGTTATTCTTATTTTTATTCTTATTATTCTTGTTTTTGTTTTTCTGGTTTTTCATCATTTGAAGTGCATAAGATAAATTATATTTAGCATCTAAATCTTTAGGATTTATCTTTAACGCATTTTTATATGCATCTATACTTTCAGCATATTTTTTAGCTTTTAATAGTGTATTTCCTACATTATAATAAACATTCTCTTTTTGCCGGTCTGTTTTTGCGAGTGAATAAGATTTTTTCAATGCTTCTAAAGCTTCATTATATCTTCCTTGTTTATAGAGTGCATCTCCTAGATTAAAATATCCCTCAAACGATTCCGCATCATTTTCAATGCCCTTCTTAAAATCTACTTCCGAATCAGAATACTTTTTCTTTTCATAAAGGTCTACGCCTTTGTTAATAAGACTACGTGTACTTTGTGCAAAAGTCATATCGATTAAACCAAATATAAAAATCATTAGTAAAGTAGATATAATCCATGTTCTACTTGCAAGGTTTAAACCGTTTGTATTATTTTTATTACATTTATTCATTGTACATTTTAACTTTCACTTTTTTCAAAACGCATTAAAAATTTAGATTTTCTTTCCGATACAAAAAAGTCGATTAACAACAATAAAATAGCCGGAAATAGTAAATAATAAAATCTATCTTCATATTCGGTAACTTTTGTTGCTCCGAATTCCGTACCTTCATAACTTGCCAAATCATTATAAACAGATTCCAATTCGTCGTCCGTATTTGAACCTCTATAATATTTCCCGTGTGCTTTCTCGCTTATATCTTTAAGAGTTGCTTCGTCCAAATGAGTAAGCACAACTTTACCGCTTCTGTCTTTTTTATAACCGACTTGAACCCCTGCTTTGTTAAAAATAGGAATTGGAACGCCGGCAGGAGAACCGAGTCCGATTGTATAAATACTTACATCCAGCTTATTTGCTTCTTTAATAGCCTCTTCTAAGTTCCCTTCGTGATCTTCTCCGTCAGTAATTATTACAATAGCTTTTTTTGCTTTATCGTCTTTTTTGAAAGACTTTAATGCTAATTCAATTGCAGGTCCAATAGCAGTACCGGGTTGAGGAACAGAATTCACATCAACAGCCGATAAAAATAAATTAGCTGCGGAGTAGTCGGTGGTTAGCGGAAACTGTACAAAAGCTTCGCCGGCAAATACAATTAATCCAATTCTATCACCTCTTAATTTTTGAATTAATTTTCCTATATCATGTTTTGCCTTTTCCAGTCTGCTTGGTTTAATATCCTGAGCTTTCATACTTTGAGATACATCAAGTAAAATATAAACATCAATGCCTACATGTTTTACTTCTTCAATCTTACTGCCTATTTGAGGATTTGCAAGTGCAAGTATAATTAGAACAATACTTAGTGTTACTGTCCAAAATTTAAGAATTGATTTAAGATTACTCTTTACCGGCAAAAGTACACTATAAAGTTTTTTGTTTGCAAACTTTTCCAGCAATCTTTTTCTCTGGCGTTGAGAATACCAGAAGAGAAGGATTATTAGCGGCACCAAATAAAGTGCATATAAATATTCCGGATGTGCAAATCTTAACATAGTTTAAGGTAACCTTCTCAAATAAGTTTTGGATAAAACAAGTTCAAGCAAAATCAACAGCAATCCGATGCCTGCCCAGCCGTAAAACAATTCATTAGTATGTTTATAAGATGTTATTTCAACTTTTGATTTTTCAAGTTTGTCAATTTCATTATAAATTTTTGCAAGTTTATTTTTGTTTGTAGCTCTAAAATATTTTCCGCCGGTAATTTTGGCAACCTGCTTTAAAACGCCTTCGTCAATTTCAACCTTTACCATCGAATATCTTTTACCTAGTGGTGTTTGAAACGGGAAAGGAGCTTCACCAATTGTACCGACACCAATAGTATAAATTCTTATCCCGAATTTTTTAGCAATTTGGGCAGCTGTAATCGGATCAATTTCGCCGCTGTTATTTACACCGTCTGTTAACAAAATTATAACTTTGCTTTTCGACTTGCTGTTTTTTAATCTATTTACCCCGTTTGCAATTGCATTTCCTATTGCTGTTCCGTCTTGAATAATTCCGCTATGCACATCTTTTAATAGTCGGGTTAAAACCGAATAATCAATAGTAAGAGGACATTGGGTAAAACTTTTACTTGAGAATAAAACCAAACCGATTTTATCACTTTTTCTTCCCGCAATGAATTTTTCTATGACTTGCTTAGCCGCTTCTAATCTATTGGGCTTAAAATCTTCTGCGAGCATACTGCCTGAAATATCAAGTAGCATTACAATATCAATTCCTTCAGTGTAAATATCTTCACCTGATAAATAGGACTGCGGGCGTGCCAGCGCTACAATAAGTAATGCTAATCCTAAAATTCTTAACACAGTCGGTAAATGCCTTAATTTTTCACGAAGTGTGGGCTTTATATCTTTAAAAACTTTTATTGATGAATACATAACATCGGGTGTTCTCTCGCGATTCTTCTTCCAATACCAGAAAGCCATGAATGGAATTAAAAGGAGGAAATAAAGAATCCAAGGATAAGCAAATTCAACGTTATTGAACATGTGCTTCCTCCGGCATTTCTTCCTCCCGCTCGGGTATTTTAGTCCTAGACACTATTTTATATGCTTCTTTCATCATCTCTTCGTTTACGGAAGGCATGGGTACAAACTTAGCAAATTTAACCAGATCTGCATTACTCAAGAATTCTCTTGTGATATCGATCAGTTGTTGATTGTCCATCACACGGTCAAGAACCTGCATAATTTCACCGGAAGTCATTTCCAAAGCCGGGAAATTGTACCGGTCTTCAAAATATTTTCTTATAATTCCCGTTATTTCAGAATGAAATTCTTTTACATTTCCTTTTTGCCAAAGTTTTTTCCCGTTAAGTTCGTCTAAAGCTTTTAGCGCAACTTTACCCGGAGACAATTGAACGGTTTTAACTACTTCAACTTCCCCTTCGTTTTTCCTTTTATACTTATTGTAGAAGTAATATGCCGCTAAAATAATTAGCAATATTACTAATCCCAGAATCAAATAAAATATCCAACTTAATGCTATTCTTAGTGGTTTTTTAACATCTTTGATACCGGTTGAAGGGTTAACTTTAAGTGTATGAATGTTAATATGAACAGCATTTGATTCCAAAGACTGAACATTATTGCTGTTTCCAATGCTATATTCAACTTTAACAGGCGGAATGTTAATTGAAGAGGAATCATAACCGGCTAACACGTATTGATGGATTTCCGTAATTCTTGAATCGTTCTCCGATTTTTCAACAGGTGCTTCGCTAATTAACTCAAGGCTTCCTAACTTATCTTTTAACGGAGGGACCTTTACCCTATAGTTACTGCCGTATGTTAAAATTAGTTCGTAATGAATATAGTCTCCAACAAGATAATCAAATCGGAA
>BDSW01000177.1 GCA_002898175.1 bacterium BMS3Abin04
GTAGGCAGAGTTATGATGGGTATGGAGATTAAACTTGATAACCCGGACCCCGAAACCGGCGAAGGAGAGGTTTTAATTAAGGGCCCAAATGTTATGAAGGGTTATTATAAAGATCCTGAGACAACCAAGAATGTGTTCACAGAAGATGGATGGTTTAAGTCTGGTGACCTGGGAATAATTGACGATGAAGGTTATTTGTTTATTAAAGGTCGTTCGAAAAATGTGATTATCGGATCGAATGGGAAAAATATATATCCCGAGCAAATAGAGTCTGTTATCAACGACTTACCGTATGTAGTTGAATCTTTAGTGGTAGAAAAAGAAGGGAAGTTGGTGGCTAAAGTAAATTTAAATTACGAAGAACTTGACGAAGAGTATAATTTGCATAATTTACCCGACCCTGAAACACGGAAAAAAATAAAGTCAATTTTGGATGGTATTCTTAAAACAGCAAACAGCAAAGTTTCTTCCTTTTCAAAGATTAGCGAAATTATAGAGCAAACTGAACCGTTTGAAAAAACTCCGACTAAAAAAATAAAGCGCTATTTATATACTTAAGATTGATATAGTTCAATATTAAATGAGTAGAAGTGTTTTAAAGGATGGAAAAATTATCGTCCTGTGCGATAATGTTGGGGTGCTCACTAAACAGATAGTTTAGTTTTTATTCTTTTCCAAAGCGTCGTAATATTTTCTAATTAAATTTTCGTAATCTTTAGTGTAGCCCTCATTTATTGCTTTCATCAATTCGTCTTGGATAATATTTTTTTTATCTTCATTATTTAAAAATAATTCGGCGGGAGATTTTAGTTTAAAAATTTTACCGCTTTCGGAAATACGCTTATTCTCAAAATCCCGTTCGTTTATAGAACGCTGAGCATCAAGAAGTTTTGATAAAATATGCTTTTGTTCATGTATTAAATTATCATCAACTTTTTGGGTGTTCATGTTTGTTACAACCTCTTTCATCTTCTGAAGTATTTGGTCTAAATTTGCAGTTATTTTTTTAGACTCGCCGGATATTTTTGCTTCTTTGTTTAATTCTGCTAAAGATTTTTGAATCAACGCCTGCTGTTTTGCCAATCTTTGCATTTGCGCTTGCTGCTGCATAGTAAGTTTCCCTTGGTTAAGCATTTGAGTCATTTGGTTTAGCTGCATCTGCTGCTGAGAAAGTTGCTGCATCTGCTGCATCAAAGACATCATTCCGCCGCCTTGTCCTCCTTGCATCATTTGCTGCATTGCACCGTTCATTAGTGTAGCCGCTTGATTTAATGACGCCATTGCTCCGTTTTGACTCATGACGGCAAGTGAACTGTTCCTGTTTTGCATAGAAGAAATTGAACGACTCATTTCCGAGCGGGCTTTCCCGAGCGCTCTTCCCATTTCCGGCGTTATGGCAAATGTCTTTTGAGATAATTTTGACATCTGCTTCAATACTTTGGAAAGATTATTCTGCAGCTCAAATTGTTTCTCGGATTTCTTGTTTAATTGCGATGATCCTGAACGCAGGTCGGTTGTTTCGTTTTTTAATTGTTCCTGCTGTTTAGAGAGAGAGATTAGCTCGTTACTTATTTTCATCATATCGCTTAAAACTTGCATCTGACTTTTTCTTTGCAAATTGGATTTTAAGCTCTCTATCTGTTTGAGCATTTTCTGCATATTTTGTTTTATCTGTTCTTGATTCTGAGTAGACATTTGCAGCTGCTCAGCCATCATTTGCTTGCTAGCTTGTTCCGAAAGCTTTTGGTTTTGTTGTTTCTCAAAATTTTCTCTCATCTTTTCCATCTCTTTCTGCGGCATATCCTTAAATTCATTCATTTTTTCTTTTAAGTCTTTCATTGCCTTTTCTAAATTCTTTAAATTTTTAGTAATATCATTTTGCTTTTTATTTAGTCGATCCAAGTTTTCTTTATTATTCTGATTTGCTTTTTGCGTTTCCTTTTTTAATTCTTCTTGCTCTTTAGCTAATTTTTCGGTTCGCTTAATTAGTTCGTCAACTTTTTGTTCAACTTGTATCCGCTTTAATAGTTTCAAAGTTCTCTCAATACTCTTTTGAAACATCTCTTCGTTCATCTTAAAATTATTCATTGAATTTTGAACTTGGTCTCTCATCATCTTTTGTAATGAAGCCTGTAATTTTTCTAGTGCCTTTTTCATTTCTTCGCTGCTCATTTGATCTAATAACTTCTGCAGTTCTGCGTACTTTTTAAGTGTTTCCTTAGAGAGCAGATTATTTTGCTGCATTTCATTTTTCATTTTATTCATTTTTGATTTTATATCGTCAATCTTATTCCCAAGCTGTTTAAATTTATCTATAGCTTTTTCTATTTTATCTTTTTCATCCCAATTTATTTTCTTGCTGTTCTTTTTCAAGTCGTTGTTGATGTTTTGGATATCTTCTTTCAGTTTTTCAGCTTCCTTAAAAGTTTTCATTAAGTCATCTTCTGCTTTTTGATGCACGTCTTCCGTCTCGGTTAACAATTCGTCTAGACTTGGAATTCTAACTGTGTGTATTAAGGTCTTTGATGACTTTGGACCGTTTATGTTATCGTTATCGAATACTTCTAAAAAATACGATATTACATCATTTGCCGCTAAGTTTAGGTTTGATAGATTCCAGAGATAATAAACATCATCTTCTTTTTCTCCTCTTATTACCGGAATATCTACTTTAGTAAAAGATTTTGCTATAGATTCATAACGGGATTGAGATAATCTGTAATTTAATATTAGCTTGGATATTCCGTAATCATCACTAATTTTTGATAGTAAAGTCAGTTTATCATTTTGGGGAAGTTTAACATTTTTGTCGGGAGAAATAAGCTCGATATTCGGGAAATTATCTTCTAAAGTTTTAATGGTATAAGTAATAGGATTTTCATTGGCAGTTCCTTCTTCGTCGGTTAAGTTAAAATGATATTCATCATTTTTGTAAATTCTGAAATCTGTTTTACCGATGTTACCTTCTAAAGCGAAAGCAACGGTTTTTTTGGTTTTAAAAATTATTTTAGCTTTGCTTAATTTTTTTGTTGCACTGATTTTATATTTTACCTTAGTGCCGGGAAGTCCAATGATATTCCCATTGTCTTCTAATATTTCTTTCGGCAAACGGGAATAGCTCGGAGGAATAATTTCGACACTGAAGGAATTGATGACCGGTCTGTTTAGTACAACAACCTTGAATGTATTGCTTGTTATATCTTTTGATGAAATAAAATATTGAAACGAATTTTTAATATTCCGTATTGTAATTATAAAATTCCGACCGGAATCAGCTTTTATTGCGGTGCTATTATATTCTGTTTCTTCAATGGATTTCTTTTTAAAATATATTTGCTTCGGATGTTTTCCTATGGTCTTCACTACTATTTGTAAATTTTCACCTTTTGCCAGCTTTGCATTTCCCGGTTCAACAATAAAACTAAATTCCGGGGGTTCAATAAATTCTTTCTGAAAATTTATTAGCCTGTTAGCCGATGCTTGGAGCGAAGGAATAAGCAGAAAAAATAAAGCTATAAGAAAAATTGTTACAATTGCTGTCCGAAGGAGTTTTTTTAGTATTTTAAGACTAACGACTTTTTTGAAATCAATATTTTTTGTCCTTTTGTAAATATTGCTCAGCGCTGCATTTATTAAAGAGTTGGAATAATAACTTTCGTTATCTTCAGTTAATTGCAAAATATTTGCAAGGTCATCTTTTACTTCGGGGAAAACTTCGCCTACTTTATTTGCAGCTTCCACGTAGTTTTTCTTTTTCACAAAGATTGATTTACTGATTGGTAAAACCAGAAAGTAAACGGCAAGCAAAATAGTTATTAAGACAAAACTCCAAAATAAAACCGTTCGTACTTCGGAAGTAAAATTTCCCGCCAGTTCGCTTAAAACTAGTAAGAAAAATAGTACTCCGGTAGAAATTATAAACGCAAGTAATCCTTTAAAAAAAGATTTCTTAGATTCCTTGAGTAAAACGGAATCCAATTTAATCTTTAGTTCATTTATATAATTATTTGAATTATTGTTAGTCATGTTTTAATTAGTAAGAACATATAATATTAAATTCGTTCCAAATTTTAATGCTTCTTCTCTTTTTTCAGGTGGGTCTTTATGAACTTCGGGATCTGCCCAACCGTCGCTTGGATTACTCTCGTATGTATAATAAACAGCCAGTCGCTTCCCTAAAAAAATTCCGAAACCCTGCGGAGGCTTTCCGTTATGTTTATGAGTTTTAGGCGGTCCGCTTTCAAAATCATATAATATATGATACAACTGGTGATTAAAAGGCAGTTCTGTTAAATTGTTATCCGGAAAGACCTTTTTTATTTCCCGCCTGAAAGATTTGTCGAGACCGTAATCATCATCCACGTATAAAAATCCTCCGTTTTCCAAATATGTTCTTAATCTATTAATGTCTTCGCTGGAAAAGACAATATTTCCGTGACCGGTTAAAAATAGAAAAGGATAAGAAAAAATATCATCGGAAGAGATATCAACAAATGTATATTCGGGATTAGTAATTACCGTTGTGTTTTCCTCAACAAACTTAAGCAAATTAACTTCGCTCGACGGGTCGTTATACCAATCGCCGCCTCCGCCGTATTTAAGTCTGGCAATCTGAAACTCCCCGTTGCTTTTAGGCTGAGCTACAATAATAAATGTTAAAGAAAAAAAAATAATATTTAGTAAATAAATTTTCATTTTTTTAAGTCTATAAAATTGCTAACAAAATTGATAATAAAGTAGTTCCCAAGAATAAGATTATTTTTCGATTATATTAAGTCCGAAATTTTGCAACATTTCTTTAATACTTCTATTCCTACTCGGTAAAATAACTGTATAGTTTGAAAGTTCCCTTCTTAATCTATACTCTTTCCTCAGTTTATCAAAATACTTGCTCTGCATTTCTTTGGGTAAACCAACCATTTTTTTTAGTTGATTACTGTCTTCATTTATAGGATAAACTTTTTTAAATATTTGGTAAAGCGCATTTTCTATTGAATCGACTATATTTATCTCGATTCCCTTATTCGAAATTTCCGGTAAATTAGGATTCCAAGAAAGTTCCAAGTTAAAGAACTTGCAAAATGCATCATAAATCATTTTAGTACCGTTTACCTTTCCTTCAAAGGAATAGCCTGCTATATGCGGAGTTCCAATATCTACTTTGCTTAAAAGTGTTGTAGATATTTCCGGCTCATTTTCCCACACATCAAAAATTGTGGTTAAGTTTTTAGACTTCAATATTTTTATCATCGTTTTGTTGTTAACTACAGGTCCACGAGAAGAATTAAGAAAAATTGTGTCTTTTTTAATTTGGGTCAATTGTTTTTCATCTATTAGGTGAAAAGTTTTATCTATTCCGGAATAAGTAATCGGGACATGAAGCGTTATAATGTCTGCAGTTAATGCTTCTTTTAAAGAACAATAAATATTTTCTTTCGTTTTTCTCTGAAGCGGAGGATCGTTAATCAACACTTTCAATCCTAATGCTTTACTCATTTTTACTACTTTTGAGCCGATATTCCCTGCTCCGATTACTCCAATCGTTTTATCGAGAAGAGGAATTTGTTTAGTTTGTGAAATGTAGGTCAAAGCCGTAAAAACATATTCCGCAACAGCTTGTGAATTACAGCCGGCAGCATTTGCGAATCCTATTCCTTCCTTTTTCAGATAATCAGTATTAACATGATCAATACCAATAGTTGCCGTACCAATAAATTGTACTCTTGACCCTGAAAGCAAATTGCTGTTTATTTGTGTTATTGAACGCGTAATTAAAGCGTCGGCATCTTTAACTAAGCTTTTTGTTATTTCTCTTCCGCTTTTGAGAATAACATTTCCATAAGGAGAAAAAGCCTCTTTAGCAAAGATAATATTTTCGTCAATAATTATTTTCATTTTTGTAATTTCTCTAAACTAAAACTTTAACAAAATTATGCAAAATTAGTAATTATAATAAGATACGAATAAATTATATTTGTATTCCCTAATAAAATTTTATATTTTATGAATAGAATTTACTTAGATCGTTCATAAAAAAAATTTTGCAATTAAAATACTAATCACTTCCTCCGATAATAAATTGAATAAATATATCTAATCACAAAACTAAGATAAACAAATGAAAAAATATCTAATTTCTTCGTTATTAATTTTTTTAGTTTCGATTTTCGTTTCAAGTTGTGAGTTGAAAACAGATTCAACCGACAACCCAACCAATCCTAATTTAATAAATGTTACAATTACCGGACAAGTAGTTGATCAGGAAACAGGTAATGGTCTGGGAAGCGCTACAATAAAAATAACCGATGGAGATACATTAACAGGTACAAGTACCGGCAGCGATGGGAAATTTGTAACCACGTTCGGACTTGATAAAGACAAAGATTTAACTATAATAGCAGTCAAACCGGGATTTTTATCTGATACAATAACGGTTTTTGCCACTACACAAAGCAGCGTTGAGGTTCCACTAATGCAATTACAAAGAGATACTTCGGGAACAACCGGCGGTGGCGGTTCAACTTCGGGTGCCGCTGCATCAATTTATTTATTCTCCCAGAACGATGAAAGCATTGGAGTTAAAGAAAGCGGGTCATTAGAAAATACCGAAATAACTTTTGAAATTCGTGATTCGAGTGGTATTCCAATTGATATAGATCATGCTGAAACAGTTAATTTTAGTTTTGGTTCAAATCCGAACGGAGGCGAATATCTTTATCCTACTTCGATTAAAACGAATGCTCTTGGAAGAGCTACGGTAGTTCTTAATTCGGGTACTATTGCAGGAGTAGTTCAAGTTGTAGCAGAAATTAATAATTCTAACGAAGCAATTAAATCGAAACCTATATTAATAGCTATTTATGGCGGATTACCGGACGACGGTCACTTTGATGTTGCTTCGGATAGATTAAATTATCCTAAATTAGGCGTTATTGGTTACCAAATTGATTTTACTGCTTACGTAGGAGATAAATTCAGCAATCCGGTTAGACCCGGAACAGCCGTCTATTTTAACACTAATTCGGGTATTATAGACGGATCCGATTTAACCGATGATTTAGGGCGTTCCACAGTCCCTTTGCTTACACAAGGTTTTCCGGTTGACTCAGTCTATGGTTCAGGATTCTTTACGGTTACAGCTTACACTGCAGACGAAAACTTAAATACATTAACAACTAAAACAACACGCATGCTTTCGGGTTCTCCTATTTTAACTGTTTCCCCTACTTCTTTTAATATTCTGAACGGCGGTTCCCAGTCTTTCTCATATACTTGCAGCGATATAAACGGTAATCCGATGTCGTTTGGACAATCGATTGTTGTTAGTGTAAAAAATGGAAATATTGCGGTTTCGGGTAACGTAAATGTAAAATTACCCGATACACAAAGTAGAAGCGCTACTACATATTCCTTCTTCGCATTTGATACAAAACCTGATTCGGCAGAAGTAAAACCGGCTACAATTGTAATTAAATCAAGCGGTCCGAACGGGGAAACATCAATTTCAATTTCCGGTACTGGCGGATAATAATATATTAGAGTATAGTAAAAGACCGATTCGGCTTATTGCTAAATCGGTCTTTTTTATGGGTCTATTTTGTTAAAATACTAAATCTATTTACTTTGTTTATTCTAATAACATAGAATCTAATTTCTATTTAGGGTTTGCTGAAAACCAGGAAATCCTTATAGTTATTGAGAAGTAGAAATGATTATTTCTATTATTTATTACGATCAATGCAAAAATTCGAAAAGGAACCGACTAGACTTCTAGAATTTCTTTTTCTTTTGCATTAATTAGTTCGTCAATTTTTTTTATATGTCCATCGGTTAATCTCTGCACTTCGTCTTCAGCATCATGTCTTAAATCTTCCGAAAGTTCTTTTGCCTTCTCAATTTTTTTCAGATGATCGTTAGCGTCTCTTCTTATGTTTCTGATAGCAATTTTTGCATCTTCGCCAAACTTTTTAACTAATTTAACCAGCTCTTTTCTCCTTTCTTCGTTCAATGGTGGGATTGGAATTTTAATATTTGTTCCATCATTTGCCGGATTAAGACCAAGGTCCGCTTTAAGAATGGCTCTTTCAATATCATTTACTACGGATTTATCCCACGGAGTAATTGATAAAGTATGAGAATCTAAAACACTTACATTTGCAGTTTGATTTAATGGAGTTGGATTACCATAATATTCAACCTTTATACCGTCTAAAAGTGCTGTTGTAGCTTTCCCGGTTCTTATTTTAGCAATTTCGTGACGAAATGCTTCAATGGATTTATCCATTCTGGTTCGGGTATCAACTAATATTGGATGCATGAAAACTCCTCCGATAATTTTGTTTATGAATTTTCATTTATTTCATCGTTTTTTACTGCAGTTCCTATGCTTGCACCGGTGACCAATTTTAAAAGATTATCGGCTTTATTAACATTCAGAACAACAATAGGCAATTCGTTTTCTCTACATAGACTTATTGCCGTTAAGTCCATTACTCTCAGATTTCTTTTTAAAATATCTAAATACGAAATTTCAGGAATAAAAGATGCTTTGGGATTTTTATGCGGATCCGAATCATAAATACCATCTACTTTTGTCCCTTTAATAATTACATCGGCTTCTATTTCAACTGCACGAAGTGAAGCTGCAGTATCCGTACTGAAATACGGATGACCGGTGCCGGCTCCGAATATAACAATTCTTTCTTTTTCAAGATGACGGATAGCTCTTCTTCGAATATAAGGTTCGGCTATTTCATTCATGTTAATAGCACTCATTAAGCGTGTGTACATGTTATTATTTTCGCATGCATTCTGAAGGGCAAGAGAATTTATCATCGTTGCCAACATTCCCATCATATCACCGGTTACTCTATCAATACCTTGTGCATTAGCATTTAATCCGCGATAAATATTTCCGCCGCCAATAACAATTCCAATTTCAACACCAAGGGCATGTATTTTCTTAATTTCCTTAGCAAAGAAATCCAATATTGCCGGATCGATTCCAAATTCATTTTCACCTGCTAAAGCTTCACCGCTTAATTTTACTAAAATTCTTTTGTACTTAAGAGTATTTTTCATAATGAACACCAATATAATAAAAAAAAGGTCTTATTAAAAAATAAGACCTTTTAGATTAAATTATTTATTTTCATCACTAATATGGAACCGATGAAACAATCTAATTTTTGCATCGGTAGAAAATTTGTCGTTTAATTCCTTCATAATAGTACCAACTGTTTTAGTATTATCCTTAATAGAGGTTTGCTCAAACAAGCAATTTTCCTGAAAGTATTTATTTAATTTTCCCTCTGCAATTCTTTCCAGAATCTGTTCCGGTTTGCCTTCTTTACGAGCGACCTCTTTATATATTTCTTTTTCCTTTTCAATAATTTCTGTGGGAACTTCTTCACGATAAACATAGATAGGTTTCATTGCAGCAACTTGCATAGCAAAATCTTTTATTGTTGGAATAAATTCATCGCCTTTATCATTAGCGTTATCAACAGTAATTAAAACTCCAAGTTTTGAGCCATGATGAACATAGTCGACAACAACACCGTTTTCGGCATTTTCAATAGCAAATCTTGAAATTTCTATTTTCTCACCAATTTTCCCTGTAATATCAAGGAGTGCATCTTTTATAGTATGACCTTCGTTTTCAGCTTCTAGAAGTTCATTTAAGGTGATCGGATTTTGTTCAACTATTGTATTCATAACAGAATTTGCGAAGCTGACAAAGTCGTCGCTCTTAGCTACAAAATCTGTTTCACAATTAATTTCTAAGATTATTCCTTTGGAATTATTATCAAGTATTTCCGTTAAAACAATTCCCTCTTTAGCGGATCTTTCAGCTCTTTTTGCTGCAACGGCTGCACCTTTTTTCCTTAAGACTTCAATAGCTTTGTCAAAATTGCCATCTGCTTCTACAAGAGCTTTTTTACAATCCATCATTCCGGCGCCGGTTTTATCTCGTAGTTCTTTAACTTGTTTTGCTGTTATAGCCATTTAAATTTGTTCCTTATTTTACGTTTGTTTATTTTCTTCAGTATTGTTTTTCTCGTTTGAACTAGTTTCCTTTTTATCATTAGCACTAACTTCTTCCGGTTTAGTTTCAACTTTAGGTTCAGGTTCAGCGCTTACTTTTTCAATTGCACCGTTCTCTTTTGTTTTGTCATTTTCTACTTTTTTTTCAGTTTCAGCTTTTTCTGAAACATCCTTTTTTTCACCTTTTGCGTCAAATTTTACTCTTCTAACTCTATGTCTCTTTTCTTTCTTTTCAGATGAAACAACTTCCTTTTCTTTTTTCTCTCTTTCTTTTTCAGCAGCTTCCTCAGCCTTAATTTCTTTGTGTTTTTGAGTCCCTTCTATAATTGCGTTAGCCATAACTTTAGATATTAACTCAACAGTTCTTACTGCATCATCATTAGCTGGAATTACATAGTTAACCGGATCAGGATCGCAATTGGTATCTACGATAGCGAAAATAGGTATATTAAGTCTTAAAGCCTCTCTAATGGCAATTGACTCTTTTTTAATATCAACAATAAATAGAGCTCCCGGCATTCGTTTTAATGTTTCAATACCGTCCAGAATTTTCCTTAATTTATCACGTTCACGGGTTAAAAAAAGTTGTTCTTTCTTAGTTATTTGATCAAAAGTACCGTCTGTTTCCATCTTCTCAATGTTCTGCATTCTTTTAATGCTTTTTCGTATTGTAGAAAAGTTTGTAAGCATACCGCCGAGCCATCTTTCGCTGACCCAGTTCATTCCGCATTTTTTTGCTTCGGCAGCAATTGTTTCTTTTGCTTGCTTTTTCGTCCCGACAAAAAGCACGGTTTTGCCGCTTGCTGCAACTTCACGTAATTTTTCTGCAGCCTCCTCAATTGCTCTTTGTGTTTTTTTCAAATCAATAATATGAATCCCGTTTTTCTCCATGAAAATGTAGGGTCTCATTTTGGGATTCCAACGACGTGTTAAATGTCCGAAGTGTGCACCGGCTTCTAAAAGCTGAGTAAGTTCAACTTTCTGCATGATTTCTCCTGTTTTTTCTTCTACTTTCGTCGCTTTTGCCGCAAATCCATTTATTAAGGACACAGGTGACAAATCGGAAAGTATGAATAATTAATAAATTAACGAATAAATAAAATTCGTTATTGAAATATATTGTAAAATTATCTTTTCGAGAATTGGAATTTCTTTCTCGCTTTCGGTTGACCGGCTTTTTTCCTTTCAACCATTCTGGGATCTCTTCTCAATAAACCTTCCGGTTTAAGTACTTTTCTGTAATCGGGATTGATATCAATGAGTGCTCTTGCGATAGCTAATCTTATCGATTCCGATTGACCCGTTACACCGCCTCCGTTAGTATTAGCCAGAATATCGTACTTGCCTAAAGTTTCCGTTAGGCTTAGCGGAAGAAGAACTTGGTCTCTATTGGTTTTCTGTGGAAAATATTTTTCAAATTCTCTTTTATTTACAGTAATTTTTCCGGATCCGCTTCTTAAAATAACACGTGCAACTGCATTTTTCCTTCTTCCGATAAAAATTTTGTCTGCCATTAAAATTCCTCGTTAAAAACTTAAAGTTTCTGGTTGTTGTGCTGTGTGCGGATGATTATCACCGGCATACACTTTTAATTTCTTAATTAGTTTTCTTCCCAACCTTTTTTTGGGAAGCATTCCTTTTACAGCATTCTCAATTACAAATTCAGGTTTATTTTGAAGCATTTCTGTTATTGTTATTGTTTTTACACCACCCGGATATCCGGAATGAGAAAAATATGTTTTATCAAAAGCACGTTTCCCGGTCAATTTTACTTTCTCTGCATTGATAACAATTACAAAATCGCCAGTATCCATATTTGGTGTAAAAATAGGTTTATGTTTCCCGCGAATAATGGTTGCAATATTAGAGGCTAAACGTCCTAATACTTGATCGTTGGCATCAACAATATACCATTTCCTATCCGCGTCTTCGGTCTTAATAAACCTTGTCATTTTTTCTTGTTTCACTAAACATTCCTCCCGAAATATAGAGATTTTTATAGAGCCTACAAATATATCCTAATGCAAATTGAAAGTCAAGAATTTGAATGCTTAAAGGGAATAATTAATTTCCCTGAATAAAAAACCAAATTATAGAAATTCAGATAAATAAGGAATATTTTACGGTAATTTTACAAATGCCAAAATTGTTTCAGGATAAGTATCGGTTACAATTAGGAAACCTAAATTGTCAAATTTTGCTATTCCTTCCCAGTTTCTACTCGGTTTATCAATATCGAGTTTTAAATATAGAGGCGGAGAATTGGTCTCAATAATTCGACCTTTATTAATTTTCAATTTTACCAATCTTTCAACCGTTCTAGAAAGGGCGTTGGTTTTCCCTATTCCATACTTAATGGATATCGAATCGACTGATGGTTTTAGAAGTTTTTTATCTCCCGGGTAAAAATAATTTATTACCCAAAAATTTCCTTCCGAATCAACTTCGGTTGCATCCGTTATTCTATATTCAATAGAAGGGAAGTTGATAAATCTTAGAAAATTTAATTTTTTATCAAACTCATAAGCAACCGGGTGTGGGTTAACGTTTTTTCCGTTTGCTTCAAAAATTCCATAAATATTATTTTTATAGTTAACTATTGTTTCACAACTGCTGTTAAATATATGCTCCTTTAATGGGATCTTGACCAAAGTATTTTTATTAAGCGTTAGTGATTTTTTATTTTTTGACATTATACCGGAAACTAAATATCCTTCGGTAATTCCGTTATGCATATATTCGATTGAAATAAATGCCGTATCGCCGATGAAAGTAATTGCTTCATAACCGGAGCCATTTGAATTAAATTTTTCCAGCCCATCAGCATAAAGTGCAATTTTGTTAGGTAAAATCTTTTCGTGTGATTTTTTTAGTATAACCGATTGTAGTTTTTCTTTTGGGATGGAATATATAGTTCCACCATTCTTATAAGTGAATTTATTAGGGAATTGGGGGAGCAAAATTAGTTGATTACCATACCATGTAAGCCCTGATAGTTCCGATTTCCTCTCGGATATTTTCCCGGCAAGTTCAATTCTTTTTACATCATGCTCATGAAGGATTTTACTTTGAATAGTTGGAATCTTATTCCCGCCGCAGGAAGAAAAGGAAATGATTATTAAAAGGGTAATTACTGATGGGTATTTTGTTTTATGGAATTTCATTTTATTAATCCGTTTGTCCATTTTTTTACAAACTCATAGATTTTCGGAAATTTATCTTCATCATAACCATACATTAACATTTCTTTATGTATTTCACTCAAAGTTTTATTTCCTCTTTTAAGCTCGTATAATGCAGTTATTAATCCTGTCCTGTCTTTTCCTCCAAGGCAGTGTGTTAAAACCGGCTGATTCTTTTTCTGATTAATAATTTTTAAAATTAAATTAATCTCATCGGAATTTTGTTCTTTGTGTGAATCGAGCGGGAAATTATAATAATTCAAATTAAGGCTATCGGCAAGTTCCCTTTCCCATTCATTGGTAACGGAATCGCCGCGCAGATTTATAACGGTTTTTAAGCCGAAATGTTTCATCCTTTTGAGCGATTCGGAGTTAGGTTGTGCAGATCGCCAAAGAGCGCTGTCTACAATGTGAAAATTAAATTGTTTATCAACTACCGAAGTTGCAGGAGGAATATACTTCTGTTTTTGACTTTTATTAACACAACCGCTTATAAGAAGCACAAAAAATAACAATATAAAAGAGAATTTTGACAAAATTTTAATTTTTTGATTTGAGATTTTAACAGTGAATAGGAAACGGGGAATAACTCAAAAAGAATTTTGTATTATTCCCCATTTTGAATTATGCTAATTCATTCCGGGAATAGAAACTTTATTATAACCGGACGGAACGTTAAACAAATCATCGCTTAAACTTTGTTCCTTTAGTTCAACAACTTCGAACTTTGAATTGACTTTTCCATCTTTGTCTTTAACAATTACTTGCAAGGGGAAAAAATTGGTTCCTGCTAATTGTTGCTGCCAAAGGGGAGAAGAAGATGGAGCCATGGGGTTTTGTGCGCCCATAAAGTTGCCCATGTCTTTAGCAACCCACATTTCGGTTGTTTGCCCGTCTTCTGTAAATCTATAGAGCTCGCATTCATGTCCGAATAAAGTTTTTGTTTCTCCTGTTTTCCATTTTGCCGGGTCGAAATCTTTTGCATTGTCAGCATCTCCATCTGAGTCATCGGACTTAAATTTTTTCGCCATTTTTTTCATTTTATCTACCGAGAATTCCATATACATCTTTTGTTGGGGATTTATTATTATCATCTTTTTACCTTTGTATATCATTGCTCCTCCCATACCTCCGGGCATATCAATTCTTATTTCACCATTTTTCATATAGTAGTTCATAGACATATCTTCGCCGTTGTTTGTAACTTTGAATTTAATCTTTCCTTCAAAGGTTTTTTGAGCATCTATCGGACTTGCTGAAAATAAAAAAGTTATCATTAAAGAAAAAATTAAAAATACTTTCATTGTGTTTAACTTCATTGTTCCTCCTTTTGTGTTGAAAATAATGTTACGTTAATTTACAATTTAATTTTATCTTTCAAAACCAAATTTAAAACTACATACTTTTTAATGGCAAAGAATAATTTTAAACTTATAATAAAGCAAGTAGCATTTCCGAGAGAACACGGTTCTTGGGGGTTTGTTTTGGAACCCCTAACGTTAGCTTTACTTGTCGCTTTTACAACAGATGGTTTTCTAATTGCTCTTAGTGCGTTTTTCATTTTTCTTGCCCATCAGCCTATAAGAATGCTATTAAACAAAAAAAAGAATAATCATTTAAAAGTTAAAAAAACAGCTTTTGTTATCTTCTTCTTTTATTTGGTAATTTCATCTCTTCTACTTTTTTGTGCAATTTCTAATGAAGCATTACTTGTATTCATTCCATTTATCATAGCGATAGTTATGATGACAGTTTATTTGTTTTTGGAGTTATTGCAGTTAAACAGAAATCTTTTTACTGAGTTATTTGCTCCGGTTGCAATAACTTTTATTGCAACAAGCATTGTTCTCGCAGCCGATTGGGAAATAGATAAAGTGTTCGTATTTTGGGTAGTATTGGTAAGTCGTTCTATTCCAACAACATTTTATCTTCATGAGAAAATAAGAATGTTAAAAAAAATGACTATAAGTAAAACTTTAACAAATTTTTCCGGTCTATCTTTTTTAGCTGTAATTATTTTCTTTGGAGTTAAAAAACTGGCGCCTTACTTATCAATCCTAGCTGTTTTAATTTTGTTTGTTCGCGCATTTATTGGGTTAAGTTATAGCAGCAAAAAAATATCTATTCGTAAAATTGGAATTTTGGAGTTTGTTTATGGAGGCTTATTTGTAATAATAAATGCGATAGGTTATATTTTAATGATTTAGAGATATAATATTTGTTGTATAAGAGTTCTAATTTTGAATTAAATGTTTTAATTAAAGAAATAAAAAATGTAATGAAAATGGATAAAAAAGATTACTTAAAAGATCCGGTTAAACATATTGATATCAAAGAGCATAACGTACTTGAGTTTGTTAAATCGATGAAATATATGGCATTCTCTGCAAGAGATTTATATAGAGCGGCAACTATATATGATAGAATGATAAGTGATAAAGATACAACGATAATTCTTACACTTGCCGGAAGCCTTTTTAGCGCCGGATTGAAAAAGGTAGTCTATGATTTAATTTCGAACAATATGGTTGATGCTGTTGTTTCTACCGGAGCAATAATGGTTGACCAAGATTTTTTTGAAGCGCTTGGATTTAAGCATTATATTGGAACCCCGTTTGTTGATGATAATGAAATGCGGGAACTGCATATTGATAGAATATATGATACGTTCATCGATGAAGATGAACTAAGAATTTGCGACGATACGACTGCCGAAATTTTTGATTCGCTTGAACCTCGACCTTATTCTTCCCGTGAATTACTTTGGCATTTTGGTAAATACCTGGACGAGAAAGGGGGACCTAAGATTGACGATAGCGTTATATATGCGGCATACCAAAATAATGTCCCGATTTTTGTACCCGCTTTTTCGGATTGTTCAGCTGGTTTCGGAATAATTATGCATCAAACAAAAAATCCGTATAAACACGTTTCTTTCGACTCCGGCAAAGATTTTCTTGAGCTTACAAAAGTTAAACTAAATAGCAAAGAGACGGGAATATTTATGGTTGGCGGGGGAGTGCCCAAAAACTTTACGCAAGATATTGTTGTAGCTGCCGATATTCTTAAAGAAGATGCTCCGATGCACAAATATGCCGTTCAAATTACAGTGGCGGATGTGAGAGACGGTGCGCTCTCAAGTTCGACTTTGAAAGAAGCCAGCTCGTGGGGTAAAGTTGAAACCAATTTTGAACAAATGGTATACTCGGAAGCAACTATTGCATTCCCCTTAATTGCAGGTTATGTTTATCATAAAGGAAGCTGGAAAGGAAGAGAAAAAAAGGAATTACAAAAATTATTTTTATAAATCGAAAATTAAAAAGCACTACAAATTTATTTATGCGGTGCTTAACAGGAAAATAAGGATTATATATAAACCAAGTTCCTCAAAGGAACTTGGTTTATGGAATTGTGTTTTACTTAGCAAGAATAATTTTTTGTGTTTTGTAAAAGTTATTAACTCTCATTGAAATAAAATATATTCCACTTGAAAGCTCCGCACCGTTAAACGTTACGTTGTACTTCCCGCTCGGTTTTACCTCATCTACTAAGTTTGCTACTTCTTTACCTAAAGCATCGTACACTTTTATTGTTACATGACCGCTCTCTTTTAATTGGTAGGAAACTTGTGTTGTGGGGTTAAAAGGATTAGGAAAATTAGAAAGTCCGTATTCGTAAGTTTCTATTGCTAAACCGGGTGTTTTGCTCTGTGCTTTTTGTATACCCTGGTCGGCATAAAGAGATTTAAAGTCCGGTGCAGCATAATCATCTTCAACAGAGTAATATGCTCTAATGTAAAGCTTCAGATGGAATTGGACAAAATGAATAATTATATTTGTATAAATCATGGAGCACAAAATGGAACTGACCGAAAAAATGATAGAGCAGCTAAAGGCTGATCTGGCAAAAGCAAAAACCTACGATGATCTAATGGGAAAAGACGGAGCAATAAAAAAACTTATTGCAAACACATTAGAGCAAATGTTGGAATCAGAACTCACCGAGCATTTAGGATATGAAAGATATTCACCGGTTGGAAAAAATAGTGGAAACAGTAGAAACGGGAAAACACAGAAAACATTAAAAAACGATAATGGACAGATAGAAATATCTGTTCCGAGAGATCGTAATGGAGAATTTGATCCGGTAATAGTTAAAAAATATGAAAAAACAATTGGTCCTATAGAAGATAAAATC
>BDSW01000178.1 GCA_002898175.1 bacterium BMS3Abin04
AATACACTCGATTTATAAATTCCATCAGCGCATATGACTAGTCTAAATAAAACCCAAACATTTCCTTTTTGATCTGTAAGTATGTTTTTTACTTCTCCCTTTTCAATAAATTGTAGTGGCCCTCTGATTTTACTAAATACGTCGTTTTTGAGAATCACTAACCCACTATCCCGCATTCCAATCCATGTATTATCTTCAAGATCAAAAGCAATAGCAGTTATATTATTATCCGGTAAGTCCGAGTATTCTTAGTGAACTGCGTCCATAATTTACCATCGAATTTAGCTATACCACCAACCGTCCCGTTTATATTGGAATAGCCATCAGTTCCAAACCATTTATGATCGAACTGATCAATTCTTATAACATTTATTTGTAGACCGTCAGGTATGTTTTTATATTCAGGTAAATATTGTTTCCAATCACCATTTTGTGCAAATAAAATAAACGTGAAAAACAAATACATTATTATTATTTTCATTTTTACTTCATAAATTAAAAAGTATAATCCAAATTTAATTTAAACAAAACCACTTAAATATATTCGTAAGTTCATTTTAATTTCACAGTATTTATATAGTAAGAAATGTTGTTTGTTGCAACAAAAAAAGAAATGGTCAGTAACGCGGTATATGGTAGATAGATAGATTGGTTTATTGAAAACTTGAATTTTTGTGCTTGTTCTTCAACTCTTTTTTCGAAATGTAGGAAATCTAATTTAGTTCTATTTTTCGGAACTTCACTTTGTTTTTGCCCGGCTTCGTTCCCCAAAAAGAACTTCGCCGCGACAGGAGTGTAAATTTGCTGCGGTATAGGTTCAAAATATTTTATATCAAACATTAAGACACCGTTATCTTTTGTTATTAACATACGGCACATTTTTTAAAATGTCAATATATTAATTACTACATCATAAACTTTTTTCATTTATATTGTATTGATTACTTTTTTTGAGCTTCACTGTATAAATAATTAAAATAAATAATGAGAAAGTTAACGGAATTAAAGGGTTTAAAGGTTTGTAATTTTAAAAGGGTATTTCTTACTCTTTCCAAATAAAATCAAAGAGTAAAAAGCCCGCTGTCAGCATTACTACATCATAACTTACAAGAATTGCGAGGTATGTCCAGCCGAAAGCAAAGGATTCTCCGTCCATAGAAAATTTTGTAAGTTCCAGAAGTGTTAAAATTAATGGCAATAAAATGGGGAATGATAAAACCGGGTAAAGTGTCCCTTTGGTATTCGCTTTAGCAATAATTGCTGCTATTAAAGTTGATGATATGGCAATTCCGGCACTGCCCAAAAACAATGAGACAAGAAAGAGCCCTAAATTTTCTATAATAAAATTATCGAATAGAATTGCATAAAGAAAAGTTATTGCAATTACCATTAAGAAGACTAAAATCAAATTAAAAATTAACTTACCAAAAAACACAGTTGACGGTGCGGCAATAAGCTGCAAGGTAAGCGTGGTTCCCCTTTCCTCTTCAGAGACAAAAACACGAGAAAGTCCCGACATTGCAGAAAAGAAAATTACAACCCAAAGTAAACCTCCCGTAAGGTAATTTGAGATTGGTTCATCTCCGATTGAAAACAGAATAACGCTAATAGTCACTAAAATGAACATTGCCAATGCATTAATTGCGTAGCGTGTTCTTAATTCCGATTGCCAATCTTTTTTAAATACCGAGTATGCTTTCATTTTTTATATCGAACGAAGATAACATCCGTCAAATGCCGGATTGTAAACATGATTGTTTATGATTTTCACAGATTTAATTTTAATATTTAACTTTTTATTTATATTCTTCTACCTTTATTAACTTCGAACACAATTCTAAATCCTTACTTTCATTTGAAGCAATTATTACAACACTATTCTCCTTTTCATTTTCAACTATTTTGTAAACCTTACTTTTCCCTTCTTCATCCAGATTAGAAGTGGGTTCATCCAACAAAAGAAGTTTTGGTGAATGCTGCAATGCAAAAATGAATTTCATTCGCTGCTTCATTCCGGATGAATAAGCTTTTAATAAATCGTTCCTTCGACGGTATAAATTAAATTCGTTTAATAAATATTTTATTCTTTCCTCGTCGAATTTAATTCCTCTTATTTTAGCAAAGTGAAATAAATTTTCATTAGCAGTAAATTCATCATACAGCATCAAGTACGGCGAAACAAAACCCAAGTAACTATGAAGTTTTTCCGCTTCAATTTCTTTATTATCAATTTTATGTAAAACTTTTCCTTTATTCTGCGATAGTACTCCGGCAATAATTTTAGTCAAAGTAGATTTCCCGGATCCGTTATTTCCTGCAAGTCCATAAACATTTCCCTGACTAAACTTAAAGTTTATATTTTTAAATATTAACTGTCTTCCGAAATATTTTGTAATATTTTCAAGAGCGAGGGTATAAATCATGAAGGGAAATAATTAGTTTTAAAATATTTATTTAGCAAATCAATATACTCGGTATTTATTTATTATAGATAACAATTTTTCCTTTTTTAACCGTATCGCCGGATTTTGTTACGTAAATATAAACACCGGTCGGTAATTTCGCATTATTAAAATTCATAGCATTCCATTTTACTGTTATTTTATCATTTGCAAGTATTTCGCCTTTTCCGGAAAACACCAATTCCATCCCCGATGTATAAATGTTATAATCTGCCGTACCGGAAATATTTACGACCGTAGGTAAAAAGACAAATGAATTACTCGAATACTCAAACGGCTGCGGATAAGCGTAATCAATTTCTTCTCTGGTAATCGTTTCTCCCGCAACTTTTCCGTTGAAAATATTGACCTCATAAAAGACACCGGGCTTGGAAGCTTCAACTTTCGAATAGTAAAAATTATTTATCTTTTTGAATTCAGCAACCGGACTGGAAGATAAGATATATTGAAATTTTATATCGTTATTTGCGGGATCAATTCCTCCTTGTAAATCGGCATTAGTTATAATTGAAACAAGTGTATCATTGTTTCCATTCGAATTATCCGGGAATATTATAAAATTATTTGAAACGGGTTCTGACAAAATACTCAACTCTTTCTGAGGAGGAATAAATTCTACTGTTGTAGTGGGACGTATCAAAGGATAGTTTTTTGCTTCCGTATAGTATTCGTTTTCTTTTGCTCGTGAATTCGTAAAATAATTCCATAGGCTGAAAGTACTAAATTCCTGGCCGAATAAATAGCCGTTTTCCTGAAGCGATTTGGCAATTGCAAATACAGCGCGATTATCAACCATCAATTCCCAGCTTCTTTTTATTATATTGAATCCGAGCATTGTACTAATAGATTCGAATCTTTGTTTAAGATAAATATTCCAAACCGCCATATCATAACCGGTATGCTCTGAGATTGTTCCATACGGACGATTAAAATACGAGGGCATATAAGCGTAGTAATCATTAACACTATTGTAAACAAATTCTTCCATAGATGTGGAAGTCAGCTCATAATACCACACATCATTATCTCGAAAGATATAATTGCCGACCTGTATTCCATGGTGAAATTCGTGAGCAGCGGTTACCCTGGCGGCATTTATACCTTGTGTAAAATAGTTTGAGAAGTCATTATCCATAACAATGTAAGAAGTGTAAGTCAGATTTGTAACGTTGGTTTCGGGTGTTGTATAACCATACAATCCTCCCGAAAGATTCATAACATATACATCGTATTTACTATCCCCGCCCATATTACCATCGGGCGGCGGAGGCGGATAACCGAGAAAATTAACTTCAAAATTATACGAGGAATCAAATGCTACAGCTAAATCATTTATACTATAGCCCGGTTTATTAACGCCGCTAATATCGTAATGGATTCTAAAAAAACCCGACGGAGTAACAATGCTGGTGTCCGACGAAGGTCTCTCTAAAATTTTAGCAAGTATATTTTGCTGTTTGCTATTAAACCGTGAAAAATTACTCCTTGCTTCGGCAAAAAGTCCGAAAGCGCATTTATTTTCACCTTCACCTGTAACTTGAATTTGGGATTGACTATTATTATTAGCTTCCAGACTAATTATTGCATTATAAATTGAATCGAGATTTTGAGCAAAAGTTATATTGAACGATAAAAATAACAGCACCAAAAGTTTGAGAATATTAGTCATGCAGCCTCTTTAAACGAATTTCATTCCGTAAAGTATCGTTATAAAAAATATAGTTATTGCCGAAATAGTTTGTAATAGTATAACTAGTCATATTTTGTACATTAACTATAGGCATTAAATTAAAATGACTACTTTTCTTCTTTAATTGAACTTCAAAAACACTTTTTGAATTATGATCATAAATATAAATATGCTCTTTTTTCTTTTTTGAATCAGTGTAAATATTTATATCATTTTTATTTTTTAATAAAAAATTAGTTGGGAGTTCATTTGAATAAGTCTTAATATTATCTTGTTCCCCGTATATAAAAATACTATAATTATCATTTTTTTTAATAAAGCTCACTAAATTTTCTTTCCTACGTTTGTTAAGAAAAGATTTAGTAACGATAAAGTTAGTATCAACAGTTGTTTTTTCGTCAAACAAATTCATCTTTGTTAACATTTTGACTTTCTCATTCTTAAAACTATAATTCCTCAATACTAATTCGCTATCTACCTTAGTCCAATAAACTACTCCTTTCCTGCTGCCGGAAAAGGAAGCATCATAATAATTAGTATCAATTATCAAGGTTTGAGATAGATTAAATTTATTTTTTATCATATCAAATTTTTCACTTATAAGCGTATCGGATTTATCTTCTAGAATCTTTAGTCCTTTTTTAAAAGCCAGTAAATCTAGAATTGGAGCAGATGTGTAAATCGCATCTTTCTTAGTTACGTTTTGTTTCAAATTGAATTTTAATATTTCTACTAGTCTTCCCCTGTTGGAATAGACAAAAAAGTTAAAATTACTTTTTGACGTACGGATAATGCTAAAACGATTTTGATTTTCCACCAATTTAAATTCGTATAATTTTTGCAGCAATTTATTTTTTGAACTCATTAAAATTTTCAAAGAGCCTTTATATTTATCAAAGAATACCAAATCTTTTAAATGATCATTATTAAAATCAAATAGAGCAAGAAAAGCGGGTCTGCCGCCAAGTGAAAGACTAACATCATCTTCTAATTTAAACTTTTCAAATCCGGTTACAAAGCCTTCCCGATTAAGCGCAAATAATTTCGAATCATTACTGTATTCAGGGATTAGATCTGAAATTCCGTTTAAATGTTTAACAAGCAGTGAATTGTAAGAATTATTTTCCCCGGATAAAAGGATAAAAAGGTTACTCTCTTGTTTATCGATGTAAGCGATATCGTTTTTCTTGTCATTATTAAAATCATTTATAACAAACTT
>BDSW01000179.1 GCA_002898175.1 bacterium BMS3Abin04
AACTTTAGCATAATGAGAAATGTCTTTTAAGTCGGAGCAGATAAAACTGAGCAATTTAGTATCTGCTTCGTTTTTGATCATATAAATTCTTTCAATTGCTTCTTTATTATAGATATCACAACCTAAACCATAAACGGTATCTGTTGGATAGATTATTACTCCGCCTTGTTTTAATATATCTACAGCTTTATTGATATATCGTAATTGCGGCGTCTCGGGGTGTAATTCATAGTATTCCATCTCTTATCCCTCAAAAATTATTCGGATATTCTAAAATTATATTGCTATTATTATTTGTAATTTTAGAATTAAAATGCTTTGTAATTCTACAGAATAATAAATAAAGATAAAAGTAGTTTTTAAATAATCAATAAAAATCTTAGCCATTTAAAAAAATTATTTCTCTTATAACATTGCATGAAATTTAAAAACATTCCAAAGCAAGTTTTCTTATTAGGATTAATTAGTTTTTTCACTGATTTCGCAAGCGAAATGTTATACCCAGTCACCCCCTTGTTCCTTACCGTAACACTAGGCGCATCAATGGCTGTAGTTGGGGTAATTGAAGGCGTGGCTGAAGTAACAGCAGGTTTATTAAAAGGTTACTTCGGAAATTTATCGGATAAACTCCAAAAGCGTTCAATTTTTGTAGTATTAGGCTACGGTTTATCATCAATTGTAAAACCGCTACCCGGATTTTTTCCTAAAATATCAACAGTAGTTTTATCGCGTGTGACCGATAGAATTGGCAAGGGAATTAGAACAGCTCCGCGCGATGCAATTTTAGCTGCTAATTCAAAAGGAAATACAGGCGCTATTTTCGGCTTTCACAGGGGCATGGATACTTTAGGAGCTGTTGTAGGTCCTTTAACTGCAATTGCACTCCTTCAATTAGCTCATTTTGAATACCGCAGTATATACTTATTTGCGATAATTCCTTCCATTTTTGCAATTGTAATAACCTTTATGATAAAGGATCCGAAAACAAAAAAAAGCAATAATAATAAACTTTCTTACGCTTACTTCTGGAATGTTGCCCCGAAAAAATATAAACAATTGTTGTTCCTCGTAATAATTTTTTCACTAGTCAACAGCAGCGATGTATTTCTTATCTTAAAATCTAAAAATGTACTGGCTTCGGATTCATTGTCAATCGGCGGGTATGTTTTTTTTAACATAGTTTATGCTATTGCTTCTTACCCTATTGGAATTTTAGCCGATAAATACGGGAAGAAAAATATTTTTGTAGCCGGAATTTTTGTCTTCGCATTCGTCTATTTCGGTTTTTCATATAATACCAATTCTTTAATCGTTTGGTTGTTATTTGCTTTCTATGGAATTTATGCCGCTTCTAACGAAGGTGTTATTAAAGCTTGGGTTTCCGATTTAATTCCTCATGAGATGCTCGGTTCGGCAATAGGACTACTTACAATGTCTTCCAGCTTAGCAATGATGTTGGGATCAATGACTGCCGGAATATTGTGGGATAGTTTCGGAAGTTCGTTTCCTTTTCTTGTTTCAGGTATTATAAGTACACTTATAGGAATTTCATTTTTACGACTTAAAAACTGATCTCTCACTGACTTTTTCCAAACTATTTTCTGATATTATAATCATAATTATTTCAAAAATTTGATGTGAGTCATAATTATGAGCCATCAACACTATTTAGCAGTAGCTGCGAATTCACCTAATAAAATATATATTAAAATTTTACAGTATAATTATGTGTTAAATAATTTTTAAAAGATTTTGCTATCTTAATTTGCTAAATATTATGATTTTAGGATGGAAAAGAAAAAATTAGCAGTAATAGCATTGAGTGGTGGAATGGATAGCTGCGTAACGGCAGCAATTGCTAATCAGGACTATAATCTTGCGCTACTGCATATTAATTACGGACAAAAAACGGAGAACCGGGAACTTACTGCATTTCATGATATAGCCGAATTTTATAATGCAGAAAAAAAAATGGTTATAGAGTTTACACATTTTCAAAAAATAGGCGGGTCTTCTTTAACAGATAAAAATATCGAGATTTCAAAAGCTGATCTGGAAAATAAAGAGATACCAACTTCTTATGTCCCTTTCAGGAACGCAAATATACTTTCTGCTTGTGTAAGCTGGGCTGAGGTAATAGATGCCGAAGCTATTTTTATTGGAGCCGTGTACGAAGATTCTTCAGGTTACCCCGATTGTCGTCCGGATTTCTTTTCAGCTTTCGAACAGGTGATAAATCTCGGCACAAAACCTCAGACACAAATAAAAATAGAAACTCCCATCATCTATATGAAAAAATCTGAAATCATACAAAAGGGATTGGAGTTAAATGCACCGTTCAGCCTTACATGGTCTTGTTATCAAAATGAAGAAGAAGCCTGCGGTGTTTGTGACAGCTGTGCACTGCGTTTACGAGCCTTTCAAGAACTTGGACTTGAAGACCCAATTCCATATAAAACCAGACCTAATTATGCCAAGAAACAACAAGAGCAATAGGAGTTAACTTTGGAAGATAAAAAGAAATTATTAGAGACGTTTGAAAATCAATACCCCGAAAGAGATTATTTAATAACTCATACCGCTCCGGAGTTTACATCCCTTTGCCCTAAAACCGGTCAACCGGATTTTGCGACAATGATTTTAGAATATATCCCCGATAAATTATGCATTGAACTTAAATCATATAAAATTTATCTTAATTCGTATAGGAATGACGGCATCTTTTTCGAAAGTGTAACCAATACAATTTTAGATGATTTGGTTGCTGTTTGCAAACCGAGATTCATGAGACTTACCGCTGAATTTAATGTACGCGGAGGAATCACTTCTGTTATTGAAGCCGAATACGAAGCTGAAGATGAATTCAATAATTTGAATTAATATCATTATGAAACTCCTATCCCAAATATCATTAGATTCCAACATTTTACTTAGATCAAAATATTATGTCTCCGGGATGCATGAATCCTCAACACTAAATCCGTATTTACAATTAGTTAAAGTCAGAAAACTTTTATTATCGAAATACTTGGCAATGACTTCAGCCCATAAACTAATTACAAACAATTTATGATAAAAAATAATATTTTAATTAGTAAACGGAGTTAAAAATGAAAAAGTTAAAAAAAAGAAGCTGGGCAGAGCCCTTTAAAATTAAGGTTGTTGAACCTATAAAAATGACAACACAGACACAACGCGCAAAAGCAATAAAAGATGCGGGCTACAACACATTTTTATTAAAGTCCGATGATGTATATATTGATCTACTAACCGATAGCGGCACAAATGCGATGAGCGATAACCAATGGGCAGGAATGATGTTGGGGGATGAAGCCTATGCAGGCAGTAAAAACTTTTATCATCTCTGGGACAACATAAAAAAATATTACGGCTTTCCGTATTTTGTCCCTACTCATCAAGGTAGGGCTGCCGAGCATATGTTATCTCAAATTATGATTAAACCTGGCGATTACATTCCGGGGAATATGTATTTTACAACAACTAAGCTTCATCAAGAATTAGCAGGCGGAACATTTGTAGACGTTATAATTGATGAGGCACACAATGCAGAAAAAGAACATCTATTTAAAGGAAATTTTGATATTCAGAAATTTAAAGACCTGATTAAAAAAGCGGGCGCTAAAAAAATTGCATACGTAAGCATGGCAGGTACTGTAAACATGGCAGGCGGTCAACCATTCTCTATGGCAAATCTTAAACAAGTAAAAAAAATAACTGATAAATACGGAATCAGACTATGGCTGGATGCAACCAGGATAACCGAAAACGCATATTTTATTAAGAAACGCGAACGCGGATATAAGTCTAAATCTATTGGCGATATAATTTTAGAAATCTGTTCCTATTTTGATGGAATTTGGGTGAGCGCAAAGAAAGATTTAATGGTAAACATTGGCGGATTTATTGCAACACGCGACAAAAAGGTTTACGATGCTGCTAGAAATATGGTTGTTGTTTACGAAGGTCTGCACACCTACGGAGGATTGGCCGGAAGAGACATGGAAGCAATGGCACGTGGGATTGAAGAGATGGTGCTTTATGATAATATCCATGCAAGAGTAGGACAAGTTGAATATTGCGGTAAACGACTTGAAGAATTCAATATTCCTATGGTTAAACCATTCGGCGGGCATGCGATTTTCCTTGACGCAAAGAAATTTTTACCGCATATTAAGCAAGAAGAATTTCCGGCTCAAACTCTTGCGGCAGAAATTTATTTGGATTCAGGCGTAAGAGGGATGGAGCGCGGTATTGTGTCTGCCGGCAGAGATAAAAAAACAGGGAAAAATCATCATCCGAAATTGGAATTAGTGCGATTAACTTTCCCTAGACGTGTTTATACGCAAGCACACATTGACGTAACGGTTGAATCTATTGTGGAAGTTTATCAAAACAGAAAATCTATAAAAGGATTAAAAATGGTTTACGAGCCGGAATACTTACGATTTTTCCAAGGAAGATTCAAAAAGCTATAATCTCAATTAGCAAATTAAATAAACCAAGTTTCTTTCTGGAACTTGGTTTATTTTTATATAGTAAAAATAAATACAATTTTATTCAGTTGGAGTTTATGCAGGAATTCATAGAATTAAAAAGGAAGTTTGATGAGGATAAAGAACAATTATTCAATAATCCCGAACTATTGAAAGATGGGTTCAAATTCTGTGTAAACTATAGCCTTCTCGTTGAAGAATATATTATAAAACTTGCCGCTAAAAAAAATTTTAGTTGTGTTTTGGTTTCTGCCGGAAGTTTTAGCCGAAGAGAATTATCTCCTTATTCCGATATAGATATTATGTTTATTTCCCCCTCCGCAGAAGAAGAGCAGAATGAATTAAAAAGATGTGTTACATTAATGTGGGATGCAGGGATCGAGGTATCGCACACAGTTCGCGATTTTAATGATATTGAAAAATTTATTAATACAGATCTGCATACTTACACCCAATTCTTTGAAACAAGGTATTTAATTGGAGACGAAAAAACTTACAGTGAATGGAATAAGAAGTTAATTAAAATAATTGATAAAATGGATAAAGAAAAACTGCTCAATGATTTCCTGGAGGACATAAACAAAAGACATTTGAAATACGGCGATTCTTCTAAAGTATTGGAACCCAATATTAAAAATACTGCAGGCGGATTAAGAGACTTTCATGCTTTGGAATGGATGTATGCAATAAAAAATAAACAAATTTTAACTAAGCAAAATGAAATAGTACAAACTGAAAATTTTTTGAGCCTACTTAGTGAAAACGGCTTGGTAAATCAAAGGGGGAAACTTAGACTTTTGAAGAGCTATAATCTTCTTTTAACTATCCGCAATAACCTTCACCTGTTGAAAAAAAGAAAAGACGACAGATTAGAATTTGGAGCTCAGGAAAAACTTGCCGAAATCTTAGGTTACGGGGAAGGCGGGATATATAGATTTATGCATGATTATTTCGAGGCTTCGACTTCAATAAGTCGTTTTTCAAAAACTTTGATGAAACGGTTTAAAGAGGAAATAATACATCCTATATCAGACTATTTATCTATTGATCTTGATGATGACTTTTCACTTAAAGGAAGTGTTATTTTTATTAAGAATAAAAAACTTCTTTCTTTATCCGAAATAATGAGAGTATTCTACTACCGTGGTTTACACGATGCCATTTTTGAACAAAATTTACGTTCGTTAATAATAGAAAGCGTCCTGGATATTGAAGAACACGAAGATGTGGAATTAGCGTCTTCGGTATTTTTTAGAGAGATTTTAAAACTGCCTAAGAACGTGGGCAAAGTTCTATCTACAATGAATGAATTTGGAGTTTTGGGAATTTACTTACCCGAGTTTAAGGAACTGATCGGATTTTTCCAACCAGGCGTTTATCATTGCTATACAGCGGATGAACATACAATTATTGCCATAAAAAATCTCGAAAAATTAAATGATCAGGACACATCTTTAAGCAGGATTTATAAAAAAATTCCCGGAAAAGACATTCTATACCTGGCGATACTTTTCCACGATATTGCAAAACCGATTAGTATTTCCGGACATGAAATTTTAGGAGCGGAAATAGCAAATTCAATTGTTGAAAAACTCGGTTATGAATCCGATGTGAATGAAAAGGTTCAGTTCTTGGTTAAAAATCATCTACTGATGGAGCAAATTGCTTTCAGAAGAAATTTAAATGACCCGTCAACATTAAATGGTTTCGCCTCTATTTTCCAATCCTTAGATGCGTTGGATTTATTATATCTCGTTACTTATGCCGACCTTTCTGCTGTTAGTCCGGCAATATGGACGGAGTGGAAAAGTGATTTACTATACGAATTATATTCTAAAACCAAGTCTATGCTGGAACAGCAAATGACTGCCGAAGAATTACTTTATGATGAATCTCTGAATTCAATTAGTGACTCGGACGAATCGGTTAGTTCATCTGTAAAAGAACATATAAAATTAATCGATGATCTTGGATATTTAGTCCATTATTCCAAAGAAGAGATTAATAAACACGTAGAGGAAATTGAGAAAGGTTCTGAGATATCGGTTTTTTTCAAAGAAGAATCCGGTTTTACAAATATTAGTATCGTCACAAAGGATTCCGAATCTTTACTATCTAAATTAACCGGAGCACTTTCTATCAATGATCTAAATATTCGTAATGCAAAAATATTTACTAGAAAAGACGGAATTATAATAGATAGTTTTAATGTTTCGGACTTTAGAACTGACGAGAAAATAGATCAAAACAGATACAAAAAGATAGAAGAAGATTTGAGAAATGTAATAAACGGTAGTTTGCAAGTAACAAAAGAATTCCGAAAAGTTAAGTCGAAATGGTGGCGAATTGAGCAAAAACTCTTCAAGCGAAAAGGAAGAGTAAAAATTAACTTTGAAGAGCATAATAAGTATACCATTATTGATATATACTCTCCGGATAGACTCGGACTTTTATTTCAAATTACAAAAAAAATGTACGAACTTGGTTTAACTATTTATTACGCAAAGATATCCACAAAAGCAGATGATATTATAGATTCCTTTTACGCACTAGATAGATTCGGGAATAAGATTTCAGAAAACGATTATGAACTTATTAGAATTGAACTAACCCATGCAATTGAACAAATGTTATGAATTTTATGAATAACTCAAACCCCATAGGTGTTTTTGACAGCGGAGTTGGCGGACTGACCGTAGTAAAAAAAATATCTTCATTATTACCGAATGAAAATATTATTTATTTTGGCGATACTGCCAGGGTTCCCTACGGTACAAAATCTAATGATACGGTTATTGAATATGCTTTTCAAGATGCACGTTTTTTACTAAATAAAAATGTTAAAATGATTGTTGTTGCTTGCAACACAGCTTCTTCCGTTGCGTTGAAAACTTTACAAGATCAGTTTAGTATTCCGGTAATCGGTATGATTAAACCCGGCACAAAATTAGCTCTGCAAAAAACTAACTCCGGTAGGATTGGCATAATAGGAACAAATGCAACGATAAACAACAAAGCATATTCAACAGACTTACTGAGATTAGACTCCAAAGTAAAAGTATATGAAAAAGCCTGCCCTCTATTTGTACCCCTTGCTGAAGAAGGATTGATAGAACACACTGCAACAAGACTGATAGCCGAGGAATATTTAAGCGAACTGAAGGGACATGACATAGATACATTGATTTTTAGGCTGTACACACTACCCTATTCTTGCCAAAGTGATTCAAGAAGTTGTGGGTGATAAAGTTGAGTTAATTGATTCCGGAACTGCTGCGTCTTATGTAGTTAGAGATTATTTGAAAGGGCGCGGATTATTAAACAAATCAAACAGTATCGGGTTCGGTGAATTTTATGTTAGCGATTTACCAAAAAGATTTAAAGAGGTAGCTGAACGGTTTTTAGGAAGATCTCTTGAACATGTACATAAAATTGATTTGGATTCAATACATAATCTTTAATATTTCTAATTAACACAACAAAACAAGCTCTATCTAAGTTCAATTGTTTATTGTATACACTATTCGATATCTAGCAACACCCGCCACCGTCGTAAAAATAATTAGATTCTGAAATAAAAATATCATCTCTATTTAGTCTTTCTAAATCCGCAGCGGTTTTATTGCATATTGCAAGCAGTTGGTTTTTCAACATAACATGACCGGCTCTATCATCAAAATATTCTTCTTCACCATAATATATTGCGGTTTTACCTGTAAAGATACATGGACCGTCTTTCGGTATGGGATCTTTAATCGCACAAACTTCTACACTTTCAATAAATATCAATTCATTTGTATCATAATTTTTGGGATCCAGAATTCGATAAGGTCTTCTTGCTCTAATTTCAACAGTTCCAAAACCGACCGAAGTAATTACATCTAAATATTCTTGCAAAGGTAAGGCTCCGCTTAAACAAAGTGCTCTTAATAATGCATCGTCTTTCAGATTATCCGGTATCGATTGTTCACATATGGGATCGGAGAGAACCAGTCTGCCACGAGGTTTGAGAACACGATAAACTTCACTTAATGCTTTTTCTAAGTCGCCGCTTTTAAAAATATTAAACAAACAATTTTGTGCAGCTACATTAACCGATTGATCTTCAATCTGTAAATCTAAGGCATCGCCTTTATTTAATTGAATAAACTCTTTATTGAACCAGGAGTTTAGTTTTTCTGCTTCTTCAAGATTTACTCTACACACATCTATCATTTCTTTTACGGGATCAACACCTATAATAGCTCCGGCTCTTCTGCTAAAATATGAAAATTGAAGCAACTCCATACCCCCGCCAACTCCAACATAAAGAATTGTTGGATTATTAATTAAATCTCTCGGATTAACGGTACTCCCACAACCATAGTTCATATCTAACATTTTGGGGGGAATATTTAATTCCGGTAGTTGCCAGATCGGAGTAGTTGTACAGCACAAACCTACGTCAGGTTTTAGCGCAGCTTCTTTGTATATATTTTTTGTGGTTTCCAAATATGTCGTCATTAATTATTCCTTATCATTTTTTAAGTTTTAAAGATTGCAATTTTAGAAAAAAATTATTGTCAAGCAAATGACATTTTACTTACAATTACTTAAAAGCAAATACTTTTGGACAGGTAAAAATATGTTTTGCAATTTAGGATTATTGAAACGTTCAAATAACGGGCAGCGGTTAGGAGTAGTAGCCCGTCGCAAGACCCGAAGGGTTTGCGAAAGGGATATTGCTTCTAACCAATGTTCGACGCAGTCGCGAAGCGACAAGGAGAACATTGGCGTTAGCCGCTGCCCGTTCGGGCGCAAGAGCGGAGCGATTGCGTCCGAACAATATGATAAATAAAACTGCTGAATTTTATAAAAATTAGCGAGACAATGTTCGCACAGGATCAGCTGCAGTGTTTTCAACAAAAAACATTAATATAAAATTTAATCAAGATCGTTACACATTTACTAAAACAAAATGAAATGAAAAAGAAATAAAATCTTCCGTTAATAAATTTCCGGTATAAATGTCTGATCAGAAATTGGCGGACGAATATAACCCTTCTCTTTTTGTCTCGGAGGAAGTTTTATCGGTTCGGGAGTTAGATCTTTATATTGAATAAGACTCAACAAGTGATTTATTGTATTTAATCTTGCTTTCTTCTTATTGTCTGCATTTACAACATACCAAGGAGCTTGCTTTATATCTGTGTAAGCAAACATTTCATCTTTAGCTTTGGAATATTCAACCCATTTTTTTCTGGACTCTAAATCCATGGGACTCAATTTCCATCGTTTCGTTCTATCGTGAATTCGAGCTTGAAAACGTCTTTCCTGCTCTTCATCGCTAACGGAAAAATAATACTTAATTAGAACAATTCCTGAACGAACTAACATACGTTCAAATTCCGGACATGAGCGTAAAAATTCTTTGTATTCTTCATCAGTACAAAACCCCATTACTTTTTCAACTCCTGCTCTGTTGTACCAACTTCTATCAAACAAAACCATTTCTCCTGCAGCCGGTAAATTAGGGACATAGCGCTGAAAATACCACTGTGTTTTTTCACGTTCCGTGGGAGTACCCAAAGCAATAACTTTACAAATTCTTGGATTTAAACTTTGTGTAATTCTTTTAATTACACCGCCCTTCCCGGCGGCATCCCTTCCTTCAAAAATAATTACAACTTTTAATCTTTCATGTTTAATCCACTCTTGTAACTTCACTAGTTCAACCTGAAGCTTACTCAATTCTTTTTCATAAAACTTCTTCGTAAGCTTATGGTTATGATTTTCTTTTTGACCTTGTTTTTTATTATTTACCGGTTCGTACTTTATACTTTCCTTTTTTTTCTTCTTAGGCAACTTTAACCTCAAATTATTTTTATTAAACTAAATTTATAGTCGAATATTATTTACTACGTTTTAATACTTGATGCGTTACAACCTCGATTTATTCTAACCATTCTTGAAAATAAAGATAATAAAGGATCAATTAGAAATTTGAAAAAGAGCTTAGTCCAAGATTTACGGTAAATTAAATAATTGTAAAATTCATGTGCCATTTTTTTGTTCGTGAATATTTTCTATGGAATCAATTGTAAGTCATAATACCCATTATGATACTCCATACTCAATGCAACAATATTTAATAGACAGTAATAATCATAAGCTCTGAGGCGGGCTTGTTGGATAATATTCTTGAATCCATCTTGCTCCAAGAAGGTGTGCCCCGGTTGAAAACCAAAATGAAAAAGTTAAGTATAAAAATAAGGTCCATCCGAAAAAGCAAATTATTATGAAATCATAACTGAAAACCGAAATCCAGTTAATTATAGTCCACGTGTTAAAAAACTGCATACCCTTTAATCTCAAAGGATGAAAAGCTTGGAATACCGAAACTAATAAGAGCCAAAAAGCTTTTCCGATAAAGGAGTTTCCAATCAATTCAGCTTCTCACGTACCGGCAAGATCAACATCATAATCATAGTGCTCTTGAAACGAGTAATTTAAGTGATAACTTCTAAAGAAAATGAGCTGGAAACAATATTGGGAAGATCGGCTAAAATTCCAGTTAAAATGTTCGATGATTTCTTCTTGAAGATTAAAATATGAGAGGCTTCGTGAATTAACACAAATAAAGTATGGTTAGCAAAAGCTCCCCAAAAGTATACTAAAATTTAAGAGACCAACCAAGCTTGGTTTTTTAATAAAACATCAATTGGGGTTTAAGCGGAAATAATAAATAAAATAATTATAAAGCTATACGGATTATGTGTAATTAAGTTTCTTACTTCAGGATGTTTTTGTAATAGTGCTTTAGTTCTCGTTTTGTGAAGTTCAATGGAATCGGAATAATTGAAATGCTTTTTGACATGCATTTTTAGTATTTTTTATTCTTTAAGAATTTTTTAACTCTTTTTCATATATAAAATACGTCGGAAATTTATTAACATTTTAACTTACTATAAAATAATTACAAACAACAAAGACAAAGATATTAGGAAGCAATATTTATTTTGAAATTTTTTTGAATCCTTTTACTAAAAAAGTTATCTAATTCTTTTTTAATGGTAAAAATTTTTGACTTTTTTCTTGGGAACTATTCTGTTTATTATTGGTTAAAAAATAACGAAATATACTAAATTTGGTTTGAAATCACATTATTTTATTGACAAAGGCACGAATATTCATTATATTATGTGGATTATGAATTTTTCTACTCGCAACTTCAACATAAGTCCATTCACTTACTTTTTAATTTTAAATTAAGGAGCTTACAGCTTGAAAATTACAAAACAAATAACAAATCGTGAGAGCCAATCACTTGATAAATACTTCCAGGAAATCGGTAAAGTCGATTTAATAACGCCTGAAGAAGAAATAGAATTGGCAAAACGTATTAGAAAGGGCGATAAATTCGCACTCGATAAATTAACAAAAGCAAACTTACGATTTGTAGTAAGTGTTGCTAAACAATATCAACATCAAGGTTTACCTTTAAGCGATCTTATTAATGAAGGAAATTTGGGACTTATAAAAGCAGCCAAAAAGTTTGATGAAACAAGAGGATTTAAATTTATATCTTACGCCGTTTGGTGGATTAGACAATCAATTATGCAGGCAATTGCCGATCAATCAAGGATGGTTCGTTTGCCTTTAAATCGTGTCGGGGAACTTTCTAAAATTTCTAAAGTAGCAAGCGCTCTTGAACAAGAACTGGAAAGAAAACCCAATACGGAAGAGATTGCAAGAGAACTTGAGATGAGCGAAGATGATGTTGCTTATACATTACGTCACTCCGGAAGACAAGTTTCAGTTGACGCGCCCTTTTCTCAAAGCGAAGATAGTAAAAGCAGCTTATTAGATGTAATGCCTAATAATGAGCAAGCAGCCCCCGATACAAGTCTGATGGGCGAATCATTGCGTGCGGAAATAGAAAGCGTTCTTTCTACCCTTTCAGATAAAGAATCTACTGTTATTAAATTATATTTCGGATTTAACACCGAATATACCGCTACTCTTGAAGAAATTGGTGAGATCTTAAATTTGACCAGGGAAAGAGTTAGACAAATTAAAGAACAAGCATTAAGAAAATTACGTCATGCTTCAAGAAGCAAAAGGCTAAAAGTCTATCTCGGTTAATTTTCTTTTTACTTTATAAAATTCAATGCGGTTGTGATAATTCCAGCCGCATTTTTATTTTTAAACCGATTAGTTGTTTAAGGAATCAATCTTTGCATTAAGACTATCTTTCTTAGCCTTCAATTTTGCGATCTCACTTTTTAATTTCTTAGATTCTTTTTCCTTCATCTCTTTATCTGATTGTAATTTAGAATACTCTTTGTTCATTTTACCCTGTTTTACATCATCTTGGTTATTTCCACAGCTAATTAAAAAAGATAAAATAATCACACTTAAAATTAATTTTATTAAATTCATAAATTTCCTTTAACAGTTTTAATCTTTCACTCAAATATAATAAAAATTTGATCTTAACTAATCCTAATTAAACTACGGAATTATGTAAAATATTTTCCGGTGTAATTTGAAATAATTATAATATTTAGTATTTTGCAATTATAGCAGTATTCTTTTTTGAATAAAAATTATTAAAACTTTTTAGTAGTATTTATTGGAAAATCATCTGCATATCTAAATATTTTTTTTATAGTTTTTTAGGAGTTAGTTTCAATGGCAGAACGTGAAACCGGAACTGTTAAATGGTTCAATGCCACAAAGGGTTATGGCTTTATCGAAAGAAGCGGAGGCGCTGACGTCTTCGTACATTATTCTTCAATAATCGGCGATGGGTATCGTGCTTTGGAAGAAGGTCAAAAAGTTCAATTTGTAGTTGAGCAAGGCCAAAAAGGCGAGCAAGCGCAAGAAGTTGAAGTTGTAAAAGACTAATACTTAAAAGGCAGTATATTTTTGGGCTGCCTTTTCTCACTTTTGTTTTTCAAATTTAGCTAATCTTAAATATTTCTCTAAGTATGGGACGTAGTCCGTTTATTATAAACTCAACGGCAATCACCATTACTATCAGTCCCATTATCCTCATAAGAACTTTATTACCGTTCTCTCCTAAATAACGCATTATTTTCCGGGCGCTTAAAAGGAATAAAAGAGTAATCGCTAAAACCAGCACAATTGCCAAAAGTAGAACTAGTTTTTGAGGCATTGCCGAAGCATCGTTAAAAAGAACAATGGAAACGGTTATTGCACCGGGTCCGCAAATTATTGGAATTGCCAAAGGAGTCAATGAAATATCATTAGCAAATTCATCATTCGATTCACTTTGTGATTTGGTTCTTATAAATCTTGCTTGAAGCATATCATAACCTGCAATGAAAAATATTATTCCACCAACAATGCGCAGACTGTTAACCGAAATTGAAAAGAAATCGAAAATGAACTTTCCGCCAACAGCAAAAAGCATAAGAATAACTAAAGCTGTAATCGTTGCTTTTACAGCTACCCGACGAGCTTCTTTTGTTTCAAGACCACCGGTTAATGAAATATAAACCGGAATTACTCCAAGCGGATTAACCATAGTAAATAGTGATGTAAACGCAAGTATGCCGAACTCGGTTAATTGATTCATTGACCTTCCGTTTTAAGAATAGAAAAATTTTTGAACCGTAAACCTAATATTCATTTCCTATTAATTTCGATAAAGTTTTCTGCAGCAAAGCCCAAACTTCCAGCATGTGTTCTTCTTTTGTTCTAATTCCCGAGACAACTAATCTTATAATAAACTTGTTATATAATCTAGTGTGGCTCAAAAAAACTTTTCCCGTTCTATTCACTTCATTCATCAAACGTTCATTTAATTCATTTAGCTGTGCCTCACTAATCACCCGATTTGGTACTGCTCTAAAACATACTGTGCTGAATGGAACAGGTGCCAGCAACTCGAATTGCGGATTATTACTAACGAGTTCTTCAAACAGTTTTCCTACTCTTATGTGCTCTCTTATAATGCTTCTCAAACCTTTAACACCAAAATAACGAATAACAAACCATAGTTTAAGAGAGCGGAACCTTCTGCCTAACTGAATTCCATAATCCATATAATTGATTGCCGAATTATCTTGTTCGGTTTTTAAATACTCCGGGATAAGACTAAATGTTCGTTTCAGAATATTAGGCTTTGTAGTATAATAAACACTAATATCAATAGGCATGAAAAGCCACTTATGCGGATTAACCACAATAGAATCGGCATGTTCAACTCCATTAAGTATAAATCGCATTTCCGGAACTATTGCAGCTATACCGGCATGAGCGGCATCTATATGAAGCCAAATATTTTTTTCGCTGCATATTTTCGCAATTTTAGATACGGAATCAACGCTTGTTGTAGAAGTAGTGCCAACCGTGGCAACAACGCAAAATGGAATTAAGTTATTTTCTATATCCTTACTAATTTGATTCCTTAACACTTCCGGTATCATTTTAAAATCTTTATTCACTTTAATTTTTCTAATATGTTCCTTTTTAATACCCAAAAACAAAGCGTCTTTTTCAATAGAAGAATGCGCCTGTTCGGAAAAATAGAAACACAGTTTATTAAGTAAATTTTTATCCTTCCTTTCATGCTCTACTTGAGTTTTAGCAGAAGCGATTGCATGAAGCGAGCTAATAGAAGCAGTATCGTAAATTATTCCCCAAAAATTTTCCGGTAAATCCAACATTTGTCTTAACCAATCAAGTGTAACTTCCTCCATTTCTGCAGCTATTGGAGACGATTTCCAATTCATCCCGTTTTGATTCAATGCAGCAGTTAATAATTCAGCCAGAATTCCCGGTCCGCTGGATGTAGAATTAAAGTAAGCCATAAACTTAGGATGATTCCAGTGAGTAACTCCAGGAATGATTTTTCTATCAATGTCGGAAAGAATTTCTTCTACACTCTCCCCGTTTTCAGGAGGATTTTTAGGAAACCTCTTTTTTAGCTCGCCCGGCTTTGTATTTGGTAAAACCGGATACTCTTCAATGTTAATCAGATAATCTGCAATCCAATCAATTAATTCATGACCGGACTTCCTGAATTCTTCCGGAGGCATATCTCCAACTATTTTGTTTTTCATACTTTTAACTATTTAATTTTATATAATTGCATCTGCTTCAATTTCAATAAGCAAATCCTTACCGATTAACCTGCTAACTTCAACCATTGTTGTTGCCGGTTTAATATCTTTAAAAAATTCACTGTGTGCTTTACCAATCTGTTCCCAGTCATCAATATTCATTACAAACATTCTTGTCCTAACAACATCCTCCATAGATGCACCCGCTTTTTCTAAGTATTCTTTAATTTTCAAAAGGATAAACTTCGTCTGTTCATATACATCAGAACCGATAACATTTCCATTCTCATCAACAGCAACAGTACCCGTAACAAATACATTGTTCCCTTTTTTTACAACCCTCGAATACCCGACCTTATCTTCCCACGGAGCTCCCGAACTTATGTTTATTCTAGTATTCAAATTAAATTCCTCAATAATACATTATCAGCAAAGTAATCTATTAAAAATATGTGACGATTTACAATTTCCGTTCCGTTTTTATTTGGTTGTTACATTTCTTATTTTTGAAGCTAATTTTGAAACAATATATAATACGATAATGAAAATTAGTAAAGCATTTATACCAACGTTAAAAGAAGACCCGGCTGATGCCGTTATTCCCAGTCACAAATTAATGGTAAGAGCCGGTATGATAAGAATGTTATCGGCTGGAATTTATTCTTTTCTTCCCCTTGGTTATAAAGTGATTAAAAAGATAACTAAAATTATTCGCGAAGAAATGGATGCAATTGGCGGACAGGAATTTCATTTACCGGCATTGAATCCCAAAGAAATTTGGGAACAGACAAACCGGGTTGAAGCATTCGGAGATACGATGTTTCATATTAAAAATCGCGATTATGTTTTGGCTCCCACTCACGAAGAAATTATGACGTATCATGCAAAAGGAGTTTTAAAATCTTACAAAGAAATGCCGCAGATTTGGTATCAGATTCAAACTAAATTCAGAAACGAAGCCAGACCGAGAAGCGGAGTAATCCGCGGAAGACAATTTTTAATGAAAGATGCTTATTCATTCGACTCAAGCTGGGAAGGTTTAGATGCTTCTTATAAACTTCATGATAATGCTTATAGAAATATATTTGACAGGTGCGGGATAAAATATTTCATTGTCGGTGCATCCAGTGGTGCAATGGGCGGAAGTAAATCTGAAGAGTTTATGGTAAAATCGGATGCGGGAGAAGATACTGTTGCACATTGCGAGAGCTGCGGCTATGCTGCAAACGTAGAAGTCGCTCAATCTAAAATTGATCCGGTTGAAAGACATGAAGAAAGTAAAGAATTTTACGAAATAAGTACACCTAATATTAAATCAATTAATGAGTTATGCGAATTCTTAAAAATTGACGAGCGGCAAACAGCTAAATCGCGTGTTTATGTATTTAACAACGAACCAGTTCTTGTTCTTATGTCGGGCAACGATGATGTAAACGAAACTAAATTGGAATCTGTTTTGGGCTGTGCGGTTCGTCCGGGTCACCCGGATGAATTAAAAGAAATTACCGGCGCCGATGCAGGTTCAATCGGTCCAATTGGATTTAAACATAAAATTATTGCCGATCTAAGATTAGAAAATGCCAATAGTCTGTACAGCGGTGCAAATAAAAATGATTTCCACATTGGCGGAATAGACCTTAAAAGAGACGTTCCGAATATTGAATATTACGACTTAAGAACCGTAGAAAGCGGTGAAGCCTGTCCTAAATGCGGAGAGAAATTGGAAGTATTTAAAGCAATTGAACTTGGGCATATATTCAAACTGGGCACGAAATATTCTGAAAGTTTGGGAGCAATGTTTTTAGATGAAAACGGGAAAGAAAACCCGATAATAATGGGAAGTTACGGTATTGGCGTTGAGAGAGTTTTGGCATGTTATATCGAACAGAATTATGATGAACGTGGAATTTTATGGGATAATAATTTAGGCCCTTACCAAATTCACTTGCTCGGACTTAATATGAAAAAGGATAAGGTGATTGAAACCTCCGAAAAAATTTACGCTACACTTTCTCAAAATGGATATGAAGTTCTATTTGATGACCGGAAAGGCGTACAAGCAGGCTTTAAATTTGCCGATGCAGATTTAATCGGCTTACCTTTACAGGTAATTGTTGGTGAACGTGCATTAAAAGAGAATATGATTGAAATAAAAGTTAGACGAACCGGGGAAAGAGTAAAAGTAAATCTAGACAAAGTATATGATAAAGTTGCTGAGTTACTAAAATAATGTTCTGTAGCCTGACTATTTTTTTGCCGGTTTAACTTCCGGCATTTTTATTATATTTCAAATTTAAATTCAAACAATCTAATTTTATATCTTTATGAATTCAGCTCTTTATATCGTCCCGGTACCAATAGGAAATTACGACGACATAACTTTGAGAGGACTGAAAATTCTGAAATCCGTAGACTTTATTATCTGTGAAGAATATAAACCCGCCAGACGTCTATTGGCTCACTTTAAAATTGAAAACGAGCTGGTTTCATTAAATGAACATAATGAAAAAGAGGTTGCACAAGATCTGGCAAACAAAATATTATCCGGTAAATCCGCAGCGCTTATTTCGGATGCCGGCACACCTTTGTTTTCGGATCCCGGGCATATACTTGTCGATTTATGTATTTCTTTCAACATTCAGATTGTCCCGCTTCCCGGTTCAAGTTCAATCTTACCGGCACTTGTTGCTTCGGGATTAGATATTGAAAAGTTCTATTACTTCGGATGGCTCTCACCGAAAAAAGAAATTCGTCAAAAAGAATTAATCAGATTAAAAAAGATTAAAGAACTCATTATAATTATGGAAACTCCTTATAGATTGAAAAGATTGCTTTCCGATATAGTTAAACATTTCGGAGCAGATCAATTTGTGATTCTTGCATATAAATTAACAATGAACGAAGAACATATATTCCGGAACAGCGTGAAAAACATTTTAAACGAAGTTGAAAGAAAAAATCTTAAAGGAGAATTTGTTCTTCTTCTTGATAACAGAAACTAAGCATAACAACATAAACTAACGGATAAGAAATGAGCAAAGTAAAATTTGAAGTTGAAGTTTACACGTATCAAATTGATTTTGTAGGACATGTAAACAATATTGTTTATATACAGTGGATGGAAATTGGAAGACTAAAATTATTGGAAGCGCTTGGTCTGCCTATTTCCGAACTCGCTAAAACAAATATTGCTCCAGTTTTAGTTGAGACAAACATTAAATACAAAAAATCGGTTTCCATCGAGGACAAAGTTAAAATAGAAGTCTGGTTCTCCGATTTGATGAATGCTACTGCAATTATGGAATTTAGATTCTATAACGTCAAAGGAGATTTAGTTGCTACAGGACTGCAGAAGGGTTTATTTATCAATAGAAAAACTATGAAAGTTCACAGGATGACTTTCGAGGAGAGAAAAGCTTTAGAAAAGTTCCTTGAAAAGGAATAAAAAAAATGATATGATTGTGTTACAATAAAATTATTTTATAAATATTAATTAATTTAGGTTATAAAACAATGTTAATGGTACAAGATGTAGACCTAACGCCGAATCCGCAAGCGTTAAAATTTATATTAAATGAAAATATATTAACTCGTGAAACACGCAGTTTTTTAGAAAAAAGCGAAGCCGAAGCCGATCCTCTTGCAAAGGGTATTTTCAACATTGGCGGTATAAAATCCGTTTTTTATATGGAGCGATTTATTACTATTGAAAAAGAACCTGATGCAAGCTGGGGCAATATTCAAATGCCGTTTGTTAACTTTATTAAAGCTTTCGATAAAAATCTTATCCCTTCTGAAGATAATTCACCGGAAAATATACAACGTCAAGAGAACGATTCATTACGCACAATAAACGATATTTTAGATAAAAGAGTACGCCCCGCACTTGCCGGCGACGGCGGCGGACTAGAAGTTTTAAAACTTGAGGGCAATAGATTATTTATCCGTTATCAAGGAGCCTGCGGAACTTGCCCCAGCGCAATTCAAGGGACGCTTGGTGCAATTGAAAACTTGCTCCGACGAGAAATTAATGATAAGATAGAGGTAGTTTCGGGATAAACAAAGGGAACGCAAACTTTGCATCCCCTTTTAATTTAATCTGGTACTATTTCATGAGAATTAGTTTTTTTACTGCAGTGAAATCACCTGAAGTTAATTTGTAAAAATATATTCCGCTCGATAAATTATTACCGTTAAACCGGACGCTATGTCTTCCTTTCGACTTATACCCGTTTACTAATTC
>BDSW01000180.1 GCA_002898175.1 bacterium BMS3Abin04
AAGTCTATCTGAAACTTTATTAAAGAACTTTCTTGCATCTTTAAAATAATCTACTGAAACACCTAGTTCAACATCAAAATCTATAAGTACTTCTGCTAACTTTATTGGATCGTAAGATTCTAATCCAATTAAAGTTTTTTCGTTGAGAAAATTATTTATATTTTTAACTCTATCGGGTAACTCAGATAGATAAAATTTTAATCTAGAAATTTCTTTTTTTGTTAAGATATTTTTTCCCCCCCACTGTTCTATCAACTTTTTTTGCAATTCTAAATCCATTTTTACTCCCATATTTTATTTTCCTTTAGGAACCTTAAAACCAGCATCATTTAATCTATTAAATAAATTACCAATTGATTCTTCATCCCAACCTCTTTCCCTTAATACTTGTTCTAAAGGCTTATTCAGCTTTTTAAGTTTTTTAGAAATTTCATTTAAGGCTTTCTGCAAATGTTTCTTCCAGGTTTTTTTACCATATGGATCATTTGGGTCTTTCCCTGGGAAATTACCACTTAACTTATTTAGATGTTCTATTACCGGGCCTTTAACAAGTCCTTCGACTGCTTTCTTATTTGTTAAAGTTTCATTATATAATTCTATTTTTTGGGGGTCTGTATCTCCACTCAAAAAAACAAGGGATGCTATTCCGGCAAATCTACTTAAAACATTTATTGCTGTTCGTCCCATAACAGTAATAAGCGGAAGCTCATAAACAAATGTATTTGCTTCGTCACTATCAACTGTATCTTTTGCTGAAAGTCCTAAAATATCAAAATACCTTAAAGGATTATTATTTGCATAACTGTAAGGACTTTTCCCTGGAAATAAATCCGCAAGCGGATCAACAGTTGTCCATCTACCAATTTCAGAATCATAATATCTTGCACCAAAATAATCAAAACCGGTTTCTTTGTCACGCTCTTTTTCGGTAAAGTTGTAGCGGTCGTCTGTTGCAGAATTATACGCAGCAATTATGCCGCCGTAAGGTTGGTAGTTTTTAGAGGCAACAACGTTATCATTTTCGTAGTCTGCAGTTTTGTGTATTACTTGTCTTATACTGCCAAGGTGGTCTTTTCCGTCTTCGTAAAAACACTCAGCCGAGACAAGCATGTAATAGTATCTGTTATTACCCGGTTGTTGTACATAACAAAGCAAGCCGTTGCCGTATAGGTTTATGTTTTGCAATGTTGTGCCGCCGTTATTGTAAATTGCAACGGTTCTTTCGGTGACAGTATTACTTAACATTATATTTTTGTTTTCATATACTATATAAAATCTATCGAGGAGTAAACCACGGCACTCGACAGCATGAAAATATTTAATTCATATAACCTAAAAGCAAAAATGCAAGAGTGTTATAAATTCCATGTACAACTATACAACTTTCAAGCCCTTTTTTATACATCAAAAAGCTTAATAAAAGACCCATAATAAATAAAAATAAAAACTTCATCACCATTACATCAACAAGAATCCCTACAAAAACAAAACCCCTAAATTTTAGTTAGTACAAAAATGGGATTGATAAATCAAAATATTCTATTACTTTTAATTTCTGGTTTGTATAAATTTTAAATTAAAAACGTAGTCAAGTAACATACTAACCTCACCATTCTTATTTTTTATTGGTAAAAATATTATTAGTGTAATAAAACCATAATTATAAAACAATAAATTCAAAATAAATATTAATACCAATTCCCTCAACACAAATTTCTTTGTATTTTTTTTATCAATCTTTAATTTCAATAAAATTGTTCCTATTGTTCTATCCCGAAATATTAGAATTGACAAAAAAGTATTTAAAACGTAAATCAAATAATTCCATTCATATATGCTAATTGAAATTGATAGAGGTTTTTCAGCAACAAACATATAATAGGAAAAAACACCAATAATGATTGCTAAAGTAAAATCTATGATCTTTGACAATAAGATTCTTAAATATATTTTATAATTCATACAATTACTCTTTGTTTTAATTGATTATTATTTTTTCTTCTTCTTCCCTCTTTTTCTTTAGTTCTTCTTCTCTCTTTCTTTCTTCATTCTGTTTATTTTTATCTTCTTCCACCTTTGCCTTAATAAAATCCATTAGTTGTTGAGATACTTCACCACTTTGAATCAGTGCTTTAATAACTTTATCATCAATTAAATTCTGTCCCATTTTATAATTCCCCAAGACCATTCCTTCAACAATATCCATAGCTTTCTCAAGTGGTTTACCTCCCCCAAATTCGATTGTGAATTTGCCTAATAATGTTTTTGTAACTTCCGCCTTCATCCCATCAGGAGTCATTAAAGCAATATTTAGATCGTTAACACCAGCACCTAAATTATAAGCAGCAACAGAAGTTAATCCCATCCCGCTAAACATAACAAAACTTCCCATGCCACCTGTTTCAGGAATTGAAGCTGCACCAGCAGCTATTGTTGCCAAACCAAGACCATAGGCACCTACTGAACTCACTATTCTCCACCCTGCTTTAAAAACTGCCGGCCAATCTTCTCTACCATCAGGATCAAATCTATTGAGCGGGTTATTTTGAACATAACTATAAGGTGAGACTCCCGGACTCTTATCCGCAAGCGGATCAACAGTTGTCCATCTACCAATATCGCTAT
>BDSW01000181.1 GCA_002898175.1 bacterium BMS3Abin04
CAACTTCTTCAGCAATCTCTTCTATACCTTTATTCTCATAGGCTACAGCTTTTAGAATGCGAGGCATCCAGCTTGTCTTATCATGTTTTCGAAGCATCAGAATAGTTTCAAGAGACATTTGTGCACTATCAGCTCCGGGTCGGTCGCTTTTATTCAATACAAAAAAATCAGCTATCTCCATTAACCCCGCTTTCATTGCTTGTATGGAGTCGCCGGATTCGGGAACGAGTGTTACAATAGTTGTATCGGCAGTTTGCGCTATATCCAATTCAGATTGACCCACACCAACGGTTTCAAAAATAATAAAATCATAACCGGCGGCATCGAGAACATCTGCAGCATCAATTGACTTTCTACTTAAGCCCCCAAGACTTCCGCGCGTAGCCATACTTCGGATAAAAACTCCTGGATCGCTACCGATTTCGTTCATTCTTATTCTGTCACCAAGCAATGCTCCGCCTGAAAAAGGGCTTGTGGGGTCTACAGCAATAATTCCAACTGTTTTATTTTGCTTTCGATAAAGTTTTGTGAGCTGATTTGTTAAAGTTGACTTACCCGCTCCGGGTGGTCCGGTTAAGCCAATTCTATATGCTTTACCCGTTTTAGGATGAATTTTTTTTAAAATATCTATTGAATTAGAATTTCCTTCTTCTACCTTTGATATAAGACGTGAGGTTAATCTCTTGTTAGAAGTATTGAGATTATCGAAAATTTTAGCATCAATCATTTATTATTTCTTAATACTTATATAAATTATTATTTAATATGTATTCTTTAATATTGTCGGGAACAAGGAAATCAATAGGTAACTCTTTTTTAATTCTATCTCTAATTTCAGTACCTGAGATATCAACAGTTGGAGAATCGACATAAGTAGCTTTCCCATAGTATTTGTGAAAATCTTTTGTGCCCGCATCCGAATGCCTTTTTAAGACAACTAATTTTGCCAGTTCTAAAATTTCATCCGGGTTATGCCAGCTGTCAAATTTTAGCAGATTATCAAAGCCTATAATTAGTTCTATTTTTTCATACTCTTTGCTAAATTCAAGTAATGTATTATATGTATAGGAAACATCGCCTTTGTCAATTTCATAATCGGAAACATCAAAATAAGGGATTCCGTCTATTGCGGTTTTTACCATATTTAATCTATGCTCAGGCGAAGAATATTCAACATTTATTTTATGAGGAGAAATAAAGCACGGAATAAAAATTACTTTATCCAACTTCCTTTTTAGAAAAACAGATTGAGCTGTTATTAAATGTCCATGATGAATAGGATCGAAAGTACCGCCGAATATTCCAATAGCTCCCACATTTTCTCCCAAAATATATTATTATAGTGATAAAAGTTAAATCCTTGTTTTTTAAAAGAAAAAAAACAATTAATATTTATTCCAATTGTTCAAATATTATTAATTATCATTTGTCAATTATCAATTGCAGCTTTGCTGCGTTATGAGTTACTACTTATGAGATCAGTTAATTTCTTTCTGTAAAGATTTATATCACTTGAATACTTGCTTTTATCTGTCTCTGAACTAATTTTAGCTTGGTGTTTGCGGAAAGCTAATTTTACTGCATTATTTAATATTTTCCTTCCGTACATTTTATCTTTCCTTAATTGCTTGGTATTGTTCACAATTATGTTTATCAATTCTTCAGACAAATTTTCTTCATTCGCTTCATCAGATAATTCCGTGATAATAATTTTTTTTTCACGCTTTATTGAAATTCTAAAAACAACAAAAAACAATGAAATTATAAACAGAATAAAAACAGTTGAAAGTAACATACCAAAATTAAAAGTTACACTCAAATTCCAGATTGAATGCAGACTAACAGCTGCCAAATAACCGGAAATTATCAATCCTAATTTATTTTTTTTACTAAATTTACTTAAAGTAAGAAAAGCTCCAAATGTAGCCGTAGAAATACAATGGACTAGTGCTGTAAATCCTGTTCTCAAAATAATTAAAAAGATAAGTTCTTCTAACGATTTTCCATACATGATAAAATAAAGCAGATTTTCCGTCATACCAAATCCGAGACCTATAGCGCCTCCGTAAACAAGCCCGTCTGTTATATTATCATATTCCTTTGTTAAAAAGAAAATGAATAAGAATAATCCCTTTGCAAATTCTTCAACAAACGGCGCCGTAATAACAGCGCCAATAATATTTTGCTGGGCAGTAGAATGAACAAATAAATTTATTGGAACCATAACTAATACAGAGACAAAGGTTGCAAAAATTACCGCACCAAATGCACCCCAAAGGAAATGAGCAAATACCAGCATGAAAGATTCCCTTTCATATTTATCCATTTTCCAAATTATTATAAGATACAATAAGATTGGAATTACGGCGGAGAATAATGAAATAAGTACTAGCATAAAAAATGAAAGAATTTAAAACCGGCGTTATATAAAAATTTAATTTTTAAAGTTAAAATTCCAAACTAAATTTTCATCAAGCAATATGATTTTTTTCAAAAAAAATAATACAATTATATAAAAATTAGTTAAATTTAGGTTTGGACATGATATCTTGATTATCTTCCGGTCAATTTTTATATTTAGCGACTAAATTTTAAAGAAACAAGTAATGTTCATTAAATATACAAATTATAGTGATGATGTTCACTATTTTAATTTAAGTAAAGAAGTCAAAAAGCTTGGACTTAAAAAACCTTTCACGGGAGATGCAAATTTAGCATGCAAGATGGATAAGTCGAATAGTCAAATTATTTTTACTTGCAATTTATCTGTAGATACATATTTAACTTGCGATAGATGCGGAGAAAAATTCAATAGGGTATTATCTACTAAATTTGTTGTGACTTATCTTTTTTCCAAAGTATCGATTACTGAGAATTCGTTAGACGTCTTTTATCTATCGCCTGATAAAGATGTTATTGATCTATCGGACACAGTAAAAGAATATTGTATGTTAATTTTACCTATGAAAGTTTTATGTAAAGAAAATTGCAAGGGTTTATGTTCTCATTGCGGAACTAACTTAAATTATTCGCAGTGCAGCTGTGAAAAAGATAGAATAGACTCGGTTTGGGAACCCTTATTAAAGTTAAAAGATAAACTAAACTAAATACATAGGAAAATCGATGGCACATCCAAAAAGGAAAATATCAAAGAGTAGGAGAGACAAAAGAAGAACGCACTATAAAGCAACTCTTCCAACATTAAGTCACTGTTCCAATTGTGGTGAACTTAAATTAAGTCACCGCGCTTGTCCTAACTGTGGATATTACGCCGGTAAATCAATGTTTGTTCCGGAATCGTAAGTTAAAACAAAATGGATCAAAGTAATTTAAAAACAAACTGTATTATTGCAGTTGATGCTATGGGGGGCGATAAAGCCCCCCATGATGCAATTATTGGAGCACTAGATGCTTTGAATAATGGAAATATTTTTAATCTTTTATTAGTTGGCAGGAAAACAGAAATTCTTGATGTTTTAAAAAACAATAATCTTTCATTTCCTGAAGAAAATATAATTAATGCCAACGAAATTATTGGAATGAAAGATTCTCCCACAGCAGCTTTGAAAACAAAAAAGGATTCTTCAATAGTTGTTGGGGCTAACTTAGTTAAAGATAATAAAGCCCATGCTTTTGTTAGCGCCGGTAACACCGGGGCAATGATGGCAGCATCAATCTTATTGATTGGCAGAATTCCGGGAGTGGGCCGTCCAACAATAGGTGCAACAATTCCTACCGAAACAGGAACCGGATGCACTATTTATGATGTTGGTGCAAGTGTTGATTCTAAACCGCATCATCTTTTGGAATATGCTATCATGGGAAGTCTTTATGCTAAAGAAATCTCAGGGATAAATAACCCTTCGGTCGGTTTATTAAGCGTAGGTGAAGAAGATTCAAAAGGGAATAAAGTAACCTTAGCTGCTTTCGATCTGCTTAAAAATACCGACATTAATTTCATCGGTAATATTGAGGGTAGAGATATCTTAAAAGGGAAAGTAGATATTGTTGTTTGCGACGGTTTTGTTGGAAATATATTATTAAAATTTGCCGAAAGTATAATGGGTTTACTTAAAGCTAAAATTAGAAATTATGCAGACGCTTCACTCTCCAATAAGTTGAAAGCTTTAGTAGTAAAAGGGACATTAAAAGATGCGCTAAAGGATATGGATTATCAAGCATACGGTGGTGTACCGTTGCTCGGTATAAACGGTATAAGCATAATTGGTCACGGTTCCAGCACACCATTGGCATTCAAGAACATGATACTGCGTGCATACGAAATGCATAGAAAAAATTTATTAAATAAAATTGAGGGCTCAATAAAAAATTATGCAGAACAAAAAAAGACTTAGAAATGCAGCGATTACCGGAGTTGGTATGTACGCCCCGGAAAAAGTTTTAGATAACAAGTATTTTGAATCCATAGTCGATACAAATGATGAATGGATTAGAACAAGAACAGGTATTGAAGAAAGACGTATTATGGAAAATGGAGCCACAAGTGACATGGCTACCAAAGCTGTAGAAGATCTACTTCAATCTACAAACACTTCTGCCGAAGAAATTGATGCAATTATTGTTGCTACTGTTACACCGGATATGCTTTTCCCGGCAACAGCTTGTCTGGTTCAGGATAATATTGGAGCAAAAAATGCTTGGGGATTTGATCTTTCGGCTGCTTGCTCGGGTTTCCTTTATGCACTGCAAACAGGTGCAGGATTAATTGAAGGCGGTCAGTTTAACAAAGTTATTGTTATCGGTGCAGACAAGATGAGTTCAATTGTTGATTATACCGATAGAAATAGTTGTATAATTTTTGGTGATGGAGCCTCTGCTGTTTTACTTGAGCCTACAGATAATTTAGATTATGGCATTCAGGATTCCGTACTCGTTTGTGACGGATCAGGAAGAGATAAACTTTATCTAAAGGGTGGTGGCAGTCTTAATCCGGCTACGGAAGAAACCGTTCAGAATAGGATGCATTACTTAGTTCAAGACGGTAAAGCAGTTTTCAAAGTTGCCGTTAAACAAATGGCTGAAGTATCGGTTAATTTAATGGAAAAAAATAATTTAAAAGCTGAAGATATTACATATCTTGTACCGCATCAAGCAAACAAAAGAATTATTGATGCAACTGCAAATAGAATGGGAATAGATAAAGATAAGGTTATGATAAACATACAAAAATACGGGAATACAACCGCTGCAACTATTCCGCTTTGTCTAACCGAGTACTATAGAGACGGTAAAGTTAAGAAGGGTGATAAACTTATTCTTTCTGCATTTGGCGGTGGTTTTACATTTGGCTCTATTTATTTGGTCTGGAGTATTGACTAGATGAGCAAACGCGCTTTTCTGTTTCCAGGACAAGGGTCTCAATATGTTGGAATGGCTAAAGATATTTTTGAAATTTCGCAGATTGCTAGGAATAAAGTTAAAAAAGCTGAGGATATTTTAGGATTTAATATTTCGGAAGTTATGTTTAACGGGCCGAAGGAAAAACTACAACAGACTGAAATTACTCAGCCTGCCATCTTTTTACATAGTACAATTATATTGGATTTACTTACTAGTCTTGATGCGGATGCTCTTGCCGGACATTCACTGGGTGAATATACGGCACTTGTCGCAGGAGAAGTTTTG
>BDSW01000182.1 GCA_002898175.1 bacterium BMS3Abin04
GCCGTAACTCAATTTGCGGATAGGACGAAGCTTTATTGGAAAGTATAAGCTGACCGTATTTACCGTGGCCCCATTCATTGTAATCTTTTTTGAGTGAAATACTGCCCCAGCTCCAATTATAATTCACCTGACCTCGTACATCACTGAATTCAATTCCGTCGGGAGCGCCTTTTAAAAAATGCCCCGTTCGCGGTGAGTTGTATTTCCTCTTGTCAACGTTGTCTCCAAATTCCCCTGTATCCAAATATTCAAACGAAACACCAAAGTTATCAGAATAGTAAGCATCAAAGTGAAGTCCTACTTTTTTAGTAAAACCGGTTTTATCCCCAACTGCGGAAATACCATAACCGGCAATGGGTAGAATTCTTGTTTTAAATTCTTTCTCAATATAATTCCACTCGCCAAGTATATGACCGTTTAAGTTTCTTTCAAGTGAGTATTTTCTTAAATACCAAGCAAGCTCGTTACGTTCAAGATCATTTAACAGATTTTTCTTTGAATTTAACTCTGCGAGTTTTTGTGTTATGTAAATTTTGGAAACAGGCTTTACTTCAGTAGTGAACTCTATTATTTGTTTTTGATCAAGTCGTGTTAAATAATTGTATATCCGGAAATCATCCGTTTCGTAAATTACTTGCGCGGATGCTAGTCCTGAAGTTAGGAGTAAAATAAAAACGGAGAGACTGAGTGAGGATGTGACCCCATGACGTAGAGATCTTGTTACAAATAGATTAAGAGACGGAGGGACAAAGTGACTGAGTGACTGAGTGACTGAATGAAAAAGTAACTTTGGAATGAAAAGATTTGTGTAAAATAAAAACATTAATAAGTCCGTTTTTCTGAGTGGAGAGCCATATTAACAAGCTTTCCAAGGATATGATTGAATTTTTCGTAAAGTAATTTATATTGATCCATGGAGATGTAATTGCACTTTAGAGAAAAGTCTAACCATACTTGTGTTTCAGCAGCTTCGCCCTCACAATCTGAAAGTTTTGAAATAAAAGCTTTTTGATATTTCCTTTTCCTAAATGTCTCAGCTAAATTTGAACATACTGACCGAGATGATCTTCTAACCTGATCTGTCAATGAATATTTTTCCTCTTTTGGATATGATTTTGATAATTCAAATATTTCCATCGCAGAATCAAATGCCAATTTGTACACATCTAGTTCTGTATGTGATCTAATTTTCATATGGGTTTCCTCTTAATCGTTTTGTTTTCTCTTTTGTCTCTCAGTCCCTTAGTCTTTTCATCCTTTCCACTTTTTCCTTTTTACTTTACTCTTTTCTCTTGACTATCAACCTTTTCACTATATTCTTTAACTTTTGAGTTATTAGTTCTTTTGTCCAGGGAACAATGCTGTTCCAGTGAAATATAAAACCCGAAGAATTCACAGGATAAACAGTCTAGCTTTCCGGTTGAATTGCGGCATAGCCATGCCTACGGCATAAACATTATTTTGGCAGGAGTTTATCGATGTTATCAATTATGTTTTGAGTAGTTTGAAATCAAAATTATATTTGGAATTTATTTGATATATTGTATTAAATTGCTATTTCTATTCCTTTACTTTTCACTAAATCCAATAAAGGTGAAAACTTACCACTATTAAAAAACTTATCACCTATACCAATCGGTTCAATTATATAATCAACAAATTCAGTTGCTAACCAAAGCTTTGCAGAATATTCATCTCTCTCCATATTGTCAAATTGGGGTGAAACAATTAACAAATCTATGTCGCTATCGCTATTGGGTTGACCGTAAGCAAAACTGCCAAATAAAAATACTTTGGATATTTCTATACCGTTTTTTCTCAATTCGGAAATATATTTTTTTATTATTTTTTTTACATTTGTTGCAGCCATAGCAAAGCCTCTTTTGTCTTTTCTAATATACTTACTGCTTTATCATAATTTGGTGGAGTAGTAATTATCTCAGGATATCTTCCCTCTAATTGAAATTCCATAAGTTTAGAAAAAAATATTTTTATCTCAACATTAAGCTTTATATTGCTTTTTAACGCTAAGTGCAACAATTTGTGAGTTTTAGGTGGAAAATCTTTGTTCTCCTTTATAAATAATGGTTTTAGTTGTTTCTCGATTGCCAAATGACAAAAGAAAAGACCAAATAATATTTTCTTTTTGCTAATTAATATTTCAGCTGTTTCAACAGAATCACTAGCACCGTTTTCCCAGTGAGCAATGTGTTTTTAATATTTTCCATAAATTAAAATATAAAAAATAATAATCATATTTTCATTTGAATAAAGAAGTTAAAATTGTTCTTTGTTCCTTTTTAATTCGTCCATTCCAAATACTTAATGTATAATTTAATATCTCGTAACACTTGACCAGTAACTTGTCACTCCTCACTTGTAACTCGTTGCTAGTAACACGTTTCCCGTCACTTATCACTCGTTACTTTTTAACTTTAATCTTTTGACTTTATTTCCATTTTTTTTACTTTTGAATTTTGAGACCATTGGGTAAGCCGCAGACAAGATTGTCTGCGCTACGAAAATAAAAACCTAAAATTGTTCTTTGTTCCTTTTTAATTTTCTTTT
>BDSW01000183.1 GCA_002898175.1 bacterium BMS3Abin04
ATCTCATACCATTTTGCGGCATTTCTAAACCAGAAAACGCAACACCGCCGGCATTAGCAGCTTTAGCCGGTCCATAAAGTATTTTATTATCTATAAATAAGTTTGCTCCTTCTAAAGTAGTAGGCATATTGGCACCCTCAGCTACAGCGAATACACCATTATTAAGAAGGTTTTGTGCATCTTTAGCATTTATTTCATTTTGAGTTGCGGATGGGAAAGCACAATCGGCTTTATGATTCCAAAGCGGGTTATGATCACTATTAGGATCTACCGGTGTATAAACAGCGCTTGAATATTTTTCAGTATATTCTTTAATTCTACCGCGTTTAACATTTTTAAGTTCCATTACGAAAGCTAGTTTTTCAGCATCAATTCCTGCCTCGTCGTAAATATATCCGCTTGAATCGGAAAGAGTAACAACTTTACCGCCAAGTTGATTTATTTTTTCAACAGTATATTGAGCAACATTACCGCTACCGGATACTAAACAAATTTTACCTTCAAGAGTATCGCTGCGTGTTGCCAACATTTCCGCTGCAAAATAAACACTTCCGTAACCTGTAGCTTCCGGTCTGATTAATGAACCGCCCCAGTTTAATCCTTTACCTGTTAAAACTCCCGTAAATTCATTTTTTAACTTTTTATATTGACCAAACATGTAGCCTATCTCCCTTCCGCCAACACCGATATCGCCGGCCGGGATATCTGTATTTGGACCAATATGACGGAAAAGTTCGCTCATGAATTGTTGAGTAAATCTCATCACTTTCAAATCGCCTTTACCTTTAGGATCAAAATCAGAACCGCCTTTTCCACCACCCATAGGTAATGAAGTTAAACTATTTTTAAATACTTGCTCAAAAGCTAAAAATTTCAATATACTTCGGTTAACCGAAGGATGAAATCTTAATCCGCCTTTGTAAGGACCAATGGCGCTGTTCATTTCAATTCTATAACCACGGTTAATATGAATTTCGCCTTCTTCGTCTACCCACGGAACTCTGAATTCTATAACTCTTTCAGGTTCAACCATTCTTTCTAAAATTCTTGCAGCACGGTATTCCGGATGTTTTTCTAAAACTACATCTAAGGATTCTGCAACTTCTAATACGGCCTGAAGAAACTCAGGTTCGTTTGGATTTTTAGCTTTAACTGCAGATATTAAATCTTGAACGTACTGTGACATTTTTTTTCTCCTTATAAAGTTTTAAGAATTTTAAATTTTATGAACTAATAGAAAAAATCTATAATTAAAATTATAAAAAGATAATCAAGTATTAAAACTTTTTTATCCATTTTTTAAAATTTATATTAGCTTGTCAAACAATTATGTTAAATAACTAAAACACTTAAAAATTATCTTCAACATTAGGTTTTAGAATAATACCGCTATTCTGTTTACCGCTTATTTTGATAACAATCTGTTTTTCCAATTTAATATGCCTAGCATACTTTAATTTTTCCTCCGGTTCTATATTAGCCAACCAATCCCAGTTGATAAAAGAATTTTTATCTTTTGATTTAACGGTAAAATACCCTATTCTGAACGAAGTGATATTCTGGAAAAAATGAGATCCTTGCGACGGATCAACGTTTATATCTTCAAACCCTGCTTCAACTATTACCGCAGCTCCGGAAATTTGATCCCAAGTAACCGGAATACCGAGCCAAGGATCTAAACTTCCCCAGCGTCCGACACCTATTAATAAGTAAGGAACGTTTAAGGCTACCAATTTAGAGTTTAATTGACTGATTTCAACTGCTGTTTCCCGACTTTTTGCCCTATCAAATTCATGAATATCAACATAAACTATATCAAAAATATTCTCGATAATGCCGTCGCCTAATACAAGATCGCTTCTACAAATAAGATTGCTGTCTTTTATACCTGTAAAATCAATTTCTGCCGATTCACGATTCAACACCATCGGACGCATTTGCAACATAGCAAACTCTTTAGGTTCACCTTTCGGCACAGATGTATTGACTGCAAATTCTATTTCTACCTGTGTACCCATTCCCCAAGTTCCGTAATGCAGAAGAGTATCTAAAATTTTTGGAAGTGGAATTAAATTATGTTTTAGGATTGGTGCAAAAGTTACAATTCTCATTCCTTCCCTTGAGATACCATCATAGATAGCTTCATTTTGAGGAGAATATGTTGATCCTACATGGCTTAATGTTCCGTCTTCTTCGGCAACCTCAAGTTCATAGCTTTCAACCAATTGTTCCAATAAATATATATCACCGCCGGTAAATTCCGCCTCAAGATTCAACGCATAAAAATTTTGTTGAGTATTCTTTAATGTTTCTTGAATAGAAAAAAATTGTATTAAATGTTTGGGATATTTAGGACAAAATCTTACCGTGTTGCCTCCTTCTACAACAGTTTTACCGAGTCCAAGAGCAACTAATGCAATTCCGTCATTTGCTTTTTGCGGAGGAATCGGATAGAAATTATAAGATTTGGCTACGCCGGAAATATCAGGATAAAACCGGTTTTTGTGTTTTGTTCCGACCACTTTTTGAATAATTACAGCCATTTTTTCTTCTTCCAGCCTGTAGGAAGTAGCTTTTAAGTAATCTTTTGCTTTTTTTAAAAACGTAGAGGCATAAACACTTTTTATTGATTGAAGCAGTTGTTCCAGGCGTTCTTCCAAGTCTTTATCATTATTCGGAATCATAAACGTTTCATATACACCCGCAAAAGGCTGAAACTGTGAATCTTCCAGGAGACTTGAGCTTCTAACCGCTAACGGTTCTTTTACAATATGCAGAAAATCAATTAATTGCAAAAGTACATCACTCGGAAATTTATCTGCAAGCATAAACCTTTCAATTATTTCTTCATCGTTTGTTTCGTTAATAGCAAAATCAAATAAATCATTTTCTTCCAGGAATCTATCGTAAATATCTGTGGCAAGAACAACTGCCGACGGGACATAAATTTCAATACCTTCGAATCTATCCCAGATATTGTAATTACTAATTAATGTATTGATAAACCCTAATCCCCTGGCTTTACCACCTAGTGAACCGTAACCGATTTTTGCAAAACTGTTTTTGGGATCAAATGTTTCTTTGTTAAAATCTGTAATTAATCCCCTCTGACGAATGTCAATATAAAATTTTATGCTCGAAACAAGCTTCTTCCTTAATTCGTCAACAGATTTGAATTCTTTAACTTTACGCGGACGAAGATTATTCGCTAACCAAAACTCGGTTCGAGCTTTCAACCAAGTTGAAAAATGATTTCTTTCCGAATGAAATAAAATAGACTCATCAGGAACAATTTCTATTTGTTCTTCTAACTCTATTAAATTTGCAGCATGACCAACCCTGGTACCATCCGGTGTTCTAAATATAAAATCTCCAAATCCAAAATGATTATTCATAAAACGTCTAAGTTCGTGTAACAGCTTAGGAGATTCTTTTAGTACAAATGAAATATTCAGTTCATCAGCTTTTATTTTTTGCTCGACCTGACTTGATTGTAATAGAATAGGAATGTCTTCAACATCATTTTTAATTTTTTGAACTAATTTAATACCGGCTTCAGAATCTTTTTTACCATTATGCAAAAAATTTACATCAGAAATTACACCCAAGATATTCTTTTTATATTTATCAAAGTAGTCCCAAGCCTGTTCAAATGTTGTACAAAGAATTATTTTTGGTCTTGCACGCATTCTTAAAAATCTGTGTGTTGCGTTAATTCCTTCCGAAATTAAACGCTGAGATTGCTTAAAGATTTCAGTATAAATAAGAGGAAGATATGCAGAATAAAACTTAACGTCATCTTCAACTAAGATTATGATTTGAACACCCACGGCTTTTGTATCATTTTCAATATTTTTTCTATCTTCAATTGATTTAATAATACCAATCAAAAGCCTATAATCACCTTGCCAAATAAATATTTGCTCAAATACGGAAGCTTGTATATTATTGGCAATTTCTTTCCTTTCCTGATTATCATATGCAAGCAGAATAATTGGAATCTTTATTCCAAATGATTTAATTTCCTGAGCAAATTTTACAACGTGCATATCTTCAATATGCATGGTTGTTAAGATTAGGTCAAATTGATTTACATCTTGAAGTAATTCTATTGCTTCGCTGCTTGTTGTAACATGTGTAATTTCCGGGGAGTGGCTTAAATTTAACGACTGGTATTCTCCTCTTATTAATTCATATAACCGACCATCTTCCTCAAATAAGTATTTGTCATATAAACTTGAGACGAGAAGAATTTCCCTAATTTTATAAGGCATAAGCTTCCGAAACTTTTTAATACGACTGCTGAATACATCTTCAATAGCTAGATTAATAACATCTTCTGACATAAATTATTTCTTACTTAAGAACAAATTCCTATTAACATTATTTTTAATATAAAATAAATAACTTAAACTGCTAAAATAAATAAAGTTTCAAACCACTAAAATAGTTATCAAAAAATTTTCCTTATTATTGAATTTATAATAAGGAGCGTTCAATTATTACTATGAACAACTGAGCATTTATTAACTAAAATCACACCAAACCTTGGTCGAGCATTGCATCTGCCACTTTGAGAAATCCTGCAATATTTGCCCCGTCAACTAAATTACCAGGTGTTCCAAATCTATTTGCCGTAGTCCTACAAGTATTATGGATTCGCACCATAATCTCATGAAGCCTTCTATCAACTTCTTCGCTAGACCAGGGTAACCGCATACTATCCTGAGACATTTCAAGTCCGGATGTTGCAACACCACCGGCATTTGCTGCTTTTGCAGGACCAAACAAAATTCCAGCATCTTTAAATACATGATAAGCTTCAATAGTAGTTGGCATATTTGCAGCCTCACAAACAGCAACGCATCCATTTTCCACTAAAGTCTTTGCATCTTCAACGTAAATTTCATTTTGTGTAGCCGAAGGAATAGCAACATCAACTTTTACTTCCCACGGTTTTTTACCGGGGAAAAATTCAACTCCATATTTCTTTGCATAATCCTCAACAGCATCTTTATTACTAGCCCGTAATTTTAGTAAGTAATTTACTTTTTCACCTTTTATTCCATCATGATCATAAATATAACCGTCAGGACCGGATAAGGTAACGACTTTTCCGCCAAGTTCATTTATTTTTTGCACAACTCCCCAAGCAACATTACCAAAACCCGATACAGCAACCGATTTGCCATCAATTGTTTCACCTTTGGTTTTCAGCATCTCCTGTGTAAAATAAACGACACCATATCCTGTTGCTTCCGGACGAACTAGTGATCCGCCCCAATTTAACCCTTTGCCGGTAAGTACTCCGGTAAATTCACTTTTTAGTCTTTTATACTGTCCGAACAAATAACCGATTTCTCTTGTTCCAACTCCTATATCGCCTGCCGGTACATCGGTATTGGGTCCAATATGACGATATAATTCAGTCATAAAACTTTGGCAAAATCTCATAATTTCATTATCGCTTTTCCCTTTGGGATTAAAATCGGAACCACCTTTGCCACCACCCATCGGCAATGTTGTTAAACTATTTTTAAATACTTGCTCGAATGCTAAAAATTTTAGAATCCCCATTGTAACCGAAGGGTGAAACCTAAGTCCGCCTTTATAAGGTCCTATTGCACTATTCATTTGAATTCGGAATCCACGATTAATATGAAATTCCCCTTGATCATCCATCCACGGAACTCTAAAAATCACAGTCCTTTCCGGCTCAACCATTCTCTCTAAAATTTTTGCAGCTTCATATTCAGGATATTTTTCAAAAACCAAATCTAAAGATTCCGTAACCTCTTTCACTGCTTGATGAAATTCAGGTTCGCTTGGATTTTTTGCTATCACTTCTGCAATAATTTTTTTAGTATACTCAGACATTTTGCCACTCAATTTGATGATAAAATATTATTTACTTATGTAAAATTAGGTAAAAATAAATAATAAAAAGATATTTTTATACGTTGATTCAGCTTTTTTCGCAATTCCGGATTTAGCAGGGAAAGTAGTAATAAGCTAGATAATTGTATTGATTTATCGAAGGATTTGTTACTTTATAAAAGCTAGAAAAATCATGCGGATTTTTTAGCTCTTTGATTTTGGTCTAATTCTTCATTCAGATTAAAAATATCTATGGAATTTTCTTTTTTATCTAAATTTTTATAAGTGTTGCTTACATACCACCAACTTTCCGGAACTTCTATTACATATTTCCCTTCACGTTCGTGAGCAGTTTCTAAAATTAAATCAACAACATCAACAGGTAAATTTAATTTTGCATTAAGTTGTGTAGCAAAATTATATTTTTCATTTTGTTTAATTACATCATACTTTGAAAAATGAAAAATTGCATCGGAGTTTTTAGCTGAAGTAATAACCGGAATAGTGTGTAAAAGCAACATTGTATCTAATTTTACAGATGAGTACTTTTGGTAGAGATAATCCAAATAAATTAGATTAGAAACCCCTTGATCTCTATTTCCAAAAAGCTGCCAAAGTCCGGAAATACCCGGTTTTGATTTGAGTTTCATCCTTTCTTTATAAAATTCAGGATAATTATTTTTCATGAGTTCTAAATCATGTATCATTAACGGTCTAGGACCAATTAAGCTCATTTGTCCAAGCATTACATTTACAAACTGTGGTAATTCATCTAGTCCCGTTTTACGCAACCATTTCGCAAAAGGTGTTATCTCCTCTGCTAAAAATGGTTTTAAGAAAATATCCTTATTTTCATTTCTATTATCTTGAACGGCATGGTGATTTTTAATGGTTCTAAGTTTAATAATTTTGAACCTGAATTTATTAAGTGTAAGACCTCGTTCTTGAACAAAAATAGGAAATTGTTTCAATTCAATTAATAGAATAAAACTAAAAATTAAAATTAGAGGCAAAAAAATTACCAATAAAAACGAAGCAATTAGAAAGTCGAAAATTTTCTTTAGCATAATTTTAATGAAGTTAGAATATTTATTTTTAAAACTAATTAATGTTCGAACAAAAACATAGGAATTTTAAAAATTAAAAAATAAGTGACCACAGCAAATAATCTAAAAACAAAATACTTGCGGAAGTAAGTACAAAAGATTTAATTGTTGAAAGTCCAACTCCTTCTGCACCACCTTCTGTATTAAAACCTATTTGACATCCAAGTAAAGCAGTAATTCCTCCAAAAAACACTCCTTTGATCATTCCAAATACTAAGTCACTCATTAAAAAGAAACGCTTAACCGACAGGAAATAGACATCAAAAGATATGCCAAGGAAATAATTAGATACAATAAAAGCGCCAAAAACTGCAATTATATCCGCAAAAATAATAAGAATAGGCATCATAATAATTGAGGCATAAAATCTAGGAACGGCTAAAAATCTCACCGGACTAATTCCCATAGTTTCCAAAGCATCAATTTGCTCTGTAACTTTCATAGAACCTATCTCGGCAGCAATAGAAGCACCAACCCTACCTGCAATAATAATTCCTGTAAGAACCGGTCCAAGCTCTGTGATGATAGCTCGACTTGTAGCCGTTCCTAAAAAAGACAAAGGTGCTAATCCCTTAAGCTGATATGCTGCTTGCCATGCCGCAACTGCTCCTGTGAAAATTGCAATAATAATTACTAACGGTAATGAATTTACTCCTATATGTTCCATTTGATTGAACAATAATCTTCTATTGCGTAAAATTTTAGGCGAAAATGCTAAAATATTTGCAAAAAGTCTCGAAAGTTGACCACATGCTTGAAAAAATTCTAATGTTTTATTTCCTATTTGCTGAACTAAGTTCTTTATCATTCTATATTTACTAGCAAGATTTAGAGAAGAATATTAACATTAAGCATGTTTCATTATATAAAACAATAAAATATACAATAAAAATTAATTAATATGTATTAAAATAAGAAAAAGTCTTAATAAATTTTAGCCGGAACATTTTCTAAAATTCAAAGTAAAAAAGATACATATGACTTTTTTGTTGATAAAATCATTTTTTTTTTTATATTTTAAGACAAAGAACTTTATAAATAACTAGAAAAAATTTGAGCATGGTATTAAATCTCGTAAATATTATTAAGGTATATTTATCAATAATTATTATTGAAAATCATTTTTAATGGCGCCTGGTATTATTTAATTCCAGGCATTTTTGTTTTAAAATGTTTACGAGACTAAATGCCATCAATAACTGACAAAAAAAAGGGGAAATAATGGATACTATTATTTATCAAAATGTAGAACAAAATTCTAATGTGAAATTGCCTGACAATTTAATTTTCGGTAGAAATTTTACCGAACATATGTTTGTAATGGATTACGACGAAGCTTTAGGCGGATGGCATAGTCCTACAATTAAAAAATTTGGTGACTTAAAACTTAGTCCTGCTACTATGGCTTTACATTATGCCCAAGCTGTTTTTGAAGGTTTGAAAGCTTATAAACAAATTGATGGTAAAATAGCGCTTTTTAGACCCAGAAAACATTTTGAACGACTTAACCGTTCTTCTGACAGAATGTGTATTCCCCAGATTGATATAGATTTCCTTATGGATGCTTTAATCGAATTAATTAATGTTGAAAAGGATTGGATTCCAACAAAAGATGGATATGCATTATATATTCGTCCGCTTATTTTTGCTACTGATCCGATTTTGGGCGTAAGACCATCAAACACATTTAAATTGCTCATCATGCTAAGTCCTGTTGGTCCTTATTATCACGAAGGTTTTAAACCCGTACCTATTTTAGCAACCGATCATTTTGTTAGAGCAGTTAGAAAAGGTGTAGGAGAATGTAAAACACCGGGTAATTACGCCGCAAGCTTAGCAGCTCAAAGAGAAGCAATAAAAGAGGGATTCACCCAAGTTTTATGGCTTGATGCAATTGAACAAAAATATATAGAAGAAGTAGGAACAATGAATATTTTTGTACAATTTAAGGATGAAGTCTGTACTCCACCATTAACCGGTAGTATTTTGCCGGGTGTAACCAGAATGTCTGTCCTTCAGATTTTAAATGACTGGGGTTACAACACAACCGAACGAAGGATTCCGCTTCAAGAAGTTTTTGACGCTTATAACAAAGGTAATTTAGTTGAAATATTCGGAACAGGTACTGCTGCGGTTATTTCTTCTCTAAGCAAATTAAAATATCATGATAATATTTTAAAATTTAGTGATGAGCATGCAGGTGAGTTAGGTACCAAACTGTATAAAGAAATAACAGATATTCAATATGGAAGGAAGGAAGATCGATATAACTGGATAACCCATATTTAATTTCTTCTGAATAATAAAAGGCTGCAAATTGCAGCCTTTTTATCTTACGCTCTTTTAAATCGCTTTCTTTTAAATTTTCTGAATAGATATTTTTCCCTTGACACGTGTACAAAAGTTTACTATATTTTAGTGAACAAAATGGCACTACTATGAGACCAAAACTTACAAATAGACAATTGCACATTTTAAATTTTATTCAAAAGTTTGTGGAAGAAAATCATTATCCTCCTACCTATAGACAAATAGGCAAAGAATTTAACATTGCCAGTACTTTTGGAGTTAAAAGACACATTGATGCTCTAGTTAAAAAAGGTTATTTAAAAATAGCAAGTAAGTCATCTCGCTCTATTGCTTTGGTTAAAAACAGTAACAATATTAGTCAAGAATCAAATGCTTCAATTACTATTCCTATTATCGGTAGAGTTGCCGCCGGTTATCCGGTGCTTGCAGAGGAAAATATTGAAGGAACTTTTACAATTGATACAAGTCTAATAAAAAGTAAAAATAATATTTTTGCTCTCAAAACTAGAGGCGACAGCATGATAGGAGCCGGTATTTTAGACGGGGATTTAGTTTTAGTTAATTCTCAAAAGTATGCAAAAAACGGAGATATTGTTGTTGCACTAATTGGAGACGAATCGACTCTTAAAACTTATGAAAGCAAAAATGGTAAAACATATTTAGTTCCGGCGAATAAAAATTATCCGGTTTTAGATATGACAAACAAACAAGATTTTTCAATTATCGGTAAAATTATCGGCGTTTATAGAAATTATAATTGATTATTACAAAATGAAAACAGATTTATTTAACAGTGCAATTTCACAAAGAACAAAAATAAGGTTTTTGTATAATCTTGAATCCGTCATAATAGAACCTTATTACCTCTCAATCTCATCCGGAGGCAATAAAGTTATTTATGGACGGGTTAATAATACCAATGAAATTCGCATGTTTGAATACGGTAAGATTTTCAATATTAAAGTTCTTAATAACAAAAAATTTTCACCAATTATTCCTATCCTCCCTATTTATAATTAAATAAACGAGGAGAAAATGGACAAAATAAGGTATGAGAATAGAGTTGACGGTCTAATTCAACATTTCTGGAAATACGGTTACATGACTTTATCCAGAAAATTCGGCACTTATCTTCCGGAGCCATCTGCAATTGGGAAATATCAAGTTGACGCAATAGGTAAACAGAAAAAAAAGTATGCAATTGGCATCATTTTAAAAGAAGAAGAACTTGATGATCCCAAAGTTTATTCAAAATTAGAATTTCTCTCTACAAGAGAAACAAAATATTCTCATAGAAAAGTTACATTATTTGTCGGCGTTCCCCTTTACTTGTACGATAAAGCAAAACTTATTGTATCTAATTTATCCGAAGAAGCAACCAAAAATATCAGACTTATTAAATTGCCGGAGAAACAGTACAATTAATTTATGTTTTTTGTGAGTTTAATTTTTAAGCGACTTTCCAATATATCTCAAAACCAATTCTTTAAGTAATACTTAATATTTGTAAGTATTGTAATTATGTTAGGAAATAGATAATACAAACTTTCTATTCTAAATTTAAAATAGAATTTTTGAATATTACTCTTTTATAAGAACCTTTTCATAATTTTGATTGTATAAAAATCGGTCTTACTGAAAATGTTGTATTTTTCATACCACTTTACAACCTTGACATTTACTAGACCGTCGGTTATTTTGATTGTTCTAATATTTTTAATTAAGAGCAAAGTTTTGGCTAAAAAATTATCCTCTAAGGATATTGAATTATTAGATAAGCTAATATTAAACGGAAACATTCCTAAACATATAGCTATCATTATGGATGGGAATGGAAGATGGGCTTTAAAACATGGCTTACCAAGAGCTGCTGGTCATAGAAAGGGTGTTGAGACTGTACGTATAATGGTTGAATCATGTATAAAATTAAACGTTAAGTATTTAACTCTTTATACATTTAGCACGGAAAACTGGAAAAGACCTAAAAAAGAAATTACTACTTTAATGCGTTTAATGGTTAGGTCTTTACAGAACGAAACTAACGAATTACATGCAAACGGAGTAAGAATAAATACTATTGGCGATAAAAAACTTTTACCGAAAATAGTACAGAATGAATTGGATCAAGCAGTTGAAAAAACAAAAAATAACTCTAAACTTATTCTTAATTTAGCGGTTAGTTATAGCGGGCGGTGGGAAATTACACAAGCTGCAAAAAAAATAGCCCAATTATATAAGGATGGGAAAATTACTTTAACCGATATTGATGAAGCTTTAATCTCAAAATCTTTAGATACAGCAGCTATGCCCGATCCCGATTTAATGATAAGAAGCGGCGGAGAATATAGGATAAGTAATTTTTTAATTTGGCAACTAGCATATTCTGAACTTTATGTTAGTAATGTACTTTGGCCGCAATTTAAATGTAAACACCTTGTAGAAGCAATTGAAAATTATCAATCAAGAGAACGAAGATTTGGACTTATCAGTGAACAATTATCTAACAATCTCAGACAAACAAATAATGTTAAAGACCTTTCTAAAGAGATGGTTTAAATACAGCCTTTTATTAATTTTCCTTTTTTCAAGTTACAATTTTGCACAATTTAAAAAAGAGAATTATAAAATATTAGGCATTTCTGTTGAAGGAAATAAAACCGCCGATCCAATTACCATTATTGCTAATAGCGGTTTAAAAGAAGGTAATGAAATTGAAGTCCCTGGTGACGCAACCAAAAATGCTATTGACAGATTGTGGGCGCTAGGAATTTTTAGCAATATTGAAATATTAATAGATAAAAAAATTAATTCGGGCGTTTTTCTTCTAATTAAAGTAAAGGAACTGCCGCGAGTTGAGAAAATTGAAGTAACCGGCAATGATGAAATAAATGAGGATGATATAAGGAAAGAAATTTCTATTGTAAGAGGTCAAACACTTAAACCTCAAGATATAAAGATGACTGAAGTTAAAATTCAACAACTTTATCAAAAAGAAGGTTACTTAAACGCAAAAATAAAAACTGACATATATACATTTTCTAAAGCCGACACTACCGACGATAACATTACCGTAACGTGGCATAATAAAAAAGATTTTTCGCAAGAATATGCTACCGAATATGATTTTGACCCCAATACACATTCCAACATTATTAGAAAAATTAAAGACCGGGTTCTTTTACTATTTAATATCACTGAAGGCGATGAAATAATTGTTAAAAAAATTAAGTTTATCGGTAATAAAGCATTTAGTGATGACGACTTAAAATCCGTATTTGACGATACAAAAGAAGATAGATGGTGGAGATTTTGGAGTAGCGCTACTTTCAATAAAAAAGACTTCAAAAAAGACGAAGATTTATTGACGACTTTTTATAAGAAAAACGGTTATCGAGATTTTGAAATATTAGGCGATACTCTAATTTTTTCAAAAGATAAGAATTATGTTGACCTATTAATTAGTGTTTACGAAGGTCCTCAATATAAAATCAGAAATATAACTTGGGAAGGCAATACAATTTATAATGATAAAATACTTAATGCTACATTGGACTTTCATAAGGGCGATATTTATGATTATGAACGATTCAGACAAAACCTCTATGGAAACGAAAGTCAAAATGATGTAGCATCTCTTTTTATGAACAGCGGCTACTTACGTTTTAATCAGGAAGTAAGTGAAATAAAAGTGGGATCCGATTCAATTGATATACACATAAAAATAACCGAGAATAACAGATTTAAAATTGGTGACGTTGAGATTACGGGTAATGACAGAACTATGGATAAAGTAATACGAAGGGAACTTTACACAATCCCCGGAGATTATTTTAGGAGAAGTAATATTTTTAGAAGTATTCAACAATTGGCTAACTTGAAATATTTTAATGTTGAACAACTATACAAAAAAGGTGTTGATTACCGACCTGCAAACGACAGTACGGTTAATCTTATTTATAATGTATCGGAAAAATCCAGCGATTATTTAAACGCTTCTGTCGGCTATAGCGGAGCATTCGGATTTAGTGGTTCCGTTGGTGTAACACTCTCAAACTTTTATCTTGGAAAACCTTTCCAAATGGGCGGTGGGCAGAGATTGGATTTTAACTGGCAATTTGGTGTCGGGAACTATTATCGTACATTTAACCTTGGTTTTACTGAACCCTGGTTTTTGGATACTCCAACATTATTAGGGTTTAACGCATTTGATACACGCCAGAGATATATTTACGATCTGCGCCAAAGCGGAATAACAGGAAGAGTTGGCCGAAGACTTACTTGGCCTGATGACAGGTTTTATATACAAGGTTTCTTAAAATTCCAATATAATGATGTAATTAATGGCGGTAATTTCTATAGAGAAGGTATCTCGCGGCAATATACTTTGGGTGCAACTTTAAGTAGAGATGATATTGATAACCCAATATTTCCATCAATCGGTTCAAAAATTTCATTGAATGCGGAACTTTCCGGTGGGCCAATACTTCCGGGTGATGTAGATTATTATAAGGTGCAATTTAAAACAGATTGGTACAGAAGAATTTTTAATTCCAACAGAATTACATTTTATGCCGGAATAGACCTTGGATATATTCACGAAATTGTTAACGGTACTGCTATTCAACCGTTCGAATTCTTCTTTATGGGCGGAAACGGTTTAGTAATTGCTACTACTCCACTCAGAGGTTATGAAGACAGATCAGTCGGACCTAAGAAATTTATCAACGGTGCAAATCAAATTATAGGCGGAAGAGTAATGACAAAGTATACTGCTGAAATTAGAGCTGCGCTTACTCTTGAGCCGATGCCCCTTTATGTACTAGCTTTTGCCGAAGCCGGTAATAATTATTTAGATTTGAAAAGCGCAAATTTGCTTGATCTTAAAAGATCTGTTGGTGTTGGCGCTAGAATTTTAATTAATCCCATTGGACTTATCGGCTTTGACTATGGTTATGGTTTTGATCGGAAAAGTGTTGACGGTAGAGATCCGCAGTGGGTATTCCATTTTCAATTCGGAAGAGGTTTTTAATCACAAACAAAGAGGTAACATTGAAAACGATAGTATTTATATTACTAAGTTTTGTAACTGTTAATTTAGTTGCACAAAACAATAGTCTTAAAATCGGTTGGGTTGATTCTCAAATTATTCTGCAGCAATATCCACCTGCAATTAAAGCTCAAAGCGATTTAGACGCATTAACTCAAAAATGGTCGAAGAAAATTGATAGTATGACAAAAGAATTGCAGCAAGCATATCAAACTGCACAAAAACAACTGGCAAATATGACGCCTGATAAACAAAAAGAAGTTCAGCAAGATTTAGTAATGAAAGAACAAAAAATTCAAGAATTCAGACAAAAGAAATTTGGTCAACCGAATGGTGAATTTTTTGCAAAACAGACTGAATTAATGCAGCCTATTAAAGATAAAATTATGAAAGCTATTGAAGTTGTACGAAAACATGAAGGGATGAATTATATTTTTGATAAAGCCGGCGGTGTAGTTGTTTTGTATGCAGACCCTGAATTCGATTTAACCAATGCTGTATTAGATAAGTTAAAAAGAGGAAAGTAATATAAGTCACAAATTTTAATTCCAACTAGTTTAAAAAACCTTCGGAGAATAAAAATCTTCGAAGGTTTTTTATATTAAAAGGGTAAAAACTTTTCCGCATATTTTTCTCAAAAACATTTTTAAAATTGTATATTTAATTAAACAATTGTTTTCTTAATAAAGAATGATGTGAAAATGAAGAAGTATTTATTCGGCTTTATCTTGTTAATTTCATTTTATGGAAACAACTATGCCCAATTAAAGCTTGGTTATGTAGATTCCGATGCAATAATCTCTCAATTACCTGATGCCAAAGATGCTCAGAAAAAAATAGATGGGATTATACAAGAATGGCAAGAAGAACTTTCTAAAATGGAAAGTACATTAAAGAACAGTACTAGAGAATTTGAAAATCAAAAGTTAATCATGAGCAACCAAAAAAGGAAAGAAACCGAGAAACAATTAAAAGCCAAGGGAAAAGAAATTTCCGATTTCAGGCAAAAAAAATTTGGTGTTAACGGAGAACTTTTTCAAAAACAAGAAGAGCTGATGAAACCAATTCAAAACATGATATTTAATGCTATTGAAGAGGTTGCGAAAGAAAAAGATCTCGATTTTGTCTTTGATAAAAGCGGTGATCTTATGTTCTTATATGCAAAAGATAAATACGATATTACACCACTCGTTCTGGAAAAACTAAAATAAAATATGAAATTAACCGTAAAAAAAATTGCTGGAATAGTAGATGGTAAAATAATTGGCAATAAATACGCTGAGATATCCAATGTTGCAAGAATAGATGAGGCGGTTAAAGGTGATTTGACTTTTCTCTACTTACAAAACTATGCCAAATATTTAACTTCAACTAATGCTACGGCTGTTTTTGTTAAACATGATCAGAAAAAACCTAACCGCGATGATTTAACCTACATAGAAGTAGACAGCCCGGAAACTGCTTTCCTAGTTATTATAAACACTTTCTTAAAACCTCAATTCATACTAAACGGAATTGATTCCACAGCTTCTGTTGATTCTTCTGCAAGACTAGGTACAAATGTATCTCTTGGAAAGAATGTGATCATTTCTGCAAATTGTATAATCGAAAACAATACTACTATTTTCCACAATACTGTTTTGATGGAGAATGTAAAAGTCGGTTCGAACACACTCATCTTCCCAAACGTAACAATTCGAGAAAATTGCGTAATTGGGAATAGAGTTATTATTCATGCGGGTTCGGTTATTGGATCTGATGGATTCGGATACTCTCCGGATAAAAACGGAGTTTATCATAAGATCCCCCAAATCGGAAATGTCATTCTTGAAGACGATGTAGAGATCGGGTCGAATGTATCAATTGACCGTGCAGCAGTTGGTTCAACGGTTATAGGTAAAGGGGTAAAATTAGATAATTTGGTTCAAATTGCACACAACGTAAAAATTGGCGACAATACCGTTATTAGCGCTCAATCCGGCATTTCCGGAAGCACAAAAATCGGGAAAAACTGTATTTTAGCCGGACAAGTTGGTACAGTTGGACATATTGAACTAGCAGACGGAGTAATAGTAGGAGCTCAATCCGGTGTTTCTAAATCTCTTAAGAAACCGGGGAAATATTTCGGATACCCGGCAAAAGAAATGGGAACCACCCTCCGGTTAGAATCTCACATAAGAAACTTACCCTCTTACAGTGAGCGCATAAAAAAACTTGAAATTCAAATCAAAGAATTGAAAAATATAATTAATAATCAACCAACTGAGGATACAAAGTAATGTTCGAACTTCAAAGAACTATTAAAGAACCGGTCTCAATTTCAGGTTCAGGCTTACATACGGGAACCCATTGTACCATGACTTTTAAACCTGCACCGGTTAATACCGGGATAAAATTTATAAGAAGCGACATTGGAGGTAGTCCGGAAATTCCAGCAGTTGCAGAATATGTTGTAGATATTTCCAGGGGAACAACTTTAGGAATAGGTGACACGAAAGTTCATACGGTCGAACATGTTTTAGCAGCTCTTTACGGATTACAAATAGACAATTTAATTATAGAACTTGACGGCATGGAGCCCCCTGTTGGTGACGGAAGCGCAATGCCTTATGTAGAAATAATTCAAGAATCCGGAATTGAAACACAGAAAGAACCTCGCGACTATTTAGTAATCGACGAAACCGTAATGTTCCACAATGATGAAGAACAGGTTGACATTGTTGCACTACCGTTAGACGGCTACAGAATTACCGTTATGGTTGATTATCAAAACCCTGCTTTGGGAAGCCAGCACACCGGTTTATTCGATCTTGAGAAGGAATTTGTAAAGGAATTTGCCCCTGCCAGAACATTTTGTTTTTTAAGTGAAGTTGAGTCCTTGGTTGATGCAGGTTTAATAAAAGGCGGGAACCTTGATAACGCTGTTGTGATTGTTGATCACGATATGTCTGGAGAAGAACTGACCCAACTCAAAAGTAAATTAGGTATTGGAGAAGATATAACAATTGGTCATAATCGAATTTTGAATGAAAAATCTTTAAGATTTAAAAATGAACCCGTTAGACATAAACTTTTGGATATGATTGGTGATCTTGCTTTAATAGGAGCACCGCTTAAAGCACAGCTGCTTGCGGCAAGACCAGGACACAAAGCTAATGTAGAATTTGCAAAGAAAATTAGAAAGTTATATCAACAAAAAAAACTCGTGAAGAAATACCAGCATGTAAAGAAGCAGGGCGTTGTTTTAGATATCAATGCTATTCAAAAAATTCTTCCCCACCGTTATCCTTTCTTGCTGGTTGATAAAATAGTTCACCTCGAATTGGACAAGAAAGTTGTAGGAATTAAATCGGTAACTATTAACGAACCATTTTTTCAAGGACACTTTCCCGGTCAACCTATAATGCCGGGCGTTCTTATTGTAGAAGCCATGGCTCAAACAGGTGGTATTTTAATGTTAAACAGTTATATCGATCCGACAAACAAACTGGTC
>BDSW01000184.1 GCA_002898175.1 bacterium BMS3Abin04
GTAAGCAATACCTTCCTGGTAATATATTCTATAATCCTTAGCCTTGGTTAATGCTTCTTCATAATTTTTTACTGCACCTTGGTAATCTCCGGATTTAATAAGCTTATTCCCTTGGTGATATAATTTTGCTGCTTCAGGCTTCATGGGAACTTTTTGCGCAAAACTTATTGTACCTAAAAATAAGAATGCTGCGAGGAATATAAACGAAACTCTTTTCATGCTTTTTCCCTTTTTGTTAATATGAACCAGTGCGGAAGACGGGACTTGAACCCGTACGCCCTTGCGAGCACTACCCCCTCAAAGTAGCGTGTATACCAATTTCACCACTTCCGCAAAAATTTGAATTTTAAACATAATTCTCTTATGTAAAAAAATCAATTCCTATTTTCAGTGCTTAGTAGGCGAATCCGCAATATTCTTCCATTTAACAACTTAATATAGTTAGAAGTTCCTTGATTTTCCAATGCAGGAATTCAACTTTTTAAAAAAAGATTTTGAAATATAATTTAATAGTATGAAGGTAAATTAAAATAAATACAAAGTTAATTCTCCAAGAAAACTTATTTGGATCAGTAAAATAATTTTAAGATATTACAACTTCTTTACAACATTTATACTGATTTTCTTTACCTTTTTAACATGCGGTGTTTTCTATTTAGGAAAAAATTTCTTATTTCCTTTCTAAACCTAAATTCGAAGACTATGAATTTTGCTATTTGTTTTGGAGAAAGAATATTGTAAAGAGATTTAACAAATTTTTCACGATTGTTTAACATTTCCCTATCTACTTTGCTTACTTTCCTAACTATTTCGTCATAATATTTATCACTTTTATTTTCACCGGAATTAAAAGTACTGTTCAGTGAGTTTAGTAAACTATCTTTTTCTTTTGTTAAAGTTTCTTGTTTATTTTGGAATTTATTTTTTCTGGCAAAGAATCTGAGTGTAACATTTTCATCTAAGTTCAACGACTCTATTAATTTAATCTTTTCTAATTCTTGAAGCTTAGCTTTTCCCCTGAAAAATGGAGGAAAGTTTTGATGCATATTCTGAGCTATTAAATTAGACGCCATAAAAATTAGCACCGGAAATAAAAGTTTAATTATCTTTTTCATTTCATACCTATAATATTTTTTTGTTCATAAGAGATTTATAAAATTTTTCTATATCTTTTTCTTTAAGCTTATTATATAGATCATATGAATTCAAATACGGAAAATCGTTATTCAAATAGTCTATACTTCCCTCATTAACTAAATCTTCTATACTAAGATTATAATATTTATTTATTTCGGACAATGGTATTTGATAATTCCCGTCTAATTTTTCTTCCCACAATTGTGAAGCTAATTTTTCATTTAGATTGTCATTTGTGTAAAGAATATTCTCTAAGTCATTAAAAGTAATAAAGTGTTCCTTTGAAGAAGTATTTGTTCCGTCAACAATAAAAATGAGAACTATAATAATAGCTGCAAGTACCGGAACAGCAAAAGCAATTTTCTTTTTATAAAACGGAACATCATCCTTTTCTAATTTTGCTCTTGTCTTGGGTAGTAAGTTACCAAAATAATCTTCTTCCAGATAAACATCATCATTGAAAGAAAACTTATCTAACTTTTCTTTAGCTTCATTAAATTCACGCTTTAACTCAGATGAGCTGTTTAATTCGGATTCAAACTTACGTTTTTCTTCCTCGCTCATTTGATCCGATAAATAATTTAATATTTTTTCTTTATTATTTTTCATTATAATTAGTAAGAATTTTTTTTAATGCTAAATGATAATTGGCTTTCAAAGCCCCTATAGTCTTCCCTGTGATTTTTGAAATTTCGTCGTATGATAATTCATCAAATCTTCTTAAAATAAAAACCTCTCTTTGTTTTACGGGAAGTTTGTCTAATTGTAAACTTAATAAATCCAATTTTTCTTTATCTTCTATTGATTTTACGATATCACAGCTATCACGAATATTTTTATGCGATTCGTTATCTAGTGAAAATATTCTCTTCAGATTTCTCTTTTTTATCGCATTTAAACAACGCGTTGATGTAATTCTAAAAATCCATGTGAATAACGATGAATTAAACTTAAATGTATTTAGTCTTTTATAAATAACTATTAATACATCTTGAGTAACCTCATCGGCGTCCATATGGTTTCCAAGCATTCTGCGCGCATGCCAATAGATTTTTTTTTGGTACTTATGCACAATTATATTGAATGCTTTTTCATCGCCGGTTAAGAACTTTTTTACTAATATAAAATCGCTGTCTTCTGTCATATAGTTTATCTGTTCCACAAATTAGACAACTTTGGCGTAAAAATGGTTTAATGTCAAAATCGATTAAACCAATTTAGTTATTCGATTGTCCAATAGTAAAATTCACAGAAAACCAACAATAATGCAAGGAGTAAAAAATGAAAAAACTATCAATTTTCGTTGTAATGCTTTTAGTAAGCGCACTGAGTTTTTCCACTATTAATGCACAACCGCTTATGTATAAAATGGGTCCTAAATTTGAGCGTGGAAAATTTATGAGCCAATTAAACTTAACTGATGCACAGCAGAAAAAATTTAATCAATTAAGATTCGATAACCAGAAAAAGGCGGTCGATTTAAGAGCCCTGATTCAAAAAAAGAGAATAGAGATAAAAGAAATGATGGTGAATAATGAAATAAACGGAAATAAACTTTTAGCCCTTACAAATAATATTTCCGATCTACAAAGCAAGATGAAATCCTCTAAAGTTACGATGTGGCTTGATATTTATAATATTTTAAACAAGGATCAGCAAAAATTGTGGGTAAAACATTTTAACGCAATGGGTAATAAAATGAGAAAAGGTATGCATGAAAATTTCATGGGAAGAAGAGGATTTAAAGGAATGGAGAAATTTAAGATGTTTATGAAAGATCGGGATAATGATTAAACAAATATTATGAAACCGGAAATTCAAGGAGAGTATCTATTTGTTTAGGTTCTCTCCTTTTTTAATCTTCTGAGTCTTTAGATTTTAACTTTTCAATAGCATTCATATAGCGCACATAACCTTTGGGCATGCTGTTTTTCCGCTGTTTTAATTTTATCTCGGCAACCTTATCGGTTCTAAAAGGCTGACCGTCTTTATCTATAAAAAAGTTGCTGATAATTGAAAAAATTTCGTCATAACCTTTAATTGACATAAAATCCATATCGTAAAGCTGATCAAAAAAATAGATTAAATCCGACTGATTTCCCTGCCACACAATTTTTTTCTTTTCTTCTTTTAGCTTTCTTATTGAGGTATGGCTGGAACTTACAATCTGTCTTTCTTTTTCCTGATCGACGTTTTTGTTTAAGTCTACATTTTCCATTTTGTTCTTTATTTTTTTGTTAATTGAATTTTTCGTTTCTTCAACTTCTAAATTTTTATATAACTGCCCTTCAATTTTTTCTGCCGATTTTATATCTCTCTTTCCAGTTAAGAATTTTATTTCTGCATCTATTACTTTACTTAATTTTTTATACTCAATTACTTCCTTTTTAACATGCCTAAGTAAAAGAGCTTCGCCCGGGAATCTTGATTCACCCCCGTTCGAGTTATAATAATTCAGAATTTTTTTGAGAAATTCTTTTAACTCAGGACAATTATCTTCGATAAAAATATTATCAAGTGAATATTTTCTTAGCGGAAGAAATTTCTTCCCACTAAAGCATTGTATTACTCTGTTTATCTCAATTTTTACGTGATAGAGATAACTGATTTTTTCTTCGGGCGTTTTGAATAAGTCAAGCGTAAAACGAATTTTACTTAAATTAAACGATCCGTAAAGTAATTGACTCATCAGTGCCTTACTTTCATATTTTCATCAACTTAATTTTAAACTTAGTTTTTACAGACTAAGTCATATCAATTATCGAGTGCAGAAAAGAAAAGTTTATAATAAAATTGGAATGAATTTTGGAGGGCTTGATTCCGGTTACAAAATTATGGATACCGGATAAAAAAAATTATAAAGTACTTCTTAGTTGAAAAGTTAAAAGTCTAAATCTGGAAACATGTAGAAGTTAAAACGAATTAAAGGTTACCAAACTAACAGATAGTAGAATTCAATATTCCGTATTCTTAATACTACTTACGTCAATAAACCTACGAAGTTTCAGTGTAGGAAATCTTAATTTCCAGTTAAGGTGTAGTTAGGCAGTTACCGAAAAAACCGAACTAACTTTCAACTCACTTCAGATTTTTTTCAATGCAAAACAATTTCTTCATCTCGTAGTTATTTCATCAGCAGCATCTTTTTCTGCTGTATTTTTGTCTCTCCGTTGCCATATTTTGCTAATATTCGGTAAATATACATCCCGCTGGCAAAATTGTTTGCCAACCAATTTACTTTGTAAATCCCCGGTTTCTGCTCTCGGTTTACCAAGGTTGATACTTCCCTGCCGAGGATGTCGTAAATTTTTAATACAACAAAAACCCCCCTTGTATTCCCTCCTTTGGCAAAGGGGGGATTTTGGGAAGTCGGAATTGTATATGAAATTGTTGTGCTCGGGTTAAACGGATTCGGGTAATTCCGGTAAAGCTTAAATTCTTTTGGAGGACTTACTTCAACCGTTATTTCTTTTTCCCAGCTTTCGCCTCTTTTGTCGGTTATCTTGAATTTTAACTTTACTGCTTCTTGTACAGGCGCAGTTTTGTCCACCGAGAACTTAAACTCTACCGATTTTTCTTCTCCTCCCTTCAAAACCTCTATCCGTCGGCTCTCTTCTTTGAAGTTAAGCCAATTCGGGATTCCTGTTGCGCTTATTTCTACTCCTTCCGTTTTTATACTTGAGCTGTTTTTTATTTTTAGCTCTATGCTGTTGCCTTTAGTTGAAAACGGAATCTCGTAGGTCGTTTGACTGTATATTTGACTTACGAATAATAGTAACATTACTAAAACTTTCATTTTTGCTCCTTCTTTTTTTGCCACGAATGCACTAATTAACGGAATAGCCGTGGTTGTTCCTTACAATAGTTTTCATGTTTTACGTCTCTACGTTTTAACTTTTTTATTCTATTGTTAGTTGAACTATATTATTTGTACTTATGTCTTGATCTTTTTGCGCTTGCTTTGAATTATATTTCGCCTTGAATGTTATCTGTTTCGGCAATAGCTCTTTCGTTACTTCTCCGTTTACCGTATTGCCAATTACTTTCCAGCCGCTTCCGTAATAACTTACTTCCGCTCCGTTTATCTGTTGATTTTGAGCGTCTTTTACTTGCACTGTCGTTAATACAGTATTAAATATTACAGTCGGATTTGTGGAAATATCTTGATCTTTATTGTTCGATATTCCTTCATATTCCATTTGGAAGGTATAT